>JBIKWD010000258.1:0-3994 GCA_044356505.1 Phycisphaerales bacterium
GCCGGGCTCGCCTGCGACCACGGTCACGCTCGCGCCGTCGAACTACCAGATCGCCTTCGGCAACACGGGGCTCTTCGCGGCGCTCGGCTCGAACATCTACTCGGTGAACACGACCACGGGCATTCGCACCTTCACCGCTGCGACGGCGCCGGGGCTGAGCTTCAACGACCTCGCGTCGATTCCTGCGCCTGGGGCCGCGGCGGTCCTTGGGCTTGCGGGCCTCGCGGGTGCGCGGCGGCGGCGGTAGGTCGTTTCACGACGCCGACTTCGGGCGCGCCGTCGGGCGTTTCCCCGTGCGCCCGCGCGCGGGCCAAAGCGTACGCCTCACGACGCGGCCGTGACGAACTCCCCTGCCCTCGCGGCGAGATTGCGGCCGACGAGGATCTCCTCGTCGACCACGACGTCGGCGCCTTCCGACGCGATTCCGCGCTCGACCTCGTGGTAGCGCGCCCGCGCGACGATCGCGACGTCGGGCGCGACCGACCTGGCGAGCGACGTGATCGCCGCGACGACCGCCGGATCAGACACCGCGATCACGACGACGCGCGCCCGCATGAGTCCCGCGTGCTCGAGCACTTCCCTGCGCCGCGCATCGCCGAGGTCGGCGGCGGCGCCGAGCGCCTTCGCGCGCTCGTGCTCGAGGGCGCTCGACTCGACCACGACCGTGCGCTGCCGGAGCGCGGGATCGAGCGTGGCGTATGCCTCGCGTCCGGCCGGGCCGAAGCCGACGAGGATGATCTCGGCCGCGCGGGTCGGCCCGGCCGCGCCGTCGTGCTTCCCCGCGCCGTCGGGCCGCGCGCGCGCGAGGCGATTCGCCAACGCAACCATCGGCGGCGCCAGCGCGAGGCTCGCGACCGTCACCGTCACCACCAGCCTGAACAGGTCGTCGTCGAGGAACCCGTCGCGGTGCGCGCTTTCCGCGACCACGAAGCTGAACTCGCCGATCTGCGCGATCGTGGCCGCCGTCGCAGCCGCGCCGAGCCCTGCGAATCCCGCGATCCGCAGCGCGGCGGTCGCGAGCAGGACCTTGCCGACCACCACCGCCGCGAGCACGACGAGCACCAGCCAGACGTGCTCGAGCGCCCACATCGGGTCGCCTGCGAGCCCGATCGCGGCGAAGAACACCGTCAGGAGCAGCGTGTAGAGCGGCGCGACGTCGGCACGGATCTGCCCGCTGAAGCGCGACCCGCCGAGCAGCACGCCCGCGAGGAACGCGCCGAGCGCGGGCGGCAGTCCCGCAAGTTCGGCTCCGACCACGCTGCCGAGCGCGCACACGAGCGCGAAGATGATCGGAAGATCGCGGTTGCGCTGCATGGCGCGGGCGGTGAGGCCGTACGGCACCACGAACTTCACGAACACGAGGAATCCCGCGACGAGGACGCCGCCGTAGAGAAGCGTCGAGCCGACCGCGCGTCCGATCTCGGCGAGATCGCCGCCAGTCCGTCCGAACGAGAGCGCGATCACGATCGGAACAACCGCGACGTCCTGGACGAGAAGCACGCCGATCGCGCGGCGGCCGTGGCTCGAGTCGAGCGCGCGGCTCTCGACGAGAAGCCGCGCGACCACGGCCGTGCTCGACAGCGCGACGATCGAGCCGAGCGCGAACGCGGTTCCGAAGGGGAGCCCGAAGGCCATCGCGACCGCGAGGCCCGCCGCAAGCGTGAGCGCGATCTGCAGCGCACCCGCGGCGAGGACCCGCGGCCCGAGCTTCCGAAGCCGCGCGACGCTGAACTCGAGGCCGATCGCGAAGAGCAGGAGCGACGCGCCGAGCTCTGCGAGCATGTCGACGCGCGCGCCCGCCTCGACCCAGCCGAGCACGTTCGGACCGACGATGGTGCCGGCCGCGAGGTAGCCGAGGATCGCGCTCTGCCGCAGGCGCTCGGCGAGCATGCCGAGCGCGAGCGCCGCGGCGAGGAGGACGAGTATCTCGGTCAGGGCGCCATGCTCCACGCGGCGCAAGGTATCGGGTGAGGTGCCGGGCGGGTGGCGGAACGCGCCGCGATCGCGGGTCGCGCACGCCGAATGTGCCGGGCCGCGGGTCGCCCGCGACACTCCTTCGACCTACAGTGGCCATCGCTCCGACGGCCGCCGAGGCGGGAGCCGTCCCTTCGAAAGCGGTTCGTCGATATTCTTCACGCGAGAGACACCATGACTTCAAGCGCACTCCCCTCCGTCGCAGCGCCCGCGCCCTACCAGTCCATCGTGGTCGGCACCGATTTCACGCCTTGCTCGGCCGTGGCCGTGGCGCAGGCGATCCGCATCGCGGGATGGTCGGGCGCGCAGCTCGCGGCCGTGCATGTGATCGACACGACGGTCGTGATCGAGCTCGAGAGCGTGCTGTCGGAGTTCCAGCAAGCGGTTCGCGGCAATCTCGCCGACGCTGCAAGGTCGGCCTGGCGCGACTTCGCGGCCGCGATTCCCGGCGCGTCCGCGGTTCCCGTCGAGGTCAGGGTCAACAACCGCATCGCGGGCGTGCTCGAGCAGTCCCGTGCCTCGGGCGCCGACCTGCTCGTCCTCGGTGCGTTCGGCGATCGTCGCCCTGATGTCGGCTTCGGCACGCTTGCGACCGCGTGCGTGCGCAAGAGCATGTCCGATGTCCTTCTCGTGCGCGACACGCAGAAGGGCCCCTTCCGCACGGTCGTCGTGGGCGTCGACTTCTCGGAGACCTCGCTGAAGGCGCTCCACCGCGCCGCGCAGATCGCCGCGAAGGAGGGCGCAGAGCTTCACGCGCTCCACCTCTTCGACGCGCCATGGAAGTCGCTCAGCTACGGCTCGCTCGAGGCGATCGCCCCCGCCGACAGGCAGCGCGCGTATCGCGACGGGCTCGAGCGGGAACTCGCGGAGTTCACGCGCCCCGTGGCGAACGCGCACCCGGGGCTCAAGCTGCGCGCCGTGTGCGACGACGCGGGGACGAACCGTCTCGGCATTGCCGACTACGCCGCTCGCGTGGGCGCCGACCTCACCGTGCTTGGCACGCGCGGCAAGACGAACCTCCGCGACATCCTGCTTGGCAGCACCGCCGAGCGCGTGCTCGCGGAGTCGCGCTGCTCGGTGCTCGCGGTGAAGCCTGCCGGGTTCCACCATCCGCTGGCTGCGGGCGCGTGAGAGGGAAGCTGCGCCCGCGACGGCGAAGCCGGAGCGGGTTGCATGCGGGTCGACAGCCTTCTACGGGTGGCACCACTTCCAGCGGTGCGGTGTCGATCGGCAAAATCCCCTGCGGAGTGCGTCACACCTGCGAATCACCCGCGTGGGCTGGGTTAGTCTCGTTCCATGCATCCAAAGCAACGGAAAAGGATGACGCGGCGTGGCTCGGCAGGCACCGTTCGATTCATCACATTCTCATGCGCGCAGCGCAAGCGGCTTCTGGCGACTCCTGGCCTGCGAGACCTGGTGACCTCACAACTTCGGGCATGGATCGGACCGCATGACATAGCGATGCACGCATGGGTCGTGCTCTCGAATCACATCCATATGCTCTTGACGCCGAGATCTGGTGATCTCGCTCGCTCACTTGCCATTCTGAAGAAGGACATCGCGATCGCGGTGCTTCCACATCTGCATGACGTCCCCAAACTTTGGCAAGCCGGCGGCGGCTATGACCGTGAGATCTGGTCGCACCAGCACTTCTGGAAAACCTATCACTACATCCACCAGAACCCTTGTGTCGCAGGCCTTGCCAAGCTCCCCACTGATTGGAGATGGAGCTCGGCATCGGAGTGGTATGGGAGGCCTCGCGAGTACGCGCCGCAGGTCGAGCCGCCACCCGAGTGGCTGATCGATCTTTCGGGCTCGATGTAGCCCTCGCGGTGCGCGTGGAAGCACCACTGGAAGTGGTGCGGAGTCGACGTGGCTGGGAACGGAGCGTCGTGCCTGGTACGTGCGCGGAACCACCACTGGAAGTGGTGCCACCCATTTTGGCTGTCGACCCGGGTGTCAGCGGCTCGGGCTGCGCCCTCGACGGTGGAGCCGGGCTCGCATGTCGACGGTGGAGCCG
>JBIKWD010000081.1:0-13771 GCA_044356505.1 Phycisphaerales bacterium
CCGCCTGACCAAGCGCCTGCAGCATCGCCATCCTCCTCGCTCGACGTGGACCGCCGCGTGGTCGCGGCGGGTGAGCCGAGAGTGTAGCGAATCAGCGCTGGCGCTTACGAAAGCGTGCGCACGATTTCGTCAAGCGCTGCGTCGCCGAGGCGCTCGCCGCGCGCCTCGCGCGCGACCACCTCGGCCGCGATCGGCGCAGGGTCGCGCCCGAGGAAGGTGTCGGCCACCGCACGCAGGTCGGCCGACATCCGCGCGCGACGCCCGTCGTCGGCGAGGATGCCGATCGCGGCGCGCGCGATCGGTGCGGCTCCGCCCGCATAGGGCACGAACTCGGGCACGATGCGCCGCCCCGCGAGGATGTTCGGGAGAAGCAGGTTCGGCGCCCGGATCACCAGCTTCGCGCCGAGCGCCTCCACGCGGCTCGTTCGGTAGACGCCGATCACGGGCTTGGCCTGGCGCGTGCAGTCGAGGCTGACCGTTCCCGACACCGCGAGCGCGAGATCGCACCATGCGAGCGCTCCCTCGAGGCTGAGCTCGCGGCCCGAAACGACGACGTCGACGCCCGCAGGCGCGCTGCCGCCGAAGTGCTCGAGAAACCGCGCGGCGTTCGCCGCGTTCGATGCGACCGCGACGGCGCGCGCGCCTTGCAGCTCCGCACGGATCAGGGCGAACACGTCGGCAAGCAGGCGGCCGTTCCGTCGCACCTCGCTCGAGCGCGAGCCGGGCAAGAGAAGCACGCGGGGCGACGCCGCGGGCAGGAGCGCCGACTCCGCGGCAAGCAGCGCGCCGTCGAGCGGCTTCGACAGGACCGGGTGTCCGATGTATTTCGCGACCACGCCGCGCGAGCGGAACCACTCCTCCTCGAACGGAAGCAGGCAGAGGAGGACGTCGGAGAGCCTCCGGACCTTGCCGATGCGCCACGGCGCCCACGCCCAGAGCTGGGGCGCGACGAGGTTGACGACGCGCGCGCCGAGCGGCTTGAGGCGGGCGCAGAGCGGGTAGTTCGCGCTCGGGCTGTCGACCGGCATGTGGACGGCGACCGGGTTCGCGCGCGCCCACGCGACGATCTCGTCGTGCAGCCGCTTCACCTCCGCGACCTTCGACAGTCCCACGAGTCCCATGACGCCGTCGTCCGCCGTTCGGCCGAGCATCGTGGCGCCTGCGGCGGCCATCTTCGGCCCGCCCCATGCGACCGGCTCGATGTCGGGGTACGCCTCGCGCAGCCGCGCGATCACCGGCGCCGCGTGCGCGTCGCCCGAAGGCTCCTGGGCGGTGAAGAGAACCACCTTGCGGACTGGCATGCGCGGAGACTACCGAACCGCGCGTGTTTGCGCCTGAATCCGCGCACCCGCCGCCTCTCCGCAGCGGGTACCATTCCGCCCCTTATGCTGAAGCGCACGCACATGTGTGGCTCCCTTCGGGCGAGCCACGTCGGCCAGACGGTCACGCTCTCGGGATGGGTCAACACCTACCGGGACCAAGGCAAGGGTCTGATCTTCGCAGACCTCCGCGACCGCGAGGGCCTGTGCCAGGTCGTGTTCGACCTCGAGCAGTCCCCCGCCGACCTCGTGTCGCTCTCGCGGACGCTGCGCCGCGAGTACGTGATCGCCGTCACCGGCAAGGTGCGCATCCGCGCAGGCGGTTCGAACCCGAACCTCGCGACCGGCGAGATCGAGATCGTCGCCGAGAAGCTCGAGCTCCTGAACCCGGCCGAACCCCCGCCGATCCTGCCCGACGACCGCGACGCCGACAAGATCGGCGAGGAGACGCGCCTCAAGTACCGCTACATCGACCTGCGCCGGCCGCGCATGCAGCACATCCTGCAAACGCGCTCGCGCATCACCAAGTTCGCCCGCGACTACTTCAGCCAGAACGGCTTCCTCGAGATCGAGACGCCGCTCCTCATCAAGACGACGCCCGAGGGCGCGCGCGACTTCATCGTGCCGGCCCGCCTCCACCCGGGCAAGTGGTACGCGCTGCCGCAGAGCCCGCAGCTCTTCAAGCAGATCCTCATGGTCGCCGGCTGCGACCGCTACCTCCAGATCTGCAAGTGCATGCGCGACGAGGACCCGCGCGCCGACCGGCAGGCCGAGTTCACGCAGATCGACCTCGAGATGAGCTTCGTCGAGCGCGAGGAGGTCATGTCGATGATGACCGGCTTCGCGCGCGGCCTCTGGAAGGAGCTCTTCAACCACGACATCGGCGACGTGCCGCGGATGACCTACCACGACGCGATGGAGCGCTTCGGAATCGACCGCCCCGACACCCGCTACGGTCTCGAGATCCGCGACGTCTCCGCCATCGCGGCCAAGACCGAGTTCGGCGTCTTCAAGGACGCCCTCGGCAAGACGAAGGCCGGCAAGATCGGCGTCGTGAAGGCGATCCGCGTTCCCGCGCCGAACGAGAAGCTCACCCGCAAGGTCCTCGACGGCTACAGCGAGTTCGCGAAGACCTTCAAGGCCGGCGGCATCCCCTACACCAAGCTCGGGGCGAACGGCTTCGAGACCGGCGTCGCCAAGTTCCTCGAGCCGGTGCGGGCGGAGCTCGTCGCGGCGCTCGGACTTGTTCCGGGCGACGTCGTCGTGTTCGCGGCGGATCACTACGACATCGCGACGAAGACGCTCGGCGAGCTCCGGCAGAAGATCGCCCGCGACCTCGAGATCGTGCCCGAGGGCGCGTGGAACTTCCTCTGGGTCGTCGACTTCCCGATGTTCGAGTGGGACGACGACGGCAAGCGCTGGGTCGCCCTGCACCACCCGTTCACGAGCCCGAATCCCGACCAGTTCGGGATCCTCGACTCCGATCCCGGCGCCTGCCTGTCGGCCGGATACGACCTCGTCCTCAACGGCAGCGAGATCGCGGGTGGATCGATCCGCATCCACGACCAGAAGGTCCAGGAGACGGTCTTCAAGCTGATCGGCCTGACCCAGGAGGACGCGAAGGTCAAGTTCGGCTTCCTCCTCGACGCGCTGAAGTACGGCGCGCCGCCGCACGGCGGAATCGCGTTCGGGCTCGACCGGCTCGTGATGCACATCGTCGGCACCGACAACATCCGCGACGTGATCGCGTTCCCGAAGACGCAGTCGGGCGCGGACCTCATGACCGACGCCCCCGGACCGGTCGACCCCGAGCAGCTGCGCGAGACGCATGTGAAGAGCGTGCTGTAGTATCGCCCTCATGGCGACCTCAACCCGGCGTGCGAAGCTGCAGACGACGCTCCTCTTCGGGGCGCTCGTCGCGGCGGTCGTCACCGGGCAGCTGATCCACGGACAGGGCGGCGCGCCGAGCGCGTTCTGGCAGGTCGCGGGCGACTACCTGCTCGTCCGCCCGCTCCAGATGCTCGTCATTCCGATCGTGTTCCTCAGCGTCGCCTGCGGAATCGCGTCGGTCGGCGGGCCGGCCAAGCTCGGCAAGCTCGGGCTCGGCACGGTCTTTCTCTACGTCCTGAGCATGCTGCTTGCCGCCGCGCTCGGCGCCGTGCTGATCGAGTTCTTCGCACCCGGCGCCGGCGTCTCGCCCGAGACGAAGGACGCGCTGATGCAGCAGGGCTCGCGCGAGTTCGCCGCCGACGCGACGCGGGCCCAGCGCATGCAGGACGCCCAGTCGACGGGCGTCGCAGGGGCGTGGCTCAACATCCTGTCGCAGATCTTCCCGAGAAACCCCCTGAGGGACATCGTGGAAGGGTCGACGATGGCGGCGATCACGGCGGCGCTCCTCCTCGGACTCGGCCTCGCGGCGGCGGGAGACCGCGGCAGGCCCGCGCTCGAGCTCTTCCAGTCGCTCCTCGCGGGCGTGATGAGGATCGTCGGCTGGATCCTCTGGCTTCTTCCGGTCGGCCTCTACTTCTTCGTGACCGCGGTCGTCGCCAAGATCGGCCTCCAGAACATCGCGACCCCGGTGCTTGGCTACATGGCGGTCGCGCTCGCGGGCCTTGCGATCCACGCGTTCCTGATCCTGCCGCTCTACTGCCAGCTGTTCGGCGGCGGCAACGGCTGGCGGTTGCTGTGGAACCTGCGCCGCGTGTTCCTGACCGCGTTCTCGACCTCGAGTTCGAACGCAACGCTGCCTGTCACGATCGACGCGTGCATCAACGAGGGCGGCTGCTCGAAGCGCGCGACGAACTTCTGCGTCCCGCTCGGCGCGACGATGAACATGGACGGCACGGCGCTCTACGAGGCTGTCGTCGTGCTGTTCCTGTTCCAGCTGTTCGGTGTCGACCTGATGTTCTCCGACGTCGTGCTGGTCGTGGTGACGAGCGTGCTCGCCGCGATCGGCGCCGCAGGCATCCCGAGCGCCGGCCTCGTGACCATGGTGATCGTCATCACGGCGGTGAACTCGACGCTCGCCGGCCGCGGCATCGAACCCCTGCCGATCGCGGCGATCGGCATCATCATCGGCGTCGACCGCGTCGTCGACATGTGCCGCACCGTGGTGAACGTCTGGGGCGACTGCGTGGTGGCGAAGATCATGACGCGCGTGGCACCAGACGCTGTTTGAGCGGCCGCCGCTCGCGGCGGCGGCCTTTCGCCCCATCCACGCCAGAGGGAGCGGCCGCAGCCGCGACCGCCACCTTTCGCGCCATCCACGCCAGAGGGAGCGGCCGCAGCCGCGACCGCCACCTTTCGCGCTATCCACGCCAGAGGGAGCGGCCGCAGCCGCGACCGCTCAAAGACGATCGATTCCGCCGCAGAGCGGCGGAATCAATGCACGCCGTGCTCAGCCAGCCACCGCTCGGCGTCGATCGCCGCCTGGCAGCCCATGCCGCTCGCGGTGATCGCCTGGCGATAGGTCGAGTCCGCGACGTCGCCCGCCGCGAAGATGCCCTCGATGTTCGTGCGGCTCGATCGCGTCTTCAAGGCTATGTAGCCCTTGTCGTCGAACTCGATGCCGCTTCCCTGCAGGAACTTGGTCGCGGGCGAATGGCCGATCGCGATGAAGAGTCCGCGGACCGGAAGCGTCGTGCGCTCCTTCGTCACGACGTTCTCGAGGAGCACACCCTCGATGAAGTCCTTGCCGAGCACGTCGACGACGACCGAGTTCCAGACCGGCTCAGCCTTTGGGTTGTCGAGGATGCGCGCCTGCATCGCCTTCGACGCGCGGAACGAGTCGCGCCGGTGGATCACGTAGACCTTCGACGCGAACTTGGTGAGGTAGCTCGCCTCCTCCATCGCCGTGTCGCCGCCGCCGACGACCGCGAGCGGCTGGTTGCGGTAGACCGGAAGCGCGCCGTCGCACACGGCGCAGGCGCTGACGCCGCCGCCGTTCATCGCAAGCCGCAGCTCGTTGGGGAGGCCGATCCAGTTGGCGGTCGCACCGGTCGCGATGACGACAGCATGCGCGCGCACCGTCTCGCCTTCGCTTGTCTCGAGCACGAACGGCCGCTGCGAGAAATCGCAGCGCACCACGTCCGCGTCGGTGATGCGGGTGCCGAAGCGCTCCGCCTGCTTGCGGAAGAGATCCATCATCTCGGGTCCCGACACGCCGTGCGGAAAACCCGGGTAGTTCTCGACTTCCGTCGTGAGCATCAGCTGACCGCCCGGAAGCACCGGCGCCGGATTCGACGCCGGCACGCCGATGATCGCGCGCGGAGCGAGGTTGGCGCGCGCACCGTAGATGCACGCCGTCCAGCCGGCCGGGCCCGACCCGATCACCACCAGCTTCTCGACAGAACCGTTCGTTGACTCGGCGTGCGCGCCCATCGCTTCTCTCTTTCCTCGCGAAAGCCCGCGATACCGTCACTCACCCTGACCGCGCGAGACGGCGCGGAGCGGCGGCCACACCACGAAGTCGCCGATCTTGCCACCCTCGGCGTGACGCGCGGCGCCGTCGAACTCGTTGTTGTCGCTGCGGGCGTAGAGTAGGCAGCCCGTCACCTCGATGCGGCCGTACTCGCTCTCGATGCCCTTCGTGCGGGTTCCGAGGTCCTCGTAGCGCATGTTGCCGTACTCGGGGTCGTACGGATCGAAGTCGAAGCGCTTGGGGAAGTAGGTGACGTACGCCTTCTCGATGTCGTTCGGCCAGCTGCCGAACTGCGCCCGGTAGCCGCAAAGGCCCGCGGCCGAGACGAGGCCGCAGAACTCGGTCACCAGCCGCCGCCGCAGCGCGAACAGCGACTCGATGTCGCGGGTCGCGAAGACCACGGCCGCGTACTTGACGGGGTTGATCACCGAGAACTCGGTCGGCAGCGCCATGATCGGGTCGTAGGGCCGCATCCGCCACCGCCGCCACCAGTCGTCGTGGATGGCCGTGAGCTTCAGCGTGCTCGCATCGAGCGATCCGTGGACGCCCGCGACCCGCTCCCACCGCTTGACGGCGCCGAAGCCCGTCAGCGGACCGTCGTCGCGGACCTGCATCTCGGAGAAGATCGCAGCGAACTTCTCGCGGTCGACCTGCCCCGCGTCGTCGAAGACCGACTCGAGCAGCTCGGTCGCGACCAGCTGGTCGCCTTCAGGCATCGCGATGCGGCGCAGCCGCTCGTTGTCGGTCGGCTTGAGGTACGGGTACTCCTTGGTCGCGATCTTGCGAAGGAGCTCGAGCCCGAGCTTGTCCTTGTATGTGTAGATGACGTCGCGGTGCACCGACATCGCGTCGGCGAGCAGGGTCATCGCGCGGCGCTTCTCCTCGAACATCTGCGCGTCGCACGCCTGCCGCATGACCCGCAGGTGGGCGATGCCGAGCGTGAACGCCTCGTCGAACTTGCCGGCCTCGCAGAGGCGGTACATCTCCGCGGTGACGTACGCGGCGATCACGTCGAGGGCGTCGAGGTACGGGAACTCGACCTTGGTGAGGTCGCCGCCCGGGGCGATGATCGCGACGAGTCCGCGCTCGACGAACTTCGGGTCGACCCCCTCTGTCCCGTAGGGGACGCCGAGGACCAGTGCGTTCTGGACGGCGACGAGCGCCTTGCCCATGTTCCCGTTGTCTGCCGCCCATTTGGCGACCGCGTCGAATCCATCCATCCCGGGATAGATCGTCTTGAGGTTGAACTCCTCGCCGATCTCCTGCGGCGGCTTCGTCATGTCCAGATAGGCGGTGAAGAGCGGCTTCGCGCTGCGGGAAGCCTCGGTCACCCGCGTCCACGGCTCGTTGAGCCGACGGAGGAGGTCGTCGGACTGCGCGCCTGCCTGCGAGGCGGCAAGCAGGCTTGCAGCCGTGGCCGCCGCGAACAGCCGTCCGGAGAGGCTTCGGGCGATGCTGCTGGAGAGGAGGATGCCGCTGCGGGCGCACGCGATCGATGGAGGTTGGCGGAGCATGGAGGACCCTTGCATGGAAACCCGGTCGGGTGGGCGGGCAATCTAGCAGGGTTCACGGGTACAGTGGCCGCCCCGATGAGCAAACTGCGCTGCCCCGATTCCGTGAACGTCCTCCTGATCGGCACCGGCGGCCGCGAACACGCGCTCGCATGGAAGCTTCGGAAGAGCAAACGGCTTGGAAACCTCTGGGTCGAGCCCGATGCCAACGCCGGGATACTCGAGCTCGGCCGCGCATGCCCCGAGCCGGTCTCCGACATCTTCCGCCTGAGCCGATGGTGCGAGCGCGAGGACATTTCGCTCGTCGTCGTCGGCCCCGAGGCGCCGCTCGCTGCGGATTTCGCGACGAAGCTCGCGGATCCGCCGCGGCGCGTGGTCTTCGGCCCCTCGCGCGCGGCGGCGCAGCTCGAATGGGACAAGGCGTTCGCCAAGCAGGTGATGCGGGCGGCGCGGGTTCCGACGGCGGATGCGCGATCGTTCACCGACGCCGAGCAGGCGCTTGCGTACGTCGATACGCGGGTCGACGGCTGCGTCGTGAAGGCGACGGGGCTTTGCGCGGGCAAGGGCGTCGTCGTCTGCAAGAGCGTCGTCGAGGCGCGCGCCGCGGTCGAGGATTGCCTCGTGAAGAGGGTCTTCGGCGACGCGGGCGCGACCGTGCTCGTCGAGGATCTCCTCGAAGGTCCGGAGGTGAGCGTGCTTGCGCTCTGCGACGGCCGCAGCTTCTGGATCCTCGACCCCGCGCAGGACCACAAGCGCGTCGGCGAAGGCGACACCGGCCCGAACACCGGCGGCATGGGCGCGTTCAGCCCGACCCCGCGGGCGACGCCTGAACTCATGCGCATCGTCGAGCGCGACGTGCTCGTTCCGACGGTCGACGCGCTCAAGCGAATGGACATCCCTTTCCGCGGCGTCCTCTACGCGGGCCTGATGCTGACGCCCGCCGGGCCGAAGGTGCTCGAGTTCAACACGCGCTTCGGAGACCCCGAGACCCAGCCGATCATGGCGCGCCTGCGCGGGGACCTCGTCGAACTCTGCTGGGCGACGGCCACGGGACAGCTCGACGAGGTCGACGTCGCGTTCGACGACCGCGCCGCGTGCTGCGTCGTCGTCTGCTCGAAGGGCTATCCGGGCAGCTACGCGAAGGGACTCGAGGTCGAGGGACTCGACGAGGCGCGCGCCGTCGAGCGGGCCGCGGGCGAGGACGTCGTCGTCTTCCACGCCGGCACCACCCGAAAGGGCGGCAAGGTCGTCACGAACGGTGGCCGCGTGCTTGGCGTCACCGCGCTCGCACGCGACCTCGCCCGCGCGCGGGACCTCGCCAACCTCGCCGCCTCGAAGATCCGATTCGAGGGTGCTTTCTACCGGCGCGACATCGGCCGGTCGCTGGGCTCGACCACGGGTGCCGAGGCGAGCCCCGCGACGAGGGCGTGACGCCGACCCTCGTCTCCGATCGCCGTCTCGATGCGTTGGCGTCGGACCAATGTCCGAAAAGCCGATCCCCGAGCCCCCCGTCCGCGGCTTTGTGTTACATTCGCCGTCTCGGTCCGTCGGGCGTTCGGCCCATCGCGGATGCGGCGGCCGATGCACGGCCGCCGTGGCCGCGTACTGACAAGGTCTCGACAAAGTCGCGAGAAGCTCTCGACAAAGTCGCGAGAAGGTCCCGACAAAGTCCCGAGAAGGTCCCGACAGGAACCGTTCCGTTAGAGAACCCCCTCAGAGAATCAAAGAGTCCGAATCAAAGTGGAGTGCACGCCTCAACTAGCTCGAAACGAGTGCGTATAAGACGCCCATGCTCTCGCTCCCCTGCGGCGGTCGCCGTCCCGTCACGGCCTCGCAGGTGAACGCAGACTCCGCCGAAGCGCAGACCGCGCATCGACCATGGCCGGCCCTTTCCGCGCAAGCGCACCCTCGACAGCAGCAGATGGCATCGTCACTCCCGACGCAGTGATCACCGCTTCGACTTCATTCGACGCGACGACCGTGAGAACCAGAACCATGCGTACAGCCATTCGTTTCCCCGCACGATCGCAGTTCATCCGCCTCTCCTCCCGTGGAGTCTCTTTGCTGGGCGCTTCCCTCGGCTCGGCCCGAGGCCTCGCGCTCACACTGACGCTCGCCGCCAGCGGCGCGTTCGTGGCGCAGGCTGCGGTCGCCTCTGCGCCTTCGGCTGCCTCCGACGTTCCGGCCGCGGTTCCCGCCAAGAAGTTCGCGCCGCGCACTCCGTTCCGAAAGCTCGACCCGGTCGAGAACCTCCTCCCGAAGAAGTTCCGTGGCGTGGGTCTTTATCCCTCGCACGACGTCCTCACCGGCGAGGTGATCGTCAAGTTCAACGACAACGTGAAGGCCCGCGTTGCGACCACCGGTGCGCCGATCACGAGCAAGGCAGGCGTGGATCTCTCCGCAGCCGACGCCATCCTCGCCAAGTACGGCGGCGTGGCGCGCCAGTGGATCCGCAAGTCGGAGAGCGAACTCGCAAGCATCGAGACGCGCGCCCGTGACCACAGCGGCCGAGAGCAGCCCGACCTCGCGGGCATGATCGTCGTGACGGGCGTCCCGTTCGAGAACCTCTACGACGCGGCGTGGGCGCTCAACGACCTCGGCACCGTCGAGTTCGTCAGCCTGCAGCGGAACATCCGCAACCTGCAGGAAGGCTGCGATCCCCAGAACCCCGCCGACTGCAACGTGCCGTCGCCCACCTGCACCCTCGAGTTCCCGGGCAACGGCGACGGGATCTTCCGCACCGAGTGCAACCCCGATCCGAACGCAGACCCGATTCCGTACGGCTGCAACGACGTGACGTGCTGCAACCTCGTCGGCGGGATCGACCCCGCCTGCATCGATGAAGAGGACACGGGCGGCTGGGACGTCTACTGCGCCGCGTGGGCGAACCTGCTTTGCACGGGAACGATCTACGAGGCTCCGCCCGACGACGGCCCCTACGACCCGTGCTTCAATTTCGACGCAGACCAGGTCCTGATCGACACCTTCGCCCCGGTCGTCGACCAGTTCCAGAACGCAAGCTGCGTCACCCAGCACGCCGGCCGCGGCTGCAACCAGCCCGAGTGCTGCGCCGCCGTGTGCCTCATCGATCCGACGTGCTGCGGCGATGCGTGGGACGCGACCTGCGCGAACCTCGTCCTGTCGGGACAGTTCGCAAGCTGCGTGATCCCCACCCCGACGACCGACGCGTCACCTGATCTCTCGGCGCAACAGACCGCGCAGGGCCTTCAGGGCTTCCAGTTCTACACCCAGAGCGGACCGCGCGCGGCCGAACTCGTCGACGTCTCCGGTCTGGGCACGACCTGGATCGGCGCGATCGGCGGCGGAGCACTCGGTTTCTCGGGTCACGGCTTCGCGCTGCAGGAGTTCGAGGACTTCCAGCAGCTGATCTGGCAGTTCTATCAGGCGGGCGACCCCGACGCGAACCCCTTCCTCGGCGGCAACGGCATCCGCATCGGCGTGTTGGAGACGTCGGGCTACACCCAGCATGAGGAGTTCATCCTCGCCGGGCCCGCCAAGAACCCGCAGCGCCCGTGGGAGGGCCCGCTCCTCCCCGTCCCGCGCGTCATCTCCGAGCCGGGGTTCACACCCGTCTACGCCGAGAGCGGCCCGATCAGCGCCAACCACGGCACGAACGTGATGGGCGTCATCCTCGCCGGCGACAACGGCTTCGGCGTCACCGGCATGGCGCCGAACGCCCAAGGCTACTTCTTCCCGATCGTCGCGGCCGAGACCGGCTTCCGCGCGCAGGACGCGCTCGCCTCTGCCCTTGCCGAGTTCACCGCTGGCGACGTGATGAACTTCTCCTGGGGCTTCATGGGCGCCATCCCCTACATGCCGACGGCGAACGTGCCGACGGTGGGCGGGACCGACCCGTCGGTTCAGCCGGTGACCTCTGACGTCGCGTTCTCGCTCCTCCTCGCGACCGCAGCCGATCTCGGAATCACGAGCGTCGTCGCGGCCGGTTCGGGCCCCGCCGAAATCCAGGGAAGCGGTCAGGCCGTCGACGTCGGAGCGATCATCGTCACCGCGGTCTGGCCGGGCAACATGCTCGAGGGCACGTCTCCGCTGCCAGGCTACGCGTGCTGCTCGGTCGGAATCACTGAGGACCAGCTCTCGATCCTCCGATATCCGGGCAGCAACTACGAGGCGGAGGACATCGAGAACCCCGATGAGTCCGCGGATGCCTCCGCCTGGGGGTTCGGCGTCGTGACCACGGGCGGCAGCACCGTGTTCAACAACAACACGGTCCCCAATCCCGAGATCTTCCTCTTCCAGGGCACCAACGACCAGCCGCCGGGAGCGGCGGCCGGCCTTCAGGTCGATCGCCTTCGCATGTACACGCAGGAGTTCGGCGGCACCTCCGCTGCTGCGGCGATGGTGTCCGGGCTCGTCGCCCGCATTCAGGCGTCGGCGCGCCAGTTCTACGGCACCTCGATCGCTCCCGCGCAAGTGCGGGCCATCATGCAGTCCGCACCCAGTTCCTACCTCCAGTGCCCGTGGGCGCTCGGCGGAGACATCTTCACTGCCGACATCCCCTTCCGCGAGGACTTCCCCGCGGACGGCTGCACCCCGCCCGGCCCCTGCTCCATCGAGTGCGTTCCGCCCGGCTGCCCGTGCGAGTTCAAGGCCGTCGCCGTTCCGCCGAACTTCCAGCAGATCGGCGGCACGATCCTGTCGGCCGATCTGTTCGACGGCAACACGTCGACGGTCGACGTGCTCACCGGCGGCCAGCTCATCGGATACGCCTGGAACCCGTTCCAGATCAAGGCGGTCGACGGCAACTACCTCCGCATCGTCGCGCAGCCGCGCAACGCCGGCACGACGGTCGAGGGCCTGACCTACATGTCCACGGGCCGCACGACCGACGTCCGCGTCGAGAAGACCGTGACGCTCCCGGATCCGCAGAAGTCGGTGAACTCGCTCGGCCTCAACCTGGTGTCGCGCGCCACCCGCAACTTCGTGTTCTGCGGCGTGTTCATCTACAACTTCGAGCGCGGGCGCTACGAGTTCTTCGGGGCCCAGTTCCTCAACACCGTTGCCGACGGACTGGTGTTCCCGCTGCCGCCCGTGGGCGCGTTCGGCGCGTACATCAACCCGGCCACCAACAAGGTCGACATGCGGGTGTGGACGTGCGGTATCGGCGCCACCGGCCGACACAACGTCGAGCACGACTTCATCGACATCGTGATCAACGATCCGCAGGCACCGCTCTGATTCAAGCGAACAACGCGACCCGCCGGGCGACACTCGGCGGGTCGCGTCTCAACCGCGGGAAAGACACCATTTCCGACCGACAGAAGCCCCACAGCGAATGCAGCTCATCCGTTCCGAAGCGCAATCGATCCAACGAGAGACCCTGATGCAGCCCATCACCAACACGCTGAACCTTGCGGCCCTCCGCACCTATCTGCCCGCAGCCGGAGCGGCGCTCCTCTGCTGCTCTTCGCTCTTCGCCAGCGAGCAATCCGCAACAAGCAAGACGGCTGCGGCTCAGAGCGCTCGCATTTCGGCGACCCACTCGTCGGCTCTCTCTTCCGCGCGGCCTGGCACTGCCGTCGAGACGGACGGGCGCGCGGTGTTCCTCTCGCCGTTCCTTCCGAGCTCGAAGCCCTCGCTCAGCGTGCAGGGCGTGATCGAGGTCGACTTCCTCCCTGAACTCGTCGACATGATCCCGTCGCAGTCGGCGTTCGACCTCGTGCAGTTTCCGCTGCCCGACGGCCGGATGGTCGACATGTGGCTCTCCGAGTTCAAGGTCACCACCGAGTCGACGACGATCGCCGTGATGGAAGCCGGTCCGAACGGCGAGCCTGTCGCCAACTACGGCTACACGCCCGAGGTCCGCACCTTCCGCGGGCACATCACGGGCATCGACGGCAGCCTTGTGTTCCTCGCGTTCTCGCCGACCGCGATCTCCGGCTTCATCAACATCGAAGGCCAGATGCTGAGCATCTCGAACGGCCCGCGCGGCGAGATGCCGCTGATGATCACCGATCTCGACAACATGCCCGAGGGCGCGATCAACTGGCTCGAGTACAGCTGCCAGGTTCGCGCCGGCGGCCCAGAGGGCAGCGTGGGCGACGGCGGCGTCGCGGAACTCGCGACCTGCCTCAAGCTCGAGATGGCGTTCGAGACCGACAACGCGTTCCGCGGCCTGTTCGGTTCTTCCGCGGCGGCCGTGAACTACGCCACCCAGATCGCGGCGGGCATGAACACGATCTACTACGAGGAGCAGCTTCTCTACCCGGTCATGACCTTCCTCCGCGTGTGGGACACCGGGGTCAATGATCCGTGGACGGCTCCGAGCTTCCCTGACCAGCTGACGCAGTTCGCGAACGCGTGGGGCGGCGGCGGCGGCCCCGTCGGCTCGAATCCGCGCGACCTCGCCCACTTCCTCTCCGGAAACGACTGGGGCGGCGGCGTCGCGTACCTCAACGCCGTCTGCGATCCAAACATCGGCTTCGCCGTCTCCTCGAGCCTCTCGGGGTTCTTCCCGTACCCGCTCCAGAACAACAACGGGC
>JBIKWD010000259.1:0-3949 GCA_044356505.1 Phycisphaerales bacterium
TGATTCCACCGTGCACCATGCGGTCGATCGCCATCGACTCGCGCTTCGAGAGGACGTAGTGGAGCTCGGGGAACCAGAGCGGCGCGCCGCCCGCGCGCACCGCCGACGTGAGCTCCGGCGCGAGGTACTCGGGATGGCGGTAGAGCGACTCGATGCCGTGCACGGCCATCGGCGAGTCGACGTAGACGTTGAGTCCGTGCATGAGGCCGCGCGCATGCAGGCGCGCGAGTCGATAGACGAGAAGCTGCGCGCGGCCGAGCGCGAAGCATGGCACGATCACCTTCGCCTTGCGCCGCGCGGCGTCGGCGACGATTCCCGCGAGCTGCGTCTCGGGATCGAGGTTCGCGTCGCGGCGGCGCTCGCCGTTGGTCGACTCGACGACGACGACGTCGGCGCGCGCGGGGCGGTGGGGCGGCGCAAGCAGCGCCGAGCGCTCGGGGCCGAGGTCGCCCGAGAAGAGGACGACGCGCTTGGCAGCGCCTGCGCCGATCGCAAGCTCTGCGCTCGCGGCGCCCGGGATGTGGCCTGCGTTGCGGAAGACGAGCGACACGAGCGGCGCGATCTTGACCTCGCGGTCGAGCGGCACGCCCTCGATCATCTCCATGGTGTCGCGCACCTCGGGCGTGTCGAAGAGCCGGTGCGCGGGAGGGAACTCGGGCGGTCCGCCAGGCTCCTCGCCGGGCATGAGCGCGCGCGCCCACGGTGCGCTGCCGTCGGCGCGCTCGTAGAACCGCGCACGCTGGAGCCGCGCGCTCGAGCGCAGCACGCGGCCGAGGAGTTCGTGCGTCGCCGTCGTCGCGTAGATCCGGCCGTTGAAGCCGAGCTCGGGCAGCATCGCGAGCCGCCCGCAGTGGTCGATGTGCGCGTGGGTCACGATCACCGCGTCGAGCGACGCGAAGTCGATCTCGGGCGGGATCGCGTTGCGCGCCTCGTCGGCGGGCGTTCCCTGGAACATTCCGAAGTCGACGAGGATGCGCGCCTTCGCGGTGCGGAGAAGCGTGCAGCTTCCCGTCACCTCGCCTGCCGCGCCGTGGAACTCGAGCGTCGCGCCGATCGTCATGCGCCACTCCCCCCGTGGGCGCCGCGCGCGCCCGAAACCGTTTGTACCCGCGCCGGAACGCGCGAAAGATCGAAGACTTCCTCGAGTTGCGCCCACCACTCGCCCGGCTTCGCGAACGGAGCGGGCCGCTGGAAGGTGCGCATGAGCGCGTCCCACTCCCGCGTGCGCGGATCGGCGGCGTAGTCCTGGTAGCGCGCGGGGTCGAAGCCGTCGTCGGTCTCGACCACCATGAAGAGCCGCGTTCCGCCGCGCCACATGCGCATGCCGCGGATGCCGATCGCGCGCAGGCCGTCGGTCACCTCGGGCCACACGGCGCGGTGATGGCGCAGGTATTCGTCGATCCGGGCTGGATCGTCGACGAGGTCGATGGCCTGTGCGAACACGCGCATGTCGAGAAGGTATCTGAATCGTCGGCCGATTGCGCCATCGGATACCTTGCGGCGATGGATTCTCCGCGCGCCTCCACCTTCGGCTGGCTCGTGCTGACCGCCGCGAACGCGCGCCAGGCCGCAGCGTACGACGCGCTTCTTGCGCCGCGCATCGGCCGCGGGCCGCTTGCCGGTTGCCGCGGCGCGTGCGCGGTCGCCGACGCGCACGACACGCGGATCGGCTCAGGCGCCGCGACGGTGCTCGCGCTCGCGGAGGTCGCGCGCCGCATCCTGCGCGTGAAGCCTGCGCGCACGATCTCAGGACTCTTCGCCGGCGAGCGCGTGCTCGTCCTGCACTCGGGCGGCGATTCGCGGCGCCTGCCGATGTACGCGGTCGAGGGCAAGCTCTTTGCGCCGATTCCGCGCCTTGCCCGCGGCTTCCGCTGCGCGCGGGTGTTCGATCTCCTGCTTGACGACCTTGCAGCGCTCTCGCCGCGCGACGGCGGCGAGGTGCTCGTCGGCGCAGGCGACGCCGTCCTTGGCCTCGCGCGCGACCCCGTCCGCTTCGCTGGCGCGGGCGTGATCGGCATCGCGCAGCACGCGTCGGCCGCGCGCGCGGCGAGGCACGGCGTGTTCGTCTGCGGAAAGGGCGACCGCGTGAAGGCGTTCCTCCAGAAGCCGGGCGAAGCCGAGATGCGCGCCGCCCGCGCGCTCGACCGCCAGGGACGCGCGCTTGTCGATCTCGGGCTCTTTTCCTTCGATCCTGCGTCGGTCGAGGCGTTGCTTTCGGGCGCCGGCGTGCGTCTCCGCGCCGGAAGGATCGCGTTCGTCCGCGGCGGCCTCGCCGAGCTCGCGTCGCGCGCGGCCCTGCCGTCGGTCGATCTCTACCGCGAGATCGCGATGGCGCTGCCTGCACCGAGCACGCGCGAAGCGTATCTCGCGACCTGCGGCGCGGGCGCGCTCGCGAGGCCGCTCGGCGCGCTGTTCGACGCGCTGCGCGGCACGCCCTTCCGCGTGCAGCTCGCGGGGATCGACGACTTCCTCCACATCGGCTCGATGCGGGAGATGCTCGACGCCTGCTGCGGCGCGCACGCGGCGCTCTCGCGCTTCGGCGTCGCCGGTCTCGGCGCGAACACCGTCGCCCTCGACGCGCACCCGCCCGTCAAGCCGCCGCGTGGACGCGTCGTGGTCGACGCCTGCGACGCGCGCGGACTCTCGCTTGGCGGCGACAACATCGTCGCCGGAATCGGCGGGCGGCTCGACGGCGAGATTCCGCGGGGTTTCGCCGTGTTCGGAGTGCCGCTCCGTTCGGGCGGCGAGGCGGTCGTCGCGTGCCACGTCGACGACGACTTCAAGACCGCGCTGCCGGAAGGCGGCACGCTGTGGGACGCGCGGCTCTGGTGCAAGGCCGATGCACGCGACGCGCTCGCGCTCGTCCGGTGGACGTGGCAAGGCGGCGATGCGCCGGTGGCGTGGCGCCGCGCGCGCAAGTGGTCGCTTCGCGAACTCGTCGCGCAGGCCGGTGCTTCGGGCCGCGCGGGCCTGCGCGCGATGTACGCGCGCGAGGCGAACTCGCTTCTTTCGCCGGAGACGCCCTTCGGCGACGCGCGCGCCGCCGCGACGCTCGCCGAGACGTTCGATCCCGATTCGCGCGTTGCCCTCCAGCTGCGCGCGCGCGCGTTCGAGGCCGTCGCCGACGCCGTGCTCTCGCAGTGCGCGCTGCCGCCGCGGCCGCAGCCGGCCGCGATCCTGCACGACCAGGCTGTGTGGACTTCGATGCCGGTGCGCGTCGACCTTGCGGGCGGATGGACCGACACGCCGCCCATCTGCAACGAGGCCGGCGGCGCGGTGGTGAACGTCGCGCTCACGCTGCGCGGGCAGCTTCCGATCCAGGTCGTCGCGAAGCTCGAGGACGAGCCTGTCATCCGCGTCACGAGCACCGATCTCGGGCAGACCTGCGTGATCCGCCACATGCGCGACCTTGCGCGCCGCGGCGATCCGACGCGCTGGTCGAGCCTCGCCGAGAACGCGCTCGTCCTGACGGGCGCCGCACCCGCCGATCCGAAGACGTCGCTGCGCACGTGGCTCGAGGCGATCGGCGGCGGCATCTCGCTCACGCTCTTCAGCGCGGTGCCGAAGGGCAGCGGGCTCGGCACGAGCTCGATCCTCGGCGCCGCGACCATCCACGCGCTCGACCGTGTCTTCGGCCGCCAGCGCAGCGTCGAGGCGCTGGTCGCCGCGACGAGCGCGCTCGAGCAGCTGCTCGGCTCGCGCGGCGGATGGCAGGACCAGGTCGGCGGCGTCGTCGGCGGCTTCAAGCTCGCGCGCACGCGGCCGGGCGACGACCAGCGTCCGCGCATCGGGCGGATCGACGTTCCCGCGCGCGCCGCGGCGGAGCTCGCGTCGCGGTCGCTCCTCTACTTCACGGGCGAGCGCCGCATGGCGAAGAACATCCTCGAGAACGTGGTGTGGAACTGGCTCGTCCACGAGCCGGCGGCCGTCGAGGCGGTGCGGCGTCTTC
>JBIKWD010000260.1:0-3896 GCA_044356505.1 Phycisphaerales bacterium
CTTCGCTCGAAAGCGCGGCGTTCGCGGCCTCGAGCCGCTCGATGCGCTTCAGGAGGTCGTCGCTCGCGGCGCCCGAATCTGCGCGGGCGGCGCCCACGACGCCGAGCGCGGCGACGAGGAGCGGCGTGAGAATCGGCTTCGGGGTGTAGAACGGGGCCCGGGGCCCACGGCACATCCTGTGCGGGTTGGTCGGCATCCTGCCTTCTCCTTGGGAGCGCGCTGGCTCCGCGTTGGGCCGTTATCGACGCACGGCCGCGGAGCACGCCACAAATTGACGACCGCGCCGTCCCACCGGACCCGGGCGCAAAAGGAAAATCGGCCGCCCCTTTCGGGGCGGCCGACTGAGCCGTGGTGAAGGCAACCGAGCTTGAGGCAGGATTGCCTAGAGCAGGGTGGATGCTCGCTTGATCGCGAAGCGTTCAGAAGCTGAACGACATCTGGCCGCGGAGGACCCACTGGCCGTCGTCGGTCGACTCGGTCCAGTTGGCGAACTGCGCACCATTCGGAACAGCGTCGAACGCGTAGCCGAGCTCGACGCCGAGCTTGGCGGTGTTCTTCGCGAGGTACCAGTTGGCGCCACCCGTGAGGGTGTTGAGCTCCGAACCGCCGTCCTCGTCGAGGTTCTCGAAGCGGGCGACGATTTCGATGTCGTCCGTCACGAACACGCCGCCCGAGACCGTGAAGCCCTGGACTTCGGAGCCCGCGTCGTCGTCAGAGTAGAAGAACGCAGCGCCGAGGTTCGCGCCACCGAAGCCGAGGGTGGCGTCGATGGTGCCGCGCCACGGGGTGGCCGACGAGGTGTCGCTGCGCTCGATGGCGAAACCGCCACCGATCACGGCGCTGAACTCCTCGCCCTTCCACGACTGCGCATCGGCGAGGTTCGCCCAGTTGCCGGCGAGCTTGAACTCTGCGCGGCCAGCGAACGCCCAGTCAGAGCCGGGCGAACCAGCCGCCCAAGCCTGATTGACGCGGCCGAGCTCGTTCACGTACGCGGCGTGGACGCGGAACATGTCGGCGGAGTAGCCGAACATGATGCCCTGACCCGAGCCCGGGCCGAGGAGCGACGCAGCGACCGAGTAGTCGGTGAACTGGAGGTTGCCGGCGTCGAGACCGTACTCAGCGCCGAAGGGGAGCCGGAACTGACCGACGTACATGGCGAAGCCATTGCCGAAGTCCTTGCTGACCCACGCGTCGGCGAGGTTGCCGTTGACGCCGTCGTAGCCTTCGACGTCGTTCGAGGCGCCGAAGTAGTAGCTGACCTTGTAGGACCAGGTCGAGTCGACCATGTTGCCCGAGAAGGTCAGGCGGGTGCGCTTGTTCTCGAAGCCGAAGGACTGCTCCTCGGCGCCGCCGGCCGGCGAGTCGTTGTCGTTGAACGACCAGCGGATCTGCTGGAGGACGTTCACCGTCATCGAGAAGTTGCCGTCGCCCGACGAGATGAAGAGGCCGTTGTTGTAGCCAGCGGTGGCGCCGCTGCCCTGGAGGCTGGCGCGCGTCTCGGCGTCGGCGAGGACGTCGGTCACGATGCCACGGATCTCGGAGGCGCGCTGCTCGGTGAGCCACGCATCGCCCTGCGACGCCTTCATCTCGGCGATCTGGGCCTTGAGATCGGCGATCTCAGAGGCGTAGTTGTTCTGGTCGGCGCCGAAAGCCACGCCACCGATGGCGAGGGTCGTACCGGCGAAGAAGCCGACGGTCTTGGTGAGACTCATGTAGAAACTCTCCGTACTGGTTAGTGGATCGGATTCATTCCGATCCTGCGGTCATCCACCCGTCCGCTCTTGCCGTGCCTACGAGAGAGGCAGGGCCGGACGGTTCTTTCATGTATCGGCCGACTCTGGCCGAGACGATGAGCGGGAAACTTACTCGCTGCCAATGAGTTCGGCAAGGCGCCCGCCGTCGCTCCAGAAACCCAACTCGGTCGCAACGGGCCCGTATGAACATAAAGCCATTACGGAAATAGACTTGCGCGAACGGGCTCTCCGCGCAGGCTTGGCCGAACCGCGACGCGCATTTGCCCGCGCAGGATCAGCCGATCGAAGGTCCGACCACCCCGCCCCGTGCGCGGTCTTCGGCCGGTGCCCGCTTGCTCTCGGACCGCGACGCGTCCGCCGCCGAAACCGAACGCGTCGGCCTCGGCTCGGCACCGAGCGACCGCTGCGCGGGCGAGAGGAACTCGAGCGCGCGAGAGATCGTGCCGACTTTCACGATCTGTGCGTCCTGCGTCGCTTCGCCGCGCGTCGACTTCGCGGCGTCCCCAAGCCGGGCGTTGGCGGGGACGAGAACCACGCGCGCGCCGCGGCGGATCGACTCGTGCACGCGCTGCTCGATCTGCGGCACCGAGCGGAGTTCGCCGGTGAGCCCGACTTCGCCGACGGCGACAGCGCCCTGCGGGAGCGTGCGATGGAGAAACGCGCCTGCGACCGCGAGCGCGACGGCGAGATCCGCGGCGGGCTCCGCGATCTTCAGGCCGCCGAGCGACTGGGCGAAGATGTCCTGGTCTGCGAGCCTGAGTCCGCCGTGCTTCTCGAGCACGGCGATCAGCATGGCGAGGCGCGCCGCGTCGAGGCCGCTCGCGCGGCGCTTGGCGCTGCCGAGAAACCCGGTGGAGACAAGCGCATGGATCTCGCCGAGAAGGCAGCGCGTGCCCGCCATCGTCGGGACGAACGCGCATCCGGGGGCGGCCGGGCCGCCGCTCAGCGGGACGCGCACGGACTCGACTTCGGCGAGGCCGTCGCCGCGCATCTCGAAGAGGCCGATCTCCTGCGTCGATCCGAACCGGTTCTTGACACCGCGCACGACCCTGACCGCCGAGTGGCGGTCGCCCTCGAACCCGAGCACCACGTCGACGAGGTGCTCGAGAAGCTTGGGGCCGGCGAGCGCGCCTTCCTTGGTGACGTGGCCGACGACGAGCACCGACGCCCCGGTCGACTTCGCAAGGCCGACGAGATCGAGGCAGCAGCGCCGCAGCTGCGCGATCGAGCCGGGCGCGGCCGACACGTCGGCGCGGTGGACAAGCTGGATCGAGTCGACGAGCACGACCGTCGGCTTCACGCGACGCGCCTGCTCGACGATGCGCGCGACGTTGGTCTCGCCGAGGACGAGCAGCCGCTCGCCGAGCGCGGCAGCCCCGCCGGCCTTCACCACCGCCTCGAGGCGTTCGGCGCGAAGGCGGACCTGCTGCGGGCTCTCCTCGCTCGACGCATAGAGCGCCGACCCCCCGCGCGCCGCGATCGAGGCGGCGGTCTGCATGAGCAGCGTGCTCTTGCCGATGCCGGGATCGCCGCCGATCAGGAGCACGGAGCCTGGGACGATGCCGCCGCCGAGGACGCGGTCGAACTCGCCGATTCCTGTCGGCACCCGCGGGACGCTCGCCTCGGGAACGCTGCCGAGCGCGATCGCGCGGCCTATGCCGGTCCGCGCGAGTTCGTCCGCGTCGGCGCCATCGGTGGCCGCGCCCCAGATGGGACCGGCACCTGCCTTCGCGGCCTCGGCCTCGACGGTGAACTTCTCAAGACTGTCCCACGCGCCGCAGTCGGGGCACTTTCCCAGCCACTTCGGATGGTTTGCTCCGCACTCGCGGCAGAGGAACTCTGTGCGCGACTTCGCCATGCGCGCGAGTCTAAAGGCGTTTCAGGCCGCCCCGCGATGTTCGGTAAAAGTTTGGGTGAAATGCCCCAGATTTTTCGAGGTGGAGCCATCGTTGACCGCCGGGACCTCGCAGACGCAGACCTTGGATGCCAGCAGATCTTGGGTGCCTTCACAAAGGGAGCCGCAGCAGCGGCGACCGCTCAAACACGCGGCGACCGCCCATACCAAGCACGAAAGGGAGCCGCCCCCGCTTCCTAGCACCAAAGGGAGCCGCCGCAGCGGCGACCGCTCAAAGATGCCGGCGC
>JBIKWD010000082.1:0-13440 GCA_044356505.1 Phycisphaerales bacterium
GAACGTGTTCCACGGGGTGTTCCACGGGGTGGCGTTGCCCGCGAACGTGTTCCACGGGGTGTTCCACGGGGTGGCGTTGCCCGCGAACGTGTTCCACGGGGTGTTCCACGGGGTGGCGTTGCCCGCGAACGTGTTCCACGGGGTGTTCCACGGGGTGGTGTTGCTCGCGAACGTGTTCCACGGAGTGTTCCACGGGGTGGCGTTGCCCGCGAACGTGTTCCACGGAGTCGAGAAGCCACCGAAGCGGTTGCCCCACGGAGTCGACGTGTTGCTGAAGTTCTGGCCGTTGAAGTTCGGGTTCCAGCCGGTGCCGAAGCAGGTGGTGGAGTTGACGGACGTGCCGCTGTTGATGCAGCAATCGGCGTTGTTCGGACCCGGGCAAGTGCCGCAGGGATTGAAGGGCGACCAACCGGCAGGCGTCTGGGTATACATGAGGAGCTCCGTGGCGCCGTGGCGCCGATCCGACGGGCGGCTCTGGACCCTCCAGATCGCCCGCGCGCCGCGAGATCGACCGACACGCGGGACGACTTTGGCCAAGCGGCCCGTTTCCGCGTCGAGCGGCTCTACTCCTCTTTCCAACCTCGCCGAATCGCGCAATTCATGCCGCTCGCGGGACGCTCAGATCGCGACTCCGGGGACGACGCCGGACACGAGTTCGCCCGCCACGAAGGTCGCCGCGGGTGCGGCCGCCCCCCACTCGTAGGCGAGGGCCCGTTCGTCATTCGTCGGCAGCACGACCACGTCGGCGCGTTTTCCGCGCTCGAGCGATCCGCTCACGCCGTCGATCGAGAGCGCGCATGCCGAATTCCAGCACGCAGCGACGATCGCCTCCGCATGCGTCATGCCGAGGAACCGCGCGGCGAGCGCGATCACCATCGGCATCGACGCAACCGGACTCGATCCCGGATTGAGGTTCGTCGCGATGGCGACGGCGGCCCCGTGGTCGATCAGCCTCCGAGCCTTCGCGAAGCGGAGGTCGAGCGTCAGTCCGCAGCCCGGCAGCAGCACCGCGACCGAGCCCGAGCGCGCCACCCGCGCGATCGCGTCGTCGGAGGTCGCCTCGAGATGATCGACCGTCGACGCACCGAGCGACAACGCGTCGTCGAGGAAGCCGAGTTCGTTGAACTGGTCGACGTGCGCGCGGATCGGGCAGCCGAGCGACTTGGCGCGTTCAAGCAGCCGCCGTGCCGCCTCGCGCGGCCATGCGCCCTCTTCGCAGTAGCAGTCGCAGGCGATTGATCCGAAGCGTTCGACGACGGCGGGAAGCATGCGGTCCACGACCTCCGCGACGTACGTCTCGGCGTCGCCGTCGATGGCGTGCGCGCCGAGGAAGGTCGGCACGACGATCCCCCGGTCGCGCGCTGCAAACGCCGCGATCGCGTCGAGCATGCGAAGCTCGGCCGACGTCTCGAGCCCGTAGCCCGACTTGATCTCGAGGTTCGCGGTCCCGGCGGCGCGCATCGCCTGTGTCCGCGCCTCGATCGCCGCGACGAGCGCATCGACGCCCGCGGCGCGCGTGGCGCGCACGGTCGACATGATTCCGCCGCCCGACTTCAGGATCTCGAGGTAGGGCGCACCCGCGAGCCGCATCGCGGCCTCGGCGTAGCGGTCGCCCGCAAAGCACGCGTGGGTGTGGCAGTCGGTGAAGGCCGGCATCACCACGCGGCCGCCGACATCGACGCGTCGCCCCGCGCGGTCCGGCGCGTCTCCCGCGGCGCATGCTGCGATTCGGCCGTCGCGGATCTCGACGTGGCCGCGCTCGATGATGCCGAGATCGCGCATGGCCGCACCGCGGCGCGGCCCGCGGGGACCGGCGAGCGTGAGCACGCGCGCATTGGCGAGGACCAGCGAATCCATGGGGAGCGATTGTCGCAGGATCGCAGGAATTCGCTACGGTGCGCGGCGCGGTCCCGGTTCGGAAGCGCCGGCGCCGCGGGGTGGCCGGGTGGTCGCGAAGGAGGCTTGCCTGCGATGGACTCGTTTCAGCTCGACCTCGTTCTCGTCCGCCACGCCGTCGCCCACGAGCGAGACCCGGCAACGTGGCCCGACGACGCGCGCAGGCCGCTCACCATCGAGGGCGCGCGCGAGTTCGCGAAGGTGGCGCGACGCCTCTCCCGACTCGCGCCGTCGGTGGACCATGTCGAGTCGAGCGCATTCGACCGCGCGTGGGCGACCGCGCAGATCCTTCGGGACGAGGCCGGCTGGCCCAAGCCGCGCCGTGCGGAGCGGCTCGAGCTGCGAGACGGTGATGCGCTCGGAACCGAGCGCTTGGACGCGCTGGTGCGCTCGCTGACGGCGATGCGAGGGCTCCGCAGGGTGGCGTGGGTCGGACACGAACCGATGCTGTCGGCGTTCGCGTCGCTCCTGCTGGCCGGCTCGACGGGCGCCGTTGCGATCGACTTTCGGAAAGGCGCATCGGTCGCCATGCGCTTCGAGGCGCTGACAGGGGATGCGGGATCCGCGATCGGCCGGGGACGGCTGCTCTGGATGGTCACGCCGCGCGTGGTGCGGCGCCTGACGCGGGAAAAGTAGGGCTGTCCGCTGCGGCGGCGACGCTCACTTCAGCAGAAGGTCGAGCTCGTCCTGATCCTTCGCGAACTTGTAGAGCTGGTCGATCCGCATCATCGTGAAGAGCTGGAGAAGCTCCTTCGAGGTCCCGAACAGGATCGGCTTCGCACCCGCTGCCGCCGCCTTGTGCCGCAGCGCGATGCACACGCCGAGGCCCATCGACGACATGAACGTGACGCCCTTCAGGTCGATGATGAAGTGGCGCAGGCTCTTGCTCGCGAAGCGCAGGTAGGGCTCCACTTCCTGACTGATGATCGGAGACTCTCGCTGGCCGACCTGCGGCCCCACCAGCTTCACGTAGAGAAGCGTGTCGCGAACGTCGATTTCGACCAAGGTGGTCTTCTTCTGGGGGGGCAGGTCAGGCATAGTCGGTTCTCGGGCGACAGTCTATCGGCTCTTCGGTTGCGGATGCGTAGGGGGAATCGCAGGGGATTCCAAGGCGGCGGTGCTGGCGGATGCCGATGGCGCGGGCTGTTCCGCCTGCGCAGGTTCCTCCGCCTGTGCGGGTGTCTCCGTCCGCGCGGGCTCTTCGGTCTGCGCGGGCTGGTCCCGCTTGACCGGAAAGCCATAGATCACGATGTCGGCGGCGAGGCGGTCTTCGTCGCGCAGCCGGCTGCTCGAGGCATCGATCACGGTCACGGTGAGGACGCGCGCGTCCGGACGTCGCGCCTCGAACTGCAGCACGGTGCCGCCGTCGCGCTCGACGTGGAAGCAGCCTGCGCAGAGCACCACCTTCGGTGCGCCGCGCCCGAGGGCGTCCGCCGCCGACGCGCCCATCGTGGCGTCCCAGACGGACTGCGACAGGAACACGTTGTCGAGACGCTCGCGGACGGCCGGGTCGGCGAGATCCTCGCCAGAGCCCATGATCTCGCGGAAACGCTGCCGATAGGCGTCCCAGCGGTCCTGCCAGCGCGCGTTGAGGACGTTGCCGAGGGCCGTGGCCGGGATGTCGAACAACGCCCGTTCCTCGCGGGGAAGCGCATCGAGCGCCGCGTGACCCTCTGTTCGCGCGCGGCGGACGTAGTCGCGCGGCGCGTTCGCCGCGACGACCGGGGAACCCGCCTCGTCCGCCGCGTCGACCAGCGGCTGGAAGAAGCGCACCCACGTGTCCTTGCCCGCCCAGTTTCGAGATTTCGTCGAGTCGATGAACTCGTCGACGCCGATCTCGCCCGCGAGATACCGGTCGACGATCCGCTGCTCGTGGCGCTCGAGATGTTCGAGCGCGAGCGCGGTGCCGGGGTAGCCCGCGGCGAGATCCTCGAAGATCACCAGCTGCACTGCGTGCGCGACCGGATCGTCGTGGCGCTCGCCGATGAAGACGGCGTCGGCCCAGCTCGCGGCCGCCATCACGTCGGCCCATCCGAGCGCGCGGCCGGTCGCGCCCTCGAACATGAAGAGCGCCCGGGGCGCAACCGCCTCGCCGGGGACGATCGCCCCGGAAGGTTCGCCGAGATCCGGGCTCGTCGCGAGGTAGCGGGTACAGGACGGAAGCGGAGCCACGCAGGCAAGCGCGACGGCGATCGGGGCGAGTTGGCGGAGGCGAAGTCGCTCCTGGCGCGCGGTCATGGGAGGCCGAGTGTAGCGAGAGGGCGTTCGAAAGGTCCGCGAATGCGGCGAAGCGGGAGCAGGGGGCTTGCAGGTCAGCCGAGGCGGAGTCACACTCGACCCATGCCCCCCTCGATCCCCCGCGTCAGGCTTGGCCGAAGTTCGTTGATCCTCGTCGCGGGCGGCTTGCTCGCGCTCGGCTCGGCGCCTGTTGCTTCGATGTCGGCGCCTGCGCCCGCGCCTTCCCAGGACGCGCCGAGGGGCGACAGCCGCGTCTACCACGACGGCAAGTCGGTGGTCCGCGCGACGATCCGCTCGGCGCGCGACCTCCGCACCGTTCTCGCGATCGCACGCGACGTGCTCACGCATCGGCTCGACTACGGGCCGGTCGACTTCATCGTCGATGCCAAGGGACTCGCCGCCATCAAGGCAAGCGGCATCTCCCATGAGATCGTCGTCGCCGACCTTGGCCCGGTGATGCGCGCCGAGGCTGCGGCGCGCGCCGCGCAGGAAGCGGCCGCCGGCGACGGCGGCGTGGCGGGCGGCGACTTCTTCTCGACCTTCCGCCGTCTCGAGGAGATCTACGCGAAGTTCGACTCCTACGCGGCGGCGCGTCCGGACCTCGTGACGAGCTTCACGATCGGAACCTCGCTCGAGGGCCGCCCCATCAAGGGCATCCGCATCACGAAGTCGCCGTCCGGAAGCCCGGGCGTCCTCTTCAACGCCACCCAGCACGCGCGCGAGTGGGGCGCGACGACCGCCGTGTGCTACATCGCGGACCGCCTCGTCAACGGCTACGGCACCGACCCGCGCGTCACGGCGCTCCTCGACCGCGCCTGGATCGACATCATTCCCGTCGTCAATCCCGACGGCTACGTCTTCTCATGGGACGTCAACCGTCTCTGGCGCAAGAACCGCCGCAACAACGGCGACGGCAGCTTCGGCGTCGACCTCAACCGCAACTGGGCGTTCCAGTGGGGCGGCGGGGGCGCGAGCACCAATCCGAGCGACGAGACCTATCGCGGGCCCTCGGCGTTCTCCGAGCCCGAGAGCGCGGCGATGCGCGACTACTTCGTCGCGAACACCACGCTCGTCGGCCACATCGACTTCCACGCCTTCAGCCAGCTGATCCTGAGCCCTTGGGGCTACACCACGGCGGCTCCGCCGAACGCGGCGGGCTTCTCCGCCCTCGGCAACGAGATGAAGGACTCGATCTTCCGCACCAACGGCGCCAGCTACACCACCGGCCCGATCGCCTCGACGCTCTACGTGGCGAGCGGCAGCTCGGTCGACCACGCGTTCGGCGTGCACGGCGTCAACAGCTGGACATTCGAGGTGCGCGACACCGGCAGCTACGCCTTCGTGATGCCGGCGAGCGAGATCCTCCCGAACGCGACGGAGAACTTCGCCGCCGCGCTCGATCTCGCCGACGCGACCGTCGACGGCGCGGTCATCCGCTTCCAAGGCACGCCGCCGACGTCGACCGAGTGGACTGCGCCGGCGACGGTGACGGCCGAGGTTCGCGCGCTGCGCGGGTCGCTCGTCGGCGGCGGAGTCAGGCTCTTCTCGCGCATCGGCGCGTCGGGCGCGTTCGCGTCGACCACCATGGCGTCGAACGGCAACGGCCTCTTCAGCGCCGCACTGCCGGCGGCGCCGTGCGGTTCGAGCCTCTCGTGGTACGTCGTCGCAGAGACGACCGTCGGCGCGGCGCGGTATCCGCGCGCGACGGGCTCGTTCCTGACGACCTCGTACACGCAGACGTCGACGCTGTTCGAGGACACCTTCGAGACGAACCGCGGCTGGACCGCCGGAGTCGCGGGAGACACCGCGACCTCGGGCATCTGGACGCGCGTCGACCCGGTCGGAACGACGGCGCAGCCTGAGAACGACTCCGCCGACCCCGGCGCGCTCTGCTTCATCACCGGCCAAGGCACGCCGGGCGGCGCGGCGGGCGCGGCCGACGTCGACGGCGGCGTCACGACGCTCCTGTCGCCGGTCCTCGATGCAAGCGATCCCGAGAGCCGGATCGTCTACCGCCGCTGGTACTCGAACAACCTCGGCGGCGCCCCGAACGCCGACTCGATGCCGGTCTCGATCTCGAACAACGGCGGCGCGACGTGGATCCTCCTCGAGAACGTCGCCGAGAACGCGGGCGCCTGGGTCGAGAGGAGTTTCCGCGTGGCCGACTTCGTGGCGCCGAGCGCGAACGTCCGGCTCAGGTTCGAGGCGCGCGACCTCGGCACCGGCTCTCTCGTCGAGGCGGGCGTCGATTTCGTGCGCGTGGCGACGCAGGCTTGTCCGCCGGTCGCCGGCGATCTCGACGGCGACGGGGTCGTCGGAGGCGGCGACCTCGCCGTGATGCTGGGCGCGTGGGGCGGTGCCGGCCCTGCCGATCTCGACGGAGACGGCAGCGTGGGTGCGGGCGACCTTGCGGTCCTGCTCGGACTGTGGAACGGCTGAACGCCGCGGTTCGCGGCGGCTACGACTCGCGGGCCACGACGCGGTCGGCGAGCTCGAGAAGGAGTTCGCGCGAGTGGGCGCGGCGCGTCTCGGGCAGGCCGCGCTTCGCCTCGGCCACGATCGACACCGCGCGGGCGCGCGCCGCCGCGACCGAGCCCGAGCGCTCGAGCGCTCCGCGCAGCGCCTGCGGGTCGCGGTGCTCGATCGCGTCGAGCGCCGCGGCACGTTCGGCACCCTTGGTCGACGCGATGTGCAGGATCATCGGGAGCGTGAGCTTCCCCTTCTCAAGATCGCGCAGGATCGACTTCCCGACCGTCGCCTCGTCGCCGAGAAGGTCGAGCAGGTCGTCCTGGATCTGGAACGCGACGCCGAGCTGCTCGCCGAACGAGCGCATGCGCGCGACGGCGTCGTCGGACGCTCCCGCGAGGCGCGCGCCGAGCTCGCACGATGCGCCGACGAGCACGGCCGTCTTCCGACGCACGATCTCGAAGTAGGTGTTCTCGTCGAGCGAAAGGTCGTTGCGGCGCGAGAGCTGCACGAGCTCGCCCTCGCAGAGCGTGTTGGTCACCTCGCCGAGCCGCAGGTTGAGCGCGGGGTCGCCCGCGCGCGAGCAGAGGTGGAACGCGTTCGAGATCAGGTAGTCGCCGAGCATCACCGCGGTCTCGTTGCCGCGGAGGAAGTTGACCGTCTCTCCCCGGCGGCGCATCTCGGCCTCGTCGAGCACGTCGTCATGGACGAGCGTCGCCATGTGGATCATCTCGACCGTCGCGGCGATGATGTCGTGCGCGGGCGAGAGCGGCTCGCCGTCGCGCGAGAACGCGAGGCCCGCGACGAGGACAAGCGTCGGGCGCAGCATCTTGCCGCGGTAGCGCTCGACGTGCGAGCAGAGGTCGTTGACCGCGGGAAACTCGCTCGAGAGCTGCGACTCGAAGAGCGTCTCGACGCGCGCGAGTCCTGCCGCGATGTCTGCCGCGAGCGCCGTGTCGGGAAGGGCCTTCGTCATCGTTCTCTCCTTCGCTCTGCCGCGGCCGCGGAGTCGCGCGCCTGCGCGATCAGCGCGACTTTCCCGCCTTCTTCGGCCCCGCCGCCTTCGTCCGAGGCCGCTTCTCCGCAACGAGGTACGCGATCCAGCCCTGGCACGCCTCGCCGCGGCGGGACGGCTTGAAGACGCCGTTCCCCTCGCCGGTCCGGGCGACGGTGCCCTCCCAGTACACGGTCGTCCGCGCGAAGCCCGCCTCGCGCATCGCGTCCTGGATCTCGGGCAGGCTCCAGAGCCGCCAGCGGTAGGTGAACGCGCGCTTCATCTCGCTCCCGTCGGGAAAGCGGAAGTGGATGTGGTTGACGACGTCGCCCGTGATCGGGTTGTAGTGGTTCTGGTCCCAGACGTAGGTGAACCCGTCGAGGTGACGCTCCTCCTCCTGCTCCTCGTGCGCCTGGCTGCCGCCGTATGCGTCGGCGATGAAGATCCCGTCGTCGGCAAGCGACTCGTACACGCGGCGGAAGTACCTCACGAGCGTCTCGCGCTCCTTGAAGATGAAGTAGCTGAAGTTCATCGCCACGACGCAGTCGATGCCCGGCGTGTCGACCTCGAGCACGTCGGCCTCGAGGATCGAGATGCGCGACGCGACCGACTCGGGGAGGTTCGAACGGTGGCGGCGCTCGCCCCAGCGGATCACGGCGCTGTTGAGGTCGACGCCCACCGCGCGGTTCGTGCTGCGTCGACGCGCCCATTCGGTGCACGCCTTCGCCGTGCCGCAGAAGTCCTCGCGCAGCGTCGACGGCGTGCGGCCGCGCAGCGAGCGCCACACCCTGTCGATGAAGTCGCACTCGGAGACGACCTCCTGCACCGCGAGTTCGTAGAGCTCGTGCCGGTCGCTGTTGGAGGCGGTGCGCCAGAAGCCCTTGCGGCGCTTGCGGGGGCGGGACTTCGACTTCGTTGCGGACCGTGCCATGGAAGGGGAGAAAGATAGCGCGAACCGCGCGCGGTTCGGGGCGGGTTCGCCGTCGCAGGCGGATCAACCGATCACTTGCGGCCCTGCTGCCAGCGCTTGGCCGGGCCGGGCGCGGCGCCGCCGCCCGCGCCGCCGGCGCCGCCCTGCCCGAGCAGGGCGCGGTTGGCGGCGACCAGCGCGTTCATCGTCCTCGCGTCGAGGCTCATCGGATGGCCTTGCCAGCGCACGATGCCGTCGGACGAGACCACCGCCACGTGCGGAATGCCGCTGACGCCGAAGAAGTTCTTCATGCGCGCCTGCGGATCGATGCCCACGGGGTACTTGAAGTCGGACTTGCTGAGACGCTTCCTCTGCGTGCCTTCCTCGAAGTTCCGCCAGCTCTCGTCGGAGACGCCGATGCAGGTGACGTCGTTCGGATACGACGTCGCGAGGTCGTTCATGTGCGGGATCGCCTGGATGCAGGGGCCGCACCAGGTCGCCCAGAAGTCGATCACCGTCAGCTTGCCGCCGAGGTTCGGGGCGGCGTTCACGTTGTACCAGCGCTCGACGAAGAAGTCGGGAGCGGCCTTGCCGCGCAGGTCGCGCGCGCTCCGCACCGGATCGGTGTAGGTCGGGAAGGAAACCTTGGCGTCCGCGACCTTCGGCGTCTCTCGCGCCTCGCGCGACTTCGGCTCGATCGCGGCGTCGTACTTCTCCGCGGCGCACTCCTTGAGCGCGTTGGTCACGCCTTCGGCCGAGAGACCGCCGTAGCGGAGGTTGCCCTGCCGGTCGACGACGTACGCGACGGGGCGCTTGAAGGCGCCGAGCGCGTCGCACATGGTGCCGTCGGCGTCGAGGATGACCGGGATCGCGAGCTTCTGCTTCTCGATCGCGGACTTGGCGCCGTCGATCGCATCGGGCGTGTGGATCGCGACGACGGCGAAGTCCTCCGCCGAAAGCTTGGCGGCTTGCGCGGCCTCGACCGTCTTCTTCAGCGCCGTGAACCCGCTCGAGCCGCGGCTCGAGAAGGTCTGGAGCACCAGCACCTTGCCGCGGAGGTCCTTCAGCGTCGCGAAGTTCGCGCCGAGCCGCTCGGCGGACTCGGGGAGTTCGGGGGCCGCGAAGCCGACCGCGGCCTCGATGGCGGCCTTGTCCTCGCGCTCGAGCCGCTCGAACCACTTGGCCTTGGCGCGCGCGGCGTCGCGGTCCTGCTTGCTCTGCCGCGAGGGAGTCTTGCGGTCGGAGTCCTTCGGGGCCTCCTGTCCGGCGCCCTCGGATGGCTTCGAGCCCTCCTGCGGAAGCATGGCGAGCGACGCGGTGGCGAAGGCGACGGTTGCCGCGAGCGGAGCGAGGATGGCGGCGAGGCGGGCGACGGTCATGGCTGAAGAACCTCCGCTCGGGAGTGTATCCCCCGGCGGGGGCGTCTCCGCGCCGACACGCGCATTTCCGCGGTTTCCGAGGCGGGTTCCGCGCGCCGATGGCGGCCGCTACCGCCACACGGTCATCGGCGCGTTGTCGATCAGACGGGTCGATCCGAGCCGCGCCGCGATCAGGGCCCGGGTCGGCCGCTCGAAGCCGGTCACCGGGAGCAGGGTCCGCGCATCGCGCACCACGGCGTACTCGGTCTCGAGCCCGTGGGCGTCGAGCGTGTCGCGCATGAGGCGCTCGGCGGTCGCGACGCGCTGTGCCGAGTGGGCGATCTGGAGCGCGCGCGACAGGGCGAGGGCCGCGTCGCGCTCGTCGGGCGCGAGGTAGCGGTTCCGGCTCGACATCGCGAGGCCGTTCCGTTCGCGGATGGTCGGACACGGCACGACTTCGAGCGTTCCGTAGCGGCCGCGGTCCGCCGCCACCATGTCCTCGATCAGACGCAGCTGCTGGTAGTCCTTCTCGCCGAAGTAGGCGCGCGCCGGCCGCACGAGGTCGAACAGACGCCCGACGACGAGGGCGACGCCGCCGAAGTGGTGGGGGCGGCTCGCGTCTTCGAGCCCGGGCCTGGTGGCGACGTCCGGCAGTGCCAGCGCCTCCGCCTCTGCGCGCGCGGCCTCGAGGCCGCGGGGATAGATGGCCTCGACCGACGGCACGAACACGGCGGCCGCGCCGAGCGGCTCGAGCAGGGCGCAGTCCGCATCCAACGTGCGTGGATATCGGGCGTAATCCTCTCGCGGTCCGAACTGCGTCGGGTTCACGAAGATGCTGACGACCACCGGACGGCCATCCGCCCGCGCCCGCTCGACGAGCGCCCCGTGCCCTGCGTGCAGCGCGCCCATCGTCGGCACGAAGCCGCATTCGCACAAGTCGGGCGCGGACAGGAGTTTCGGATCCTCGATGATTCGCATGGGCTCGGACGCTCGGTGAATTCGAATCGAGATTCTATCGCAACCGCAACGGTTCCCCCGCCGCCATCGAAGCCCTATGATGAGACTCGGTCGCAACGGGTCGAGCCAGGTCGGCTCGGTCTGGTCCGACGAATCAAACCCGAATCAGGAGAGATTGCCGATGGCAGTCAAACTGCCCATCTACATGGATAACGCCGCCACGACCCGCACGGACCCCCGCGTGGTCGAGGCGATGCTCCCGTACTTCACCGAGAAATTCGGCAACTCGGCCAGCCGCAACCACAAGTTCGGCTGGGAAGCGGAGGACGCCGTCGACCTCGCCCGCGAGCAGGCCGCCGCGCTGATCGGCGCCTCGCCCAAGGAGATCGTCTGGACGAGCGGCTCGACCGAGTCGAACAACCTCGCGATCAAGGGCGCGGCGCGCATGTACGCGAAGGGCCCCGAAGGCACGAAGGGCCGCGGCCACATCATCGCCGCAGCCCACGAGCACAAGGCCGTCCTCGACCCCTTCAAGCGCCTCCAGAACGAGGGCTTCGACGTGACCTTCCTCACGCCGCCCCCGGACGGCGTGATCACCCGCGCGATGGTCGCCGAGGCGATGCGCGAGGACACGATCCTCGTCTCGATCATGTGGGCGAACAACGAGATCGGCACCATCAACGAGGTGCCCGAGATCGGTGCGCTCTGCCATGAGCGCGGCGCGATCTTCCACACCGATGCGACGCAGTGGGTCGGCAAGATGCCGACGAACGTCGAGAAGGACAACATCGACCTCATGTCGTGGTCGGGCCACAAGATGTACGGCCCGAAGGGCGTCGGCGCCCTCTACGTGCGCCGCCGCAACCCGCGCGTCAGGCTCGAGGCGATCCAGGACGGCGGCGGCCATGAGCGCGGCATGCGCTCGGGCACGCTGAATGTCACGGGCATCGTCGGCTTCGGCAAGGCGTGCGAGATCGCGATGCACGAGATGGACTCCGAGCGCGAGCGCCTTCTCAACCTGCGCCGCAAGCTCGAGCGCGAGCTCTCGTCGCGCCTCGAGGTCACGCAGGTGAACGGCCACGCAGAGCGCCGGCTGCCGCACATCCTCAACATCAGCTTCGGCTACGTCGAGGGCGAGTCGCTCCTCATGGGCATCAAGGACATCGCCTGCTCGTCGGGTTCCGCCTGCACGAGCGCGAGCCTCGAGCCGAGCTACGTACTCAAGAGCCTCGGCGTCGGCGACGAACTCGCGCACTCGAGCCTGCGTCTCTCACTCGGCCGCTGGTCGACGGAAGAGGAAGTCGATTACGCGATCGAGGCAATCGTCAAGGCAGTCAACCACCTCCGCACGATGAGCCCGCTGTGGGACCTCTTCAAGGAAGGGATTGATGTGTCGAAGATCGAATGGCAGACGCACTAGGTTTTCCGGATCCGGAAAAGGACTTTCCGGATCCTGAAGCGCAGTTTTACGGATCCGGCGAAGGACTCGCCGGATCCTGGATGAGAACTCAACGACACCGCGCGCACGGCGCGCTTTGAAAGGGACACAACCATGGCCTACAGCGAAAAGGTCATCGACCACTACCAGCACCCCCGCAACGTCGGCAGCTTCGGCACTTCGAAGGAAGTGGCGACGCGCAAGGATGTCGGCGTCGGCATCGTCGGCGCGCCCGAGTGCGGCGACGTCATGCAGCTCCAGATCAAGGTGAACGATGCAGGCGTCATCGAGGACGCCAAGTTCAAGTGCTTCGGCTGCGGCAGCGCCATCGCCTCGAGCTCGCTCGCGACCGAGTGGATCAAGGGCAAGTCGGTCGACGAGGCGCTCGCGATCAAGAACACCCAGATCGTCGAGGAGCTCAGCCTCCCGCCGGTCAAGATCCACTGCTCGGTGCTCGCGGAGGACTCGATCCGCAGCGCCATCGCCGACTACAAGAAGAAGAACGGCATCGCCGCCGCCACCACCCAGGAGGCCTCTGCGCACTGAGGCGCGAGGAACACCACCATGCCAGTCACCGTCACAGAGACAGCTGCCCGCCGCATCGACCAGATCATCGCAGAGCACGGCTTCGATCCCGCGAACATGAAGCTTCGCGTCGGCGTCAAGGGCGGCGGCTGCTCGGGCTTCAACTACACGCTCGACCTCACCGAGGTCCAGAAGGACTCGGACGAGGTGTGGAACTTCACCTACAACCGCACGCCGAAGGTCTCGACCGCGGCGCTCGCGGAGGGCGGAGAGGGCGGAGGCACCGCGACCGCGACCGAGACGGGCGCAAGCGACACCTTCACCGTCACCATCGTGTGCGACCCGAAGAGCTACCTCTATCTCAACGGCACCACGATCGACTACAAGGACGAGATCATGGGCTCGGGCTTCGTGTTCAACAACCCGAACTCGACCTCGACCTGCGGCTGCGGAAGCAGCTTCAGCGCGTGACGTGATTTGAGCGGCGGCTGCTTGCGGCAGCCGCCTTTGGCGGTGCCAGCACCAGAGGGAGCGGCCGCAGCCGCGACCGCTCAAGATCTGAGCGGCTGCTGCTTGCGGCAGCCGCCTTTGGCGGTGCCAGCACCAGAGGGAGCGGCCGCAGCCGCGACCGCTCAAGATCTGAGCGGCTGCCGCTTCA
>JBIKWD010000261.1:0-3872 GCA_044356505.1 Phycisphaerales bacterium
TCATCGAGAGTCTCGAAGCCTCCCTCGGCCCAGCCGGGGCCGGTCGGGACTCTCATAGTGCTGGACCAGAGATCGGGGGCAGGTCACATGCGTGAACAGTACGGACGGCGTATGTACGACGCAAGACGCAGTGCGGCTGAGTCCCGTTTCCCGCTGGGCTTGGTTGGATCGGTCGGAACGCTCAGGCACTGCCGCGCCCGATCGCGGCTGCGGCAGGGGGTGCGCATGCGCGCCGTGGGCTTGGGCGATTCCTCACCCCGTGGCACCCAGCCGGCGGATCGCTCGGCGAGGCTTGCTTCTCGCGAGGTCGTAGTTGGCCTGAAGGTTCAGCCAGAGCTGCGGCGTCGTGCCGAGCGCGCGTGCGAAGAGCCACGCGGTCTCCGCCGTCACGCCGCGCTTGCCCCGCGTGACTTCGTTGACGCGCTGCAGCGGCACCCCGATGTGGCTCGCGAACGCGACCTGGGTGATGCCGAGAGGCTTGAGGAACTCCTCGAGGAGGATCTCGCCTGGATGCGTTGGGGTTCGGCTGCTTGGGACCATGTTGTTTTCTCAGTCGTGGTAGTCGATGACTCGAACGTCACTGGCATTACCGCTCGCCCAGCGGAAGATGACGCGCCATTGGTCATTGATGCGGATCGACCAGTAGCCGCGGAGATCGCCCCTGAGCTGTTGGAGACGGTTGCCGGGAGGGACACGCAGATCCGAGATGTCGTGCGCGCTGTCGATGAGGTCGAGCTTGCGGAGAGCAGGGCGGGTCAACTGGGTCGGGAACCACGGCGGCCGGGTGCGGGAGTGGTAGAGCCGCTCGGTATCCCGGTCGCCGAAGGACACGATCATACCGATCATGGTAGCCGTTGCATGGAAGCCGTGCAATCAATAAATCAGGTTTTTGTCACCTACCCGTCGGGCGGGTCGCGAGTTGGGGAGCAGTTGAGCGAGCGACGCTGGCCGTTGAAACTCTACGGAGGGCCTACGGCTCTGCGTTGATGGGCGTGAAGGATGGCGTCGTGGAACGCTCAGCGCTCTCTATCCCTGCAGTGCGTCCGTCGTGCGTAGAGAACGGACTCGGTTCCCAGTTCCGCAGTTCCCGTCTATCACCGCCCTGACCGCGACACGATGCGCCGACCGTGCCAGGTCAGCCGCCCACCAGCCGCTTGCTCATCACCACGCTCCTGTAGCACTTGCCCGGCCACTGGACCGTGTCCACCTGCGCGAAGCCGAGCCGTGCGTACAGCGCGACCAAGTGTGTCGCCGGCTCGGCGGTGTCGAGCGCGAGCTCTGCGAAACCCGACTCGCGCGCCCAGCGTTCGCATGCGGCGATCAGCGCGCGTCCGATGCCTTTCCCTTGCAGCGACGGCTCGACCGCGAGCTGGTGCAGCGACGCGACGCTCGGCCTTCGGATGTACTCGCACTCGCTCTCGAGGTCCTGCGGCTTGCCGAGCACCGTGCCGGCGAGCTCGCCGTTCCACAGGGCGACGAGGCAGTGGCTGCCCTGAATCCTCTCGGCTGTGACCTCGACCGTCTGATCGACCGCGGTGAAGTTGAGCCCCATCGCGCCAAGCCGCGCGTAGCCCCGATGCAGCAACGCCGTGAGTTGCTCGAGGGAGTCGGTGCTCTGGAGGGGTCGGATGTGGAGCATGGCGGGGGTATCAGGTGCGGGACGACAGGCGGAACGTCTTGCGGTCAGCAGGCTCGCCCTGCCGTGGAGGCCCTCGCGAGTCTGCTCCGATGCTTGGTGAGGCTGAGGCATCAATCAATGACTGTCACCCGGGCACCCCTGACCGCAGCCGGTAGAACATCTCCCAGAGCCGGTCAATCTCGCCTCGCTCGATGACCTCGATTGGCATTGATCCGCCGAACGCTTCGTTCGGGGCGCGAAACCACTCGCCCAACGCGGACGGCTCGACCACTTCGCTGAGTGCGTCGCACAGGCGCTTCACTTCAACATAGTCTCGTTGGATGCGGCCGACCTTCTTCTGTTCCGACTCGATCGTGGCGATCGTGCGCACGGACACGTTGACCAGCCGCCCGAATGCCTCTCTCGGCATGCGCAGCATGTGACGCAGCTCAAGTTGCGGCGCGCCCTTGACAGCCACGAGGCGGACGCCGTGAAGCCCCCGAACCTCTGCGGAAGGCATCGGCGGCTTCTTGCCGACCTTGGTAACCCGACTTATCCTCTTTGTCCTCTTTGTCCTACTTGTCCTCGTTGTCCGCTGTGTCTTTGTCGCCATCTGGAGCTCCTTCCCGGCCGGGAGTGCGCGCACAACCAACCGTATCGTCATGAGCGCAGAATGGCAAGCAGAAAAGCATGCAATTTTGCATGCTAATGCGCTTCTACGCGGGGGTGGCGCGGTAACTCCTCGGCCGCCATCACCCGAACTGCATGAGCAGTTCTGAGATTCGACGGAAAGGCGACCAGAATCTTCCCGGTCCGATTTCTCGCAGAAGGCGCCAGCAACGCCTCGAACCCAGCGGCAACGGCCCCTCGGCCAATCGCCTGTGTCCACGTTTCCTCTCCGGCGGCTTGGATCGCGCGCCAATCCTCGGTCACGAGATCACTGATTGTGTATCCCAGCGCCCGGCGAATCCTGGCTTGGGTCAAATCGAGCACGCACTTGAGGTCGACCTTCAGCCCCACGAACACGCGAGGCCGAATCGTCGCTCCGGCGAATCCATACTCGAGAAACTCTTGATAGCTCTCCTTGACGGCGGTCACCGGATCGAGCGAAGCATAGATCGCACCTGCGTGTGCCAGTCCGCCATCACTCAAAGTGATGCCACACGGCACAGGTGGCGACCTTCTAGCCAACCTGCTCGCGTTTCGCTTCGCTCCGCGCTCGGCTTGATGGGGGGCTAGAGGCCAGGATGCCTGAGCACGGTGACCGAGACGGTGAAGCTCTCGTTGTCTGGCATCGTCCGCTCGCACAGTCTCGGTTCGCGCTGGAGACCACGAAGCGTGGGCCTCTGCAATCGGCGCTCCGCGTGCATCGCCGCTCACAGCACCATGACGCCTCGCCGCGGAAAGTAGCCAACGGTTCGATCGCTCAGAATCGCGTTGCCGACGATGCCATCGGTGCCCGACACCAGCAGGCTCATGCCGAGCAGGCCAGGCAGGGTGCCGCAGCGGAGCGTGAACGGGACGCCTTCGAGTGAGATCTCGACATCGTGGGTGTCGGTCTCGAACTGGCCGAAGCCTGGATAGAAGTCGGCGACCCTGCCCGCGGCGGGGAAACTCTTGAGGGCGTCTTCTGGGAGGTACGAGATCTGCGCGCCTGTGTCGAAGAACATGCGATACGGCCGTCCGCCGATGTGGGCCGTGACGATGGGAATGCCCAGAAGATCCTCCACGCGAATCGGCTGGCCGCTGTGCGTCAGTTCGGCGGTCGAAACAGTGAGTTTGCCAGCCGCGCTATCGAAGATGTGATCGAAGCGGCCGAGGACATCCGCGCCGAGCAGGCCGGCGCACGGCACGCCGACGAACTCTGAGAGCGTCGCAGCGGTGAGACCGAGGTAGGTCGTGTCGAGTTCGAACCGTTCGCCCGCGATGGTGACGGTAGGCGACGCGCCGAAGCTGGTGGGGGCGCCGGTGTCGACCAGCCAGAGTTCGCTAGCGATCTCCACGAACACATGGCCATCACGAAGCTGAAGCGGCAGGGTGTGCGTCATCTCTTCCTCCTAGGTTCTGTCTGACGGATCCCCGCCCGTCGATCCCCGCGGCATCCCGGCTGGCCGCGTCGGCTTCGACTCGCTGTATCGCTGCGGATACAGCTTCGTCTCGCCTCCTTGCCAGCCGGGCGCCGCGCGGATCTTTGGGCTTCGGTGATCCGTCAGACAGAACCTAGAAGTAGTGGCACCCATGAAGGGCTGTCGCA
>JBIKWD010000083.1:0-13424 GCA_044356505.1 Phycisphaerales bacterium
GCGAGCTCCTCGACGGGTGCGGTCGAGAGGTCGATGCGGCAGACAGGCGGCGCGATGCGCACGCCCTCGCCGTCCGACGTTTCCACGGGAGGCGCGCGGAACGCGGCCGACATCGACATCGCCGAGACGACGAGCGCAGCCGCGGCGCTCCACGCGAATGCGCCGCGGGCGGCACAGACGAGCGCTGCGGACGAGGATGGCGCGCGGCCCGCCCTCATCGCGCCGCCTTCTGCGCCTTGGCGTCGCGCTCGAGGCGCTGGCGGATCTCGAGCAGCCGCGCGAGCACCGGCTTCGGGTTTCCATCGACGTCGATGACGCCGTCGCTCGGCCCGCCGCGCACGTCCTGGAGCCGCGACCACCACGCGCCTTCGACGAAGGTGCGCGCAAGCGCGATCGAGAGGAACGACGCGCCCCAGCGCGCCTGCGACTCGGGCGACCACGCCGGCATCGAGTCGTCGGATGCGCGACCGCGCCACACGCCGCGCTCAAGAGCCGCGCGCGAGCCGTCGGCCGCGCCCGGGACTCCGAAACCCGTGACGAAGATCGGAACCTCGCGGCCGACATATCCGTCGAGGAGGCTCGCCGTCGTCATGAGGTCGCGGACGGGATCCGCGCCCCCGCCCTGCGTGAACCGCACGCCGGCCGCGGTCAGGCTCAGGTTCGCGGCGACGAGTCCCTGCAGGAACGACGTCGGCCACGCAGTGCCCTTCGTGCCGCGCCATTCCTCGGCGCCCGGCGACTGGAGCTCGACCACGACGCGCGCGCCGCGCACCACGTCGCGCACGGCGACGATCGCGGTGCGCGTGAGGTCGACCATGCGCTCGATTCCTTCCTCATGCCAGCCCGCGCAGTTGGCGCCGCTTGTCACGATGAAGAGCGGCGTGGTCGCGCCGTAGCGCTCGGCGATCGCGCGCGCCTGGTTCCAGACGAGCTCGCGGAACCTCTTCGCGTCGCCGCGCGCCTTCAGCGCATGGGCGGGCAGCGCGTTCGGCGATCCGCCCGAGGTGCCGAAGTCGATGATCGGCCCGAGGACGACCGGTTTCTTCTCCTTCGCGCACCATGCGGCCCACGCGTCGACGGCGCTGAAGTCGCGCGCGCCCTCCTTGCGCTCGATGAGCGACCACGGCGTGCGGAGCGCGATCACGTCGAAGCGCCTCGCCGCCTCGACGCTGCGCGGGCCCGGCGGCGACACGGGGTCGACGCAGACTCCGAGCGTCGTCGAGCTCAACGCCTTGCGGCGCGCGCGGCGCGAGAGCAGGTAGCCCGCGTGGCGAAGCGCGAGCGCCTCGCCCGCATCGAGGCCGAAGGCGATGGCGCGGCGCGCAAGAAGCTCCGCCTCGAGCGGCTCCTCGCAGCGCAGCGCCTCGCGGAAGGTCTCGCGCGCGGAATCCCACAGCTCGATCGCCTCGCCTGCGATCACCGGGTTCCACATCTGCCACGTCTCGCACTCCTCGACGAACTGCTTGATCATCCAGCGCGCGATCTCGAGGAAGAGGTCGTAGGGCTGCTCGCGGGCGGGCAGGAAGCACGTCTGCAGCACCACGCGGCCGCCGGCGCCGGCGTCGACGAGCAGCGCCAGGCCGATCGGCGTGTCGTTGGCGGGCTTCGCGTAGATCGTGTCGCCGACCTGCTTCCACGCGCCGCGCGCGGGGCGCCCGTCCGTCCCGATCAGGTAGCAGGACGAGATGCTCCAGCGTCCGTCGGTCGAGCCGTTCGGGTCGGCCACCGACGGGGTCGCGGCCGCGCTCGGCGGAAGCAGCCGGTCGGGGCCGGCGGGATCATGTATGCGGAAGCGGTGCACGGGGAGCGAGAGGGACGGGATGGCGGACGGGCTGGCGAGAGAATCGAACGAGGAACCGAGCGAGGAACCGAGCGAGGATTGGAGCGAGGAACCGAGAAAGGAATGAGGGGCAGGAAAAATACACGCGCCCGCCGCGAACATTGCGACGCCGACGGCAACTGCGCTTCGGGCGGCCTCCTGCCACCCTTTCGGAGTGTAACCTGCCGTCGGATGTCCACCTCGAGTTCCGCAGTTTCTCCGAACGCTTCGCGCGACGCCGTGTTCCGCACCGATCTGGCGCTGCCCGGCCGCCGCCAAGGCAAGGTCCGCGACGTCTACCGCACGGCCGCGCACCCATCGTCGCCGCTCCTGATCGTCGCCACCGACCGGCTCAGCGCCTTCGACGTCGTCATGCCGACGCCGCTTCCCGGCAAGGGGCGCCTGCTCACGTCGATGAGCCTCGGCTGGTTCGGGTTCCTCCGCTCGCGTGGCCTGATCGGCGACCATGTCCTCGGCACCGATCTCTCGTCGGTCAAGGGCCTGTCGGACGCGGAGCGCGCGATGCTCGAAGGCCGTTCGATGCTCTGCCGCGCCGCGAAGGTGGTTCCCATCGAGTGCGTGGCCCGCGGCTATCTCGCGGGCAGCGGCTGGGTCGAGTATCAGAGGTCGGGCACGGTGTGCGGCATTCCCCTGCCGCCCGGGCTCACGCAGTGTTCACGCCTGCCGGCGCCGATCTTCACACCCGCCACCAAGGCCGAGGAAGGCCACGACGAGAACATCTCGTTCGGACGGGCGTGCGAACTCGTCGGCAGCGGGCTGATGACGCGACTCCGCGAACTCACGATTCTCATCTACGAGGCCGCCGCCGACCACGCGCTCGAGCGCGGCGTGATCCTCGCCGACACCAAGTTCGAGTTCGGCTTCGCCCTTGGCGCGGACGGTTCACCGACCGACGAACTCATCCTCGTCGACGAGGTCCTGACGCCCGATTCGTCGCGCTACTGGCCCGCGGACGACTACGCGGCGGGCCGCGACCAGCAGAGCTACGACAAGCAGTTCGTGCGCAACTACCTGCTCGGACTCGTCGCGCAGGGCAAGTGGAACAAGGAGGCGCCGGGACCGGAGATTCCCGCCGACGTCGTCGCGGCGACCCTGCGCCGCTACGAGGAGGCGCTCGCGCGGCTTGCGCTTCCCGCCTTCGACCCGCACGCCTCGGGAGGTGCGCGATGAGAGCGAAGATCATCGACGGCAAGGAACTCAGCGCGCGCGTCCGCGAGACGCTCGTCGCGCGCATCAAGGCCGCCGGACGCCCCGCGCGCCTCGACGCCGTCCTCGTCGGAAGCGACCGCTCCGCCGCGATCTACGCGGAGAACCAGGCGAAGACCTGCGCAGCGGTCGGCATCGACTACCGCCTGCACCGGCTGCCCGACGGAGCCGGCTACGACGACATCGCCGGCCGCATCCTCCTCCTCAACACCGAGGACGACGTGCGCGCGATCATGCTGCACCTGCCGCTGCCGGCCGGCGTCGACGTCGAGCGCATCCAGTCGCTCATCGCGCCCGAGAAGGACGTCGAGGGCGTCAATCCCGCGAACATCGGCAACGTGGTCTACGGCCGCCGCAGCCTCGTGCCGTGCACGGCGCTCGCGTCGGTCGAGATGATCGAGTCGACCGGCGTCGAGCTGCGTGGCTCGCGCTGCGTGATCGTGGGCGCCTCGAACATCGTCGGCAAGCCGATCGCGGTGCTCCTGATGCGCGCCGAGGCGACCGTCGTCTCGACCAACAAGTTCACGCGCGGCATCGCCGACCTCACCCGCTCGGCGGACGTGCTCGTCGCGGCGGCCGGCGTCCCCGGCCTCATCAAGGGCGACATGGTGAAGCCCGGCGCCGTGGTGATCGACGTCGGCATCAACCGGATCACGGGTTCGGACGGCAAGGGCATGACGGTCGGCGACGTCGCCTTCGACGAGGTCCGCGAGGTCGCCGGGTGGATTTCCCCTGTTCCGGGCGGTGTCGGGCCCATGACGGTGGCGATGCTCCTTCGGAACACGGTCGACGCCGCGCTGCGCTGACGGACGGCTCGGGTAGCATGGCGGGACCGAAAGGAACCCCATGTTCGCAGCCACCACGCTCGCCACGACCACGATCGCCGCTTTCCTTCTCGCCTTCCCGCAGGACGCCGCCAAGCCGGCGCCGGCGGCTCCCGCCCTAGCGGCGAAGCAGGCGGACGCGCCCAAGCCCCTCAAGCTCGGCGACGCAGCGCCCGCGTTCCAGGTCGAGCACTGGGTGAAGGGCGAGAAGTTCGACGCGCTCGAGTCGGGCAAGGTCCACGTGCTCGAGTTCTGGGCGACGTGGTGCGGCCCGTGCATCGCCGCGATCCCGCACCTCACCGAACTCCAGAAGAAGTACCCCGACGTCCGCTTCGTCGGCGTCGCCGCGAGCGAGTCCGGCACCGATGACGCCGCGAAGCTCGCGGCCGTCACCAAGTTCGTCGGCGACCAGGGCGACAAGATGGGGTACCGCGTCGCCTACGTCGGCGACCGCGCCAAGATGAGCCGTCCGTGGATGGAGGCCGCAGGCCAGTCGGGCATCCCCTGCACCTTCATCGTCGACGCGAGCGGTCGCGTCGCGTGGATCGGTCACCCGATGACCATGGACAAGCCGCTCGAGCAGATCGTGAAGGGCGAGTACGACGTCGCGAAGGCCGCAGCCGAGTTCGAGCAGGCCCGCGCCGCCAAGATGACCCAGCGCGCGATCTCGATGGCGATGCGCGGCGCCCAGCAGTCGGGCGACTGGGCCCCGGTCGTCGACGCGGTCAAGGCCGGCCTTGAGAAGACGCCGAGCGACGGCCTGCGCCTGATGGCGGTTCAGGTCCTCGCCGGCCCCGCCAAGCGCCCCGACGAGGCGTGGCCGATCGCCGAGGAGATCCTCAAGATCAAGGCCGACGACCCGATGGCGATGAACCAGCTCGCGTGGATGCTCGTCGATCCGAAGGGCGCCGTTGCGGAGCCGAACCTCGACATCGCCATGCGCGCCGCGACGCGTGCCTGCGAACTCACGAAGAATGAAGACGGCCCCACCATCGACACCCTCGCGCGCGTCCACTTCCGCAAGGGCGACGTGGCCCGCGCGATCGAGCTCCAGAAGCAGGCGATCGCGAAGACCGACGACGGTCCGATGAAGACCGAGATGGGCGCGACGCTCGAGGAGTACGAGACCGCGCTCAAGAAGGGCTGATCGCAGCTGCACGACAACCGAAGGCCACGCGAGGCGGGCGCACGTGCGTCCGCCTCGTTATTCTTCCGCGACCTTGACAGCCGCGCTCTCCACCTCGGGTTCGCTTCTCAACGGCATGCGCCGCCATGTCGTCGTCGTCGGCGCCGGGATCGTGGGCGCAGCGACGGCGTGGCACCTCGCGAAGAAGGGTTTCGACGTGACGCTCCTCGACCGCGAGACGCCGCGGGCGATCTCGGATGGCGCAAGCGGCGGCAACGCGGGACTCCTCTCGATCGGCCACTATCCGCTCACGCGCCCGGGCGTCTCGATGCGCGGGCTCAAGTGGATGTTCTCGCGCACCGCGCCGCTCTACATCAAGCCGCGCATCGACCGCGAGCTCGTCTCGTGGCTCTGGAACTTCCACCTCCACTGCAACCGGCGCCATCTCGACCGCTGCATGGAGGTCCTCTGCGCGATGGGCTGGCAGACGCTCGAGGTGCTCGAGGGAATCCTCGACGAAGAGAAGATCGGCTGCGACTACGCGCGCGACGGCTGGCTCGACGTTGTGATGAAGCAGGAGAACATGGCCCACGCCGAGGCCGAGGCGAAGAGCCTCGAGAGGTTCGGCTACCGCTGGGAACGGATCGAGGGCGACGAACTCCGACGCCGCGACCCGTCGTTCAAGGCCGAGGTCGCGGGCGCGATCCACATGAAGGACAGCGCCCACTGCGCGCCGAACGACCTGATCGCGGGCCTGATCCGCGCGCTGCCGAAGCATGGCGTCACGCTGCGCTTCGACGCGTCGGTGAAGTCGTTCCGCCAGATGCCGTCCGGCAAGGTGACGGGCGTGATGCTCGAGTCGGGCGAGGTCATTCCCTGCGACGCCGTCGTGCTGTGCGCGGGCGTCTGGAGCGATGCGCTCGGACGCCTCGCGGGCGTGAAGATCCCGATGCAAGGCGCGCGCGGATACCACCTGCAGTTCGACTATCCCGAGGAGAACGCGCCGCCGAGCCCGTCGACGGGCATGGTGCTGCACGAGACGTTCGTCGCGGTGACGCCGATGGTGCGCGACGGCAAGCGGCAGCTGCGCCTCGCCGGCACGCTCGAAATCGGCCCGCTCGGCGAACCGTGGATGCGCGAGCGCCTCGGCATGCTCCTCAAGGGAAGCCACGCCTATCTCGAGGGTCTCGAGCGGCTGAAGCCGGCGTCGGAATGGGCCGGATACCGACCCTGCACATCGGACGGAATGCCCGCGATCGGCGGCGTACGCTCGAAGCCCGGGCTCTTCGTCGCGACCGGTCACGCGATGATGGGGATGACGCTCGGACCCGTCACCGGCAAGGCGACGGCCCAGATCGTGGCGGGCGAGAAGCCCTGCTTCGACGTGTCGATGCTCGATCCCGAACGCTTCGCATGAACGCGCTGCGCGGTGCGTTTCCCGCGCCCGAGAATCCCGCGGGGGCCCTTCAGACGCCAGCCGCACCAGAGCGTCCCGCAGGAGGTGTCTCCCGCAGAGACGCACGAAGATGCTCGTCGCTCACTGGCGCGCGTCGTCCTCGGGCAGGTCGCCTTCCTCGCCCGCGATCTCGTCCTCTTCCGCGATCGCGTTGAGCGCCAGCGCGACTTCGAAGACGAGCGATGCGCCGAGGCGCGCGGTGCGGTCGTCGAGGTCGAACGCGGGGCAGAGCTCCGCGATCTCGACGCCCATCACCCGCTCGCTCTCGAGGATGCCGCGGTAGAGCCGGCGGAACGCCGCATCGGGCAGGATGCCCGTGGCGCCCGGTGCGCTGACGCCCGGCGCATAGGCCGCCGCGAAGACGTCGAGATCGATCGAGAGACACAGCTCCTCGTCGGCGACCTCCTCGTTCAACGCCTCCATGACCTCCTCGATGGTGTCGAGCGCGAAGCCGTCGACGTCGACGATGAGCGCGCCCGAGTCATGCGCGCGGTCGAAGAGCGACGCCGTGTTCGCGAGCCTCTGCGTCCCGAGCGCCGCATAGCGGAACGGCATCTTGTGCGCGTGGCTCCACTCCATCGCCTGCGTGAACGGCGTGCCGGAGTTCGGGCCGCCTTCGCCGACCGGCCGCATGTCGAGATGCGCGTCGAAGTTGATGCAGGCGGGAGCGCGTCCGCGCGCGCGCGCGACGCCGAGAAAGTGGCCGTAGGCGAGGTCGTGGCCGCCGCCGAGGATCACGGGCATCGCGCCGGCGCGCACGATGCGCTCGACCGCCCACGCAAGCGAGTGCTGGGTGTCGAGGACGCTCGCGCCGGGAACGATGTCGCCGCCATCGAGGAGCGTGACGCCGCTCACCTCGGGAAACGGCGACATGCGCGCGCGCAAACGCGACGGCCCCTCGGCCGCGCCGGGGCGCCCCAGGTTGGCGCGGACGCCCTGGTCGCTGGCGTATCCGATGAAGCAGATCGTCGGATCGAAGAAGTGCTCGAGCTGCTTCGCGAGGTCGAGGAACTCGACCGCCTGGTGCCAGCGGCGCGCCGCGGGGTCGGGACCATCGTCGCGCCCCGTCCACAGCGCGCGGTGCGTCGCGTCGGGCGCGCGGTAGCACTTCGGCACCTCGACCGCGTGCGAACCGGCCCCGGAGGTCACTTCTTCTCCCCGAAGATCCCGTCGATCGCGCCGCCCACGCCCTTCTTGATCGCCTCGCCCGCGCCTTCGATCGCCTTGCCCGCCTCTTCGCCGAGCTTCTTGCCGACGTCGCCGAGCCCCTTGCCCACTTCCTTGAGCGCGCCGGCGGCACCCTCGATGCCCTTGCCGACCGCGTCCTTGAGCGGGCCGCCGATCGCCTGGCCGATTCCGTCGACCGCACCCTGCAGCCCGCCAAGCACGTCGGCGCCGAGGCCCTCGATGTTCGCCGCGATCACGGCCTGCGTCACCGATGCGATGACGACGCCGGAGACCTCGCTCGCGAGGACGTCGACGCCACCCTTCGACGAGAGGTCGCGCAGCACGATGTCGGGGAGATTGACCTCGACCACGCCGCCCTTGCCCCCGACGAGGTTGCGCAGGTTGACCTTCACCTTCTCGAGGCGCAGTTCCTTGATGACGGCTTCCTTCGTCTCGCCCGCCGGCTGCGCGGGCTTGGCGCCATCGCCACCCGAGCCGGTCGCCTTCTTCAGGTTCTCGACGATGGCGTTGACATTGAGCGTGCCGTCCGCGCCCTTCTCGATGTCGACGGTGAGGTCCGAGATCGCGACGCGGTCGATGACGATCTTGTCGCCGAGGAAGTTCGAGAGCCCGGCGTCGACGGCGACCTCGCCGAGCGAAACGAACTTGACGTCCTGCGAGTAGCCCTTCGGGTTGTCGACGGCGAGGCCGCGGATCGCGGTCTTGCCCGACACGATCCCGATCGACGCCTCCTTGACGCTGGTCCCCGTGCCGAGCGCGTAGGTGCCGGCCGCCGCGATCGCGCCGCGCGCGATCACATCGACAAGCAGGACGCCGGCGACGACGGCGACGACAACGATGACGGCGACGGCGAGAAGCACCTTCTTGAGGGCTCCGCCACGGCGAGGAGTGCTCTGGTTGCGCATAGCTGGCACGATACGGGGTTTCGGCGGGCTTTGCGGGCGGTGCGTCGCAGCGCCTGAAAGGCTACGATCTCCGCCCCATGCGCGAACCCGACCTGAACTCGCCCGAGGCCAAGGAAGCGATGGCGCACGTCCGCTCGCTCCTCGGCTTCATCGGGGACGACCCGAACCGAGAGGGTCTGATCGACACGCCCGCCCGCGTCGTCAAGGCGATGCACGAGCACTTCTGGGGCTACTCGGCCGACCCGATCGAGCCCCTCCAGCGCACCTTCAGCGAGATCGAGGGCTACGACGAGCTCGTCCTCCTCCAGGACATCGAGGTCCACAGCCACTGCGAGCACCACATGGTGCCGTTCGTCGGCAAGGCGCACGTCGCCTACATCCCGAACGGGCGGGTGGTGGGGCTGTCAAAGCTTGCCCGCGTGGTCGACATCTACTCGAAGCGCCTCCAGGTCCAGGAGAAGTTGACCGCCCAGATCGCGAACGCGATCAACACGACCCTCCGCCCCCACGGCGTGGCGGTCGTCATCCAGGCGCGCCACTTCTGCATGTGCTACCGCGGCGTCCGCCAGCCCGGTGCCGTCACCACGACCTCGAAGCTCCACGGGGCGTTCCTCACGAACCCCGCCGCGCGCATGGAGCTCTTCACGCTGATCGGCCTCAAGCCGCAGTGACGCGAAATCCACGGGAATCCGCGCATTCGGAGCCGGACTCCGAGCCGATATCCTGCGTTCCCCGACGGAAACCACCTGGCTCCAACCACCATGTCCGAAGTCACCTCCCCGACGCCCACCCCCGCCGCCCCGAAGAAGATGGACGACATCGTCGCCCTCTGCCGCCGCCGCGGCTTCATCTTCCAGTCTTCCGAGATCTACGGCGGCATCAACGGCTTCTGGGATTACGGCCCGATGGGCGCCGCGCTCAAGCGGAACCTGAAGAACGCGTGGTGGAACGATGTGGTCGAGCGCGAGCTGATCGGTCCCGATGGCAACGCCGTCGACATCGTCGGCGTCGACACCACCATCATCATGAACCCGAAGGTCTGGATCGCCTCGGGCCATGTCGGCGGATTCAACGACCCGATGGTCGACTGCAAGGAGAGCAAGCAGCGCTACCGCGCCGACCACCTCGCGGTCCTCGGCTCGACCGCCGCGGGCGCGCGCCTGCACGCCTTCATCGAGAATGACGAAGAGCAGCGGACGGCCGCCGCGAAGGCGCTCGCGAAGTACGAGAAGCGCGACGCGCTCGATCCCGCGGTGCATGTGCTGCGGTCCTTCGTGTCGATCTCCGCCGAGGAGCGCGCGCGCACGGTCGGACCGCACACGAAGGAGGCCGGCACGCTCACCGAGCCGCGGCAGTTCAACCTCATGTTCGAGACGAACTGCGGCGCGATCCGCGACGAGAACTCGCTCGCGTACCTGCGCCCCGAGACGGCGCAGGGCATCTTCGTCAACTTCTGGAACGTGGTCGATTCGTCGCGCGTGCGCGTGCCCTTCGGCATCGCGCAGATCGGCAAGGCCTTCCGCAACGAGGTCACGCCGCGCAACTTCACCTTCAGGAGCCGCGAGTTCGAGCAGATGGAGATCGAGTTCTTCATCCGCCCCGACACCGCGAACGAGTGGTACAGGTGGTGGCGCGACTGGCGCTTCTCGTGGTGGCAGAAGATCGGCCTTGCGGGCGAGAACCTCATCCTCCGCGAACATGACCGCGACGAACTCGCGCACTACGCGAAGGAAGGCGCGGGCACGAGCGACATCGAGTACCGCTTCCCCTTCACGGCGCCCGGCTTCGGCGAGCTCGAGGGCATCGCCCACCGCGCCGACTTCGACCTGAAGGCGCACGCGACCCACTGCGGCAAGGGCGAGAAGATGCGCTACTTCGACCAGGAGCGCGCCGAGCGCTACTTCCCGCATGTGATCGAGCCGTCGGCGGGCGCCGACCGCGGCACGCTCGCGCTTCTCTGCGAGGCGTACACCGCCGATCCGTCGCGCGCGTCGGGCGTCTACATGAATTTCACGCCGCGCATGGCGCCCGTGAAGGCGGGCGTGTTCCCGCTCGTCAACAAGGACGGCCTCCCCGAGATCGCCGAGCGCCTCTACCGTGACCTGCGCCGCAAGCACGCGGTCGAGTTCGACGAGAAGCAGTCGATCGGCAAGCGCTACGCGCGCATGGACGAGGTCGGGACTCCGTACTGCATCACCATCGACCACGATGGCGCCGCGAACGGAACCGCCACGATCCGTCATCGCGACACGCAGGCGCAGGACCGCGTGGCGCTCGACCAGATCCCGGCGTGGGTTGAAGAGCGGGTGGGCTGAGCGGGCCCGGTGGGATTCAGCGGGGCGACACGCGGATGCCGTCGATCTGCATGTGCATGCGCGTGCGGGAGCCTTCGCCGTGGCCGGCCGCGGCGAAGCGCACGACGAACCGCCCGTCCTTGGGCTCGTGCACGCCGAGATCGACGGGTTCGCTCGGTTCGGGCGTCGCCGAGGTGAGCGCGATCTCGCCGGGAACCCGCACGCCGTTGACGGTCACCGCGATCCTCGCCGCCTCGAGCACCCTCGCGAAGCGCACCTCGAGCCGCTTCGGAGCGGAATCGGCCGCGGGCACCGCGAACTCGATGAAGTCGCCGATCCCGATCGCCTGCATGCCCACGCAGATTCCGCCGCCCCACGCGTGCTGCGGATGGGTTGCGCCGAACGGCGTCGACCCCCAGTAGGCCGACTGCATCCACGACGTCATCATCAGGCGCTCCGCCTCGAACCACTGTGCGCCGGGCGGGGGCGGGTCGAGCTCTGCAAGCGGAGCGCGGTTTCTCGGCAAGGCGAGCGCGGGCATCGACGCGGGGTCGTCGAAGCCGACGCCGCGGCTCGCGCCAGCGGCCGCGTACCAGAGCACGCCGTGCGAAAGGCTGATCTCGCAGCCGGCGGACGCGGCCGATCCCGCGAACGGCATCAGCTCCACCGAGCCGACCAGCGACTTCGAGAACGGCACCGCATCGAGCCGCCGCACGCGCGCGCCGCTCCATCGGATGGCGCCGCGCTCGTCGGCGCGCGCGGGAATCGCGCCGAGAGGGCTGCGCGAGATGAGCGGCAGTCCCCGGGCGCTGCCGAAGGCGAGGTCGAACGAGGGACCGGCAAGCTCGTCGCGGCCGTCGATGCGCCAGCGGTCGTCTCCGCTCGGCCACCACTCGGGAGTCGCCGCATGATGGGCGTGGGTCTCCGCGACGAGGACGCCGCTGCCCTCGATGCGGGCGAGCTCGATCTCGACAGGCTCCGAGACGTTCACGCGGCTGTGGATGCGCACGGCCCCGTGCAGAAGCTGCGGGGATTCCTGCGACCCGCGGGGCGCGAGCTCCGCGACCGCGAGCCCGCACGAGAGGGGCGCCGCCCCGCGATTGGCGATCGCGATGCGCGCGCTGCGCGCAAACGGCATCGGAAGCCGGAACTCCATCGATCCGTCGGCTCCGACCGCGCGGAATGCGTCGGCGGTGGGACCTGTCTCCTCGCCGAGCCCGATGAAGTGCCCAAGCGGCATGCGGATGCACGCCACGCCGTCGAAGTCGCACTCGACCCAGAGGTCGCGCACCGCGCGCAGCCCCTCGGTGGGATCGATCCTGACCGCGATGCGCCGGATCTCGCCGCCCGAATCCACCGTCTTCTCGATGCGCGCCCCCGGCGCGACCGGCGCGGCGGCCAGCCCCGTCGCATCCGCGTTCGGTCGCCTGCCCACGCGTTCGAGGAGCGACGCCGCCACGGCGCGGAACTCGTCGTCCGCGCCCGCGATCTCGACGCGGGACGGCGGCTTCACGCGCACCTCTTCCGCGAACGCGATCGACTCGATCCGGTAGAGGTCCGGCCGACGGTCGAGCGTGACGACGCATGAGACCGCGAACGGGATGGGAAGGACGCAGTCGATCGTCCCGACGCCCACCGCCGCGTCGCGCGCGCCCGCCGCGCCCTCCGTTCCCTGCGCGATCGGCTGCGGCCGCCACGAGATGAACGGCGCGAGCGACGGCCCGACGCCGCGCTCGATGTCCCGCAGCCTCCACTCCGCGACCGGCTCGGGCGCTCCGTCGAGCCGAATCCGGAGCACGGCGTCGCGCGTCCCCGTGGTCGAGTTGAGCACGATGCGGGCCAGCGCTCCCGCGCCGTCCAACTCGGCCAGCACCCACTCCGAGCGTCCGTCGATGCGGTCGATGCGGAGCGCGTTGCCCGAGTCCGCCTCGGAGAACCACGAACCCGGCTCGCTCGGCGTGACCGAGCCCTGGTCGCGCGACGAATGGACGGCGCTCGCGACGACGGCGTCGCCGGTGACGGCGCCAAGCGACTCGTCGGCCAGCGCGCGGGCAAGCGACGGCATGTCGATGAAGCCCGCACGATCGTCGCCTGCCGCCACAGCGACCACCTGCGCCGCCGCCGTGCCCGCGAGCACGGCAAACGAGAGGCCTGCAAGCACGTGCGACAACCCCGTCATGGTCCGCGCTCCTTCGACGCCACGGCGGCATCGATCTCGATGACACGCACGCTTCCGTCGGCGAAGCGCACGGCGATCGCGCGGCCGTCGGGCGACATGCAGAGTTCCTCGGCGGCGCGATCGATGTTCCAGGGGGCGAAGTCCCTCGCCGCGAAGATGCTCGCCCCGAGCGTCGCCTCGAAGACCGCGAGCTCGGCGGCGCCCGACACCGCGAAGACGCAGGTCCCGTCGGCCGAGATGGCCGCGCCCTCCGACCCGCCTGCGGGCGCCCGGCGCAGCGCATGCTGCCATGACTGGGAGAGCGATCCGCCGCCGCTCGCCACCAGCCCGACCAGCGCCGCGTCGGGTTCTCCGGGCGCGTCGACGATCGCCGCGAGCGCACGGCCGTCGGGGGTCGCGGACACGC
>JBIKWD010000084.1:0-13324 GCA_044356505.1 Phycisphaerales bacterium
TGCTCGACTTCGTTCGCATCTTCGGGTTCGCCGCCGTCTTCGCGTCCTGCACAGCCGTCGCAACCCCTACGGGCGCTCCGCCCTCGAGGTCCGCGGAACCGCCCGCCGCGAAGGCGCCCGATGCGTCGGCGAGCCCCACGCTCGCCGACGACACCCCGCGTGATTTCCCGGGCATCCACAACGTCGTCGCCTTCGCCGACGGCTTCTACTCGGGCAGCGTGCCCGAGGGCGACGCTGGGTTCGACTCGCTCGTCGCGCTTGGCGTCAAGACCGTGATCTCGGTCGACGGCGCGATCCCCGAGGTCGACAAGGCGAAGGCGCGCGGCATGCGCTACGTGCATCTCCCGATCGGCTACGACGGGTTCGACGACGCGCGCAAGGGCCAGCTGGTGCGCGCGGTGCGCGACCTCGCGAAGCCGATCTATCTCCACTGCCACCACGGCAAGCACCGGAGCGCAGGCGCCGCGGGCACGGTCGGCGTGTCGCTTGGGTGGATCACGAACGATGTGGCGATCGCGCGCATGAAGGTGTCGGGCACGGCCGAGGGCTACAAGGGCCTGTGGGCGTGCACGGCGAAGGCCGCGCCGATGATGGCGGCGCTGATCGACGCGGCGCGCGCCGACTTCCCCGAGGTGACGAAGCCCGACTCGATGACGGCGGCGATGGTGACGATCGACGAGGTGTTCGACCGGCTGAAGTTGGTCGAGAAGAACGCGTGGACGGTGCCTGCCGATCACCCTGACCTCGCGCCCGCGGCCGACGCGGGGAAGATCGCAGACCTCTATAGGTTGCTTGACGGCGACGCGCACCTCGCGGCGCTCGCCGATGACGCCGCGCGCGCGGACTTCCGCGTGAAGATGGCCGCGGGGGCCGGGCTCGCGAGCGAACTCGAGACGCTGCTTGCGGGCGGCGGTCCCAAGGCGACGGGCGCCGCCGAGAGCGACGAGGCCGCGATCGCGGCGCACCGCAAGAAGCTGTCGGCGGCGATGAAGCAGCTCGGGGCGAACTGCAAGGACTGTCACGTGAAGTATCGGGACTGAGCGGTGACGTGAAAAATCGCGTCGGGAAATGTGTCGAAGTTTCGGGCGCGTTCCGAAGTGCGGGTATAGTGCGCGAACTTCGTTGGCGACTTCGTGGGTTTCAAGAGGGAAAGGAACTTGAGCACCGTGGATGCGTTGGTGGATGCGTTGGTGGATGCATCGGTGGATGCATCGGTGGATGCATCGGTGGATGCATCGGTTCTTGGAGGTGGCGCGCCCGCAGCGCGGGAAGATGACGACCGGAAGGCAGGTGGCAGGATGGACGGCGGCAGTGGCACAGCTTTCGATGCTCGCCGCGTTGGCGTGCGCGTGCTCGATGCATCGTTGCCGCTGTCGCAGGCGCTGTGCGATGTGGTGCTGTCGGGTGCGTCCGCCGACGGGCCGATCGACCTCTCGCGCACGATGGTGCTGGTGCCGGGCGGCAGGCTTTCCGCGTCGCTCACGCGGCGCCTGATCGCGCAGGCAAAGGCCGCGGGGCGGCCGCTGTTTGCGCCGACGATCGTCACGCCGAAGCGATTCGGGCCGAATCTCGTCGAGCCGACCCGAGCGCTGCTTGGGCCGCTCGGTGCGGTGCTGTCGTGGCACGAGGTGCTCTGCAGGTCGATCGCGGCGGGAGATGGTTTCGCGGCGCAGGTCGCGGCGCTCTTCGGCGTGGCGGAGGCGCCCGACGCACGGTTGTGCCTGCGCATCGCGCGGCGGGTGCAGCGGCTCTCGGCCGAGGCAGCGGGCGCGATGATGTCGCTCGCCGAACTCGCTGGGCACGCCGCCGTGTGCGCGCGTTCCGACGTCGCCGCCAAGGTTGCCGTGCTGGCTGAGTTCGCGGTGCGACGGGCGGCGGTGCTTCAGGAAGGCGGCGTGGCCGACCGCGACGAGTCGATCCGGGACGCCGTGCGCGAGGGTCGCGTGCTGACCGACGGCGTGTCGCGCGTGGTGGTGCTGCTTGCCGATCCCGAACCCATCCAGCGGAGGCTTCTCGAACTGCTCGCGGCCAGCGGGGTGCGCGTCGAGGTTTGCGTCCATCGCGACGACGGTGTCGATGGCGCGGGGTTCCCGATACCCGCACGGTGGGAGTCCCACGCGTTCCCGCAGGGCGTCATCCCGTCGGCGTCGATCCGCGTCGGAGGAAGACCGAACGAATCGGCCGAGGTCGCCGTCGAGACGATCCGCGCGGTGTCGGCGGGGCGGGCTCCTCGCTCGACGGGACAGGCGCCGCTCTCGAGCGACGAACTGTTCGTGATGGCACCCGAAGACGAGACCTCGCGCGCGCTCGAGCGCGCGCTGGCGCTCGCGGGTGCGCCCACGGCGACTGTCGAGGCGCGGCCCTTCGGCGCGACCCGGCTCGGGACGCTGCTCGAGCGCCTCGCCGACCTCGTCGGCGAAGGCTCGGCCGAATCCCTCGCGGCGTTTGTGCGTCAGGACGATGTCGCGCGGTGGCTCTCGCGTGTCGACGGATTGGGCGATGTCGAGGACGCGGGTGACTGCGTGACCGATTACCGCGCAGAGACGCTCGTGGGCGACTGGCGCGACGAGCCGGTCCGGGTGTATCGGGACGACCGCGGTGAAACAAGCGGATTCGCGGCCGACTACGCGAAGGTGCGCGGCGCGGTGCTGCGGTTGGTGGCGCCGCTCGAGGGAACGAAGCACGCCTCGGCGTGGGCGCTGCCGCTGCGCGCGGTGCTCGCAGAGATTTCAGGGGCTTCGGCGACGCAGCGCGCGGAGTGCTGGGAGCGCGACGGCGCACGCGACCAGACGCCCGACCACACGCCCGACCAGACCGCCCGTTTCGCCAACGAAGCCGCCGCGTCGGTTCGGCTCCTCGACGCCGAACTCAGTCAGCTCAACGACCTGCCCGCCGCCTTCGCAGCACCCGTCGCATGTCGCGAGGCGATCGCGCTGCTTCTCTCCGAGCTCGCTGGCGAGGAGATCCGCGGCCCGCGCCGCGCCGATGGGGTGACGGTCGGCGGGTGGCTCGATGCAGGCATGGCCGACGAGCCGCACATCGTGCTCGCGGGGTTCGCCGAAGGGCAGGTTCCCGAGGGCACGGTCACCGATCCGCTGCTTCCCGACGGCATCCGCGCAGCGGTCGGAATGATGTCCGGCATGCGGCGCGCGGCGCGCGACGCGTGGATCCTCGACGGAATCCTTCTGCGGGCGAAGGCGCGTGCGACGCAGCCGGGCGGCGCGAGCGTTTCGTTCGTCGTGCCGCGCCAGACCGAGGCGGGCGACCCGCTCAAGCCGTCGCGGTTTCTGCTTCGCGTCGAGGACGACGCGCTGCCCGAGCGTGTGGCCCTGCTGTTTCCCACGGAAGTCGACTCCGAGCGACCCCGCATCGAGGCTGCGGGCGGCTCTGTGGCGAGGTTCGAGCGAACGCCGCCGATCAAGCCCGCCACCGACGCGAAGCAGCGGATCGAGTCCGTCAGCGTCACCGCGTTCAAGTCGTACCTCCAGTGCCCGTATCTCTTCCAGTTGCGGTACGACCCGCGGCTCAGGCTCGGCGATGTCGACGAGCGCGCCATGGAGCTCGACGCCCGCAGCTTCGGCAACCTCGTGCACGCGGCGCTCGAGAGGTGGGGTGACGAGGAACGGGCGGGTGGTCGCCGCACCGAGGACGCCGAGACGATCGAACGCGATGCGGGAGCGTATCTCGATGCGATCGTGAAGCGGCTCTACCCGAAGTCCTGCGCGGCGGCGGTGCGGGTACAGGTCGAGCTCGCGCGCCGACGCATCCGGCGCTTCGCGCAACTGCAGGCCGAGCAGGCGCGGGAAGGCTGGAAGGTCTGTCATGTCGAGCTGTCGTTCCAGAGGCAGCCGGTTGCGGGTACGCGGCAGGCGCCGCGGCTTCCCGACGCGAACGGGCTCTTTCTGACTGGGCGCATCGACCGGGTCGATCAGCACGACGCGCTGGGATACCGCGCGCTCGACTACAAGACGGGTGCGAAGGCGGACTCGCCGACGGCCACGCATGTGAAGAAGTCGCGCGCCGACGCTGCGAACCCCGCGGGGTCTCGCTGGGTCGACCTCCAGCTGCCGCTCTACCGCGTCCTGCTGCGGTCGATGTCGCCTTCGATCGGCGTCGGCGTCGCGGGGCTTGGCTACATCAACCTCGCGCCCACGGCGGAGAAGAGCGGGTTCGTCATGCTCGATGCCAAGAAGGTCACCGACGCGATGCTCGACGAGGCGGAGGCGCTGGCCGCTGACATCGTCCGCAAGATCCAGGCGGGCGAGTTCACGCCCGACGAGCGCGTGCCGATCGGCGCCGACGACGCGCTCGCTCCGATCTGGGGGCTCGGACAGCGTGGGCTTGTGGATGCAGGCGCGATCGGCTCGAAAGGCGGCGACGAATGACCCCCGCGCCGTCGCCGGCGCCGCGCGCCGCTGCATCCCAAGGCCGCACCGTCGTCATCGCGAACGCGGGTTCGGGCAAGACATGGACGCTCGCGAACCGGATCCTTCGCTGGACCGTCGACGAACTGCGCGCGGGGCGCGAGCCCAGGCCGTCAGGAACGGTCGCGGTCACCTTCACGCGCAAGGCGGCGGGAGAGATCCTCGCGCGCGTGCTCGCGCATGCCGCGCTCGGCGCGCGCGCGGACGAAGCGGGCGCAAAGGCGCGCAAGGATTTTTCTCCTGTCGTGGGCGACGCGACACAAGGCGAGTACCTCCGTGCCCTGAAGGCGCTCTGCCACGACCTCCATCGGCTTCCGATCGGAACGCTCGACGGGTTCTTTCACCGCATCGCGACCGCGATGCCCGAGGCGATCGGCCTGCCGGCCGAGTGGACCCTCGGCGAGGAGCGCGAACTCGAGGAACTCCGCGCGCGTGCCGCCGCCGAGATCCTGGCCGACAAGGACGCCGAACGCATGCTCGACCTCCTCGAGCAGGGCGCGCCGAAGCCGAGCGTCTCCAGCTCGATCGAGGCGCTTCTCGGCGGAAGCGAGTCGATGTCGCCGCTCGACATGTATCGCGCCGTCAAAGTCGGGGGCGACACGGCGGTCGCGCGCGCCTTCGGCTGGATGAAGCCGTTGCTCGACCCGGAGCTTCTCGCGCCCGAACGGTGGGAGGAACTTGCGGTCGAACTTGAGTCGCTGCCCGTGCCGGGTGGCAAGAAGCCCAATGGGTTCTGGGGCAAGGCGGTGAAGGCGCTCGCGGAGTCGCTCCGCACGCGCGATCTCGCAAGGCTTGCGAAGAACGGATTCCTCGACAGCCTCGTCAAGGGCAAGGAGTACCGGAGCCATGATCCCTCCGACGACTTCGTGCGCGTTGGCCGCGAGATCGGCGCCACGCTCCGCGCGGCGCTGATCGCCGACCTCGATCGAAAGCTCGAAGGCGCGCGTGCCGTCCTGCCGAAGGCGAGCGAGGTGCTCGCGCGGCTGCAGCGCGAGCAGGGGCTCTATGGATTCAGCGATGTCACGCGGGGAATCGCAGAGGGAGTCCGCGGAGGCACCGCGGTCGCGAGCGCGCAGCGGCTGCGCGAGGCGCTCGGAGTCGATCTCGCCGATCTCGCGCTCGACGAGGCGCAGGACACATCGGTCGAGCAGTTCCTCGCGTTGCGGCCGCTCCTCGAGGAAGTGCTTGCGAAGCCCGCGGAACTCGAAGGCGAGCGGTCGAGCACGGGCCGCGACGGCCGCTTCCTTCTCGTCGGCGACCCGAAGCAGTCGATCTACGGCTGGCGCGGCGGAACACCCGGCCTCATCGCCGAGATCGAGGCGCGGTATGCCGACAGGCTCGGCGAGGCCGCGCCGCTGACGAAGAGCTTCCGCTCGTCGCCGATCCTGATGGACTTCGTGAACCGCGTGTTCGCGGATCTCAAGTCGACGGTCCCCGCGTTGGTCGGCGACAAGAAGCGCGACGAACTGCTCGGCGACAAGATCGGCGTATTCGACTGGGTCAAGTCGTGCGGACTGCCCGAGTCGAGCACCGAGAGCGCGTTCACCCAGGCGCTGGCGCAGTGGCGGTTCACGCCCCACGAGTCGGCGAGGCCCGAGTTGTCAGGAACGATCGCGGCCTACGCGTGCGGGGAGGCAGACGATTCAGACGGCGGGGACGGCGCGGATGCGGACTCCGACCAGTCCGCCCCGCGTGCCGATGGATCCACGCGGGGTCGTGGAGAGGCGTCTGATTCTGGGGCGGGTGCGGGTGCCGGTGCCGGTGCCGATGCCGACGCGCGGCCTGCGGAGTCCGATCCGCCTGCGGATGAACTCACGCCATGCGCCTGCGCCGCCGAGATCGCAGCGAGGATCGTCCGTGAGCATCCGGGCCGCACGGTCGGCATCCTCACTCGGACGAACAAGGCCATCGGCGACACGATCCGCGAACTCAAGTTGCGTGGCATCGCCGCAAGCGACGAGGGTCGCGCGACCCTGCTCGACTCGCCCGCCGTGACGGGTGTGGTCGCGATGCTGCGACTCGTCGATTCGCCGCAGGACCGAGTCTCGCACTTCATCGCGTCGCGCGGCCCGATCGGGCAGGTTACGAGGCTGAAGCCGCTCGAGGAACACGGATCTCTCGACGACGCTTACGCGGCCGCGCGCACATGGGCCGCGCGCCAGCGCGCGCACATCGCCGACCAAGGTCTGGGAGCGGTGCTGCGATCGGTTTCCGATCGCCTGCGCGGGCTCGGGCTCTCGCCCATCGATGCGGGCCGCCTCGAGCGCGTCGTCGCGATCGCCGAGTCGATCGGTGACGAGCCACCCGCCCGGCTCATCGACTTCATCGACGAGATCGAGGCGGACTCCGCCGATTCGAGTTCTCCCGACGCAGTGCGGGTGATGACCGTCCATCGCGCGAAGGGACTCGAGTTCGACGAGGTGATCGTCGTCTCGCTCGACGACAACTGGGGCAAGGTCACGGCGAACTGGGGGATGGTCCGCGCCGACCCCGCCCAGCCGCCGCAGATGGTGGCGCTCCTTGGGAACGCGGATACCCGCCGTTGGGTTCCCGAGCTCACGGTGTTCGAGCGGGATGAGCGCCGCAGGCGCCTGCTCGACGACCTGTCGGCGTTCTATGTCGCGGTCACGCGCGCGAAGCGCGGCTTGCATCTGGTGATGTCGTCCAAGCCGAAGGGCGATCACCCGACCGCCGCCAAGCTGATCAACGAGGCGCTCGGGCGGCCGTGCGCGTCGAAGGACACGCTGTCCGACGCCGAGCCGTTCCAACAGGCCTTCATCGGCGCGAAGCCAGACGCCACCCGGCCGTTCTGGAGCTGCTCCTACGGCCTCGAGTCGGCGAAGCACGGCCTCGAGTCGGCGAAGCACGGGCACGAGTCGGCGAAGCACGGGCACGAGTCGGCGAAGCACGGGCACGAGTCGGCGAAGCACGGGCACGAGTCGGCGAAGCACGGGCACGAGTCGGAGCGGGAGGGCGCGCAGACGCCGACCCCAGCCACGACCGCCCCAGCCACACCCACAGCGGCGCCATCGGCTGGTCCGCTCGTCGAGATCAAGCAGCGTGTGGACGCGCGTGCGGCGGCACCGTCTTCGCAACATCAGTCCGCGCGGAGGTCCTCGTCGCCGTGGGACGCCGATCCGTTCGCCGACGAGGACATCGCCGTGAGGGGCGTGTTCGTGCACGAGTGCTTCCGCGAGGTGCGGTCGATCGAGGCTCTCGTCGATCCCGCTGCGCGCGCCGCCATCATCGCGCGCGCCCGCCGTCGCGCCGCGGCCGAGAAGCGCCAGCCGATTCCCGACTCCACCGCAGAGGATGTCGCGCGGATGCTCGATCGCACCGTCGCGTCGCGGGGTCGTCCTGGTTCCGTCGGTGCCGCACTCGCGGTCCCGCGCGGAGCCGACGAGTCACGCGTGCTGACCGAGCTGGCGTTCGCACGCGAGGTCGACGGTGCGTTGGTGAACGGGCGCATCGATCGGCTCGTGATCCACTCGCGCGATGGCGTTCCGGTCGGCGCCACCATCGTCGACTTCAAGACGGGTGCGGTCCGCGCAGGTCACGAGATCTTCGATGCGAAGGTCGAGGGATATCGCACCCAGCTCGCCGCATATGGCGACGCGGTCGCGGAGATGTTCACGATTCCACGCGACGCGATTCGGCTCGAACTGCTCTTCGTCGATCGCGACGAGGTGGTCGAGCTGGGCGCGGACCGCTGAGGTACCCGAATCTCTCCGCTGCCTGCGAACGAGAGGTACGGGCCGGCTTCCGACGGGACCCGGGCTCGAAATCCTCAAAGTTCGGTCGCGCGAGGTTTGGCGGAAACGGGAGGTTGGTTACACTCGCACCCGTGATTGGCTCGAGGACACCGCTCCTTCTCACGGGCGTCGTGGCCGCTGGACTTGCGATTCTCGCAGTCTCGCCCGCGCGACATGCTTCGGTCGACGGCGACCGTGTGGCGACCGGCCAGCGTGTTGCGATCGGAGCGACCGATCCCGGCGCTCGCGGCCCGAGGGCGGCATCTCCTGCCGACGCTTCCGCCGACCCGATCCGCTACGGCCGCGACATCCGTCCGATCCTCTCCGACCGCTGCTTCCTCTGCCACGGTCCCGACCGCGCGCACCAGCAGGCGGGGCTGCGCCTCGACATCCGCGAAGAGGCGATCGCGCCGCGCAAGAACGGCCCCGCGATCGTGCCCGGCGACGCCGAGGCGAGCGACCTCTGGAAGCGCATCACCGCGCACGACCCCGCGAAGGTGATGCCGACGCCGGACAGCGGCAAGCGGGCGATCACGCCCGAGGAGCGCGAGCTCATCCGCCGCTGGATCGACGAGGGAGCCAACTACGAGTCGCACTGGGCGTTCACCGCGCCTTCCGCGCCCGAGGTGCCGTCGGTCAACGCCGCCTCCGCGAAGGGCGAGTCCTGGGCGCGAAACGACATCGATCGGTTCGTGCTTGCGACGCTCGAGCGCAACGGCGTCCCCCCGGCGCCGGAGGCGCCGCCTGCGGATCTCGTCCGCCGCATCTACCTCGATCTCACGGGGCTTCCGCCGACGCCGGAGGAGACGGACGCCTTCCTCGCCGACACGCGCCCCGACCGCTACGAGCGGCTCGTCGACCGGCTGCTGACCGAGGAGCCGTACGCCTCGCGCACGGCCGAGCGGCTCGCGGTGCCGTGGCTCGACATCGCGCGCTACGCCGATACGAGCGGCATCCACATGGACGCCGGCCGCCAGATGTGGCTGTGGCGCGACTGGGTGCTGAAGGCTTTCCGCGACAACAAGCCCTACGACCAGTTCGTGATCGAGCAGGTGGGCGGCGACCTGATCCCGTCGGCGACCGTCGACCAGATCGTTGCGAGCGGCTTCAACCGCGCCCATGTCACGAGCGACGAAGGCGGCGCGATCAACGAGGAGTACCTCCTCGAGTACGCGGCGGACCGCGTGAACACGGCCGGCTCCGCGTTCCTCGGCCTCTCGGTCGGCTGCGCGCGCTGCCACGACCACAAGTTCGATCCGATCACGATCGACGACTTCTATTCGCTGATCGCCTTCTTCAACTCGAACGAGGAGCCGGGCATCTACTCCCAGATCCCCGACGCCAACCGCGCGCTCGAGCCCTTCATCGAGGTGCCGCGTCCCGAGCAGGCGGAGCAGCTCTCGTTGCTCGCGCAGGCCGAGGAGCGCGCCCGCGCCGAGCAGGCGCAGGCGGGCGAGTCCGAACGGGCCGAACTTGCGTCCTTCATCGTCACGGCGCGGGCGGGAATCTCCGCCGCCGCCGCCACGGTGCTGTCGGCGACGAGCCGTGATGGCGCTGCGCTGACGACGCAGCCGGATGGTTCGGTCCTCGCATCGGGCGCGAATCCGCCGAAGGACGAGCACACGGTCGTCCTTCGGACCGACGCATCCGATCTGCGGCTCCTGATGCTCGAACTGCTCGAGGATCCGTCTCTCGGCCAGGGCCGCATCGGCCGAGCTCCGAATGGAAATGCGGTCCTTGACGGCATCAGCGTCGAGGCGGTCTCCGTCACCGATCCTTCGCGACGCGAGCCCGTCGAACTCTCGTGGGCGTGGGCCGACTACGAGCAGGCGAACGGCGACTATCGCGTCGTCAACGCCCTCGCGAGGGGCGACGGGCGCGTCTGGGCGGTCGGCGGTCACGAGGCGGGCGGCAAGCGCACCGCGATCTTCGCGGCCGCGCGTCCGTTCGGTTTCGCAGGCGGCACCGAGCTTCGCGTGACGCTGACGTACGATTCGCAATACACGCAGCACGTCTTCGGCCGCGTTCGCCTGACGCCGATGCAGGCGTCCGACGCGGCGCTTGCAGCGCTCCCCGAAGCGTCGAGCGCGTGGTACATCGCGGGGCCGTTCTTCGGCGAGCCGGGCGTCGGCTACACGACCGAGTACGGCCCCGAGAAGGAGGCGTCGCTCGCGCTCGGCAAGCGCTTCGGCACCGATGCGAACCCCGGCGAGTGGCGCTTCGCCCCGGGTGTCCTCGAGGCGACTCCCGTCGGGCTCGCCGCGAGCATCGGCAGCGAGTTCATCGCCCGCGAGATCTACGCGCCGACCGCGCGCAAGCTCGATCTCTCCTTCGGTTCCGACGACGGCCTCGTGCTGTACGTCAACGGCGCCAAGGTGCACGAGACGCAGGCCGCCCGCGCCGTCGCGCCCGACCAGGACCGCGTGTCCTTGGATCTTGCGCCCGGGCGCAACTTCCTCGTCTGCAAGGTCGTGAACACCGGCGGGCAGGCCGGCTTCTATCACCGCGCGGTCCCGGGAGACTCGGTCTACGACCGCTCCATGGTCGCGCTCGTCGCGCCCGAGGGCGCCGTGCGCGACGAGGCCCTCGAAGCCGGGCGCAACGCGTGGCGCATCCGCTTCTCGCCAAGCTACATCGCGGCGACCCGCAGAGTCGAGGAGATCGCGGGCGAACGCGCGACGCTCCTCGCGGGCACGCCGCGCACGATGGTGATGAAGGAGCTGCCGATGCCGCGCGAGACCTTCGTTCACATGCGCGGCGCCTACGACCAGCCCGACAGGAACCGGCCCGTCACGCGCCGCGTCCCGGCGGTGCTTGGCTCGCTCGCCCCGGATGCCCCGAAGAACCGCCTCGGCCTCGCGCAGTGGCTCGTCTCGAAGGAGAACCCGCTCACGGCCCGCGTGACGGTGAACCGCGTCTGGGAGACGTTCTTCGGTCGCGGACTCGTGCGGACGAGCGACGACTTCGGCCTGCAGGGCGAATGGCCCACGCATCCGGAGCTGCTCGACCACCTCGCCGTGCGCTTCCGCGACGGCACGGCGGACCGGCGCGCGTGGGACATGCACGGCCTCGTGCGCGACATCGTCACGAGCGCGGCCTACCGGCAGTCGTCCCGGCTGCGGCCCGACGTCGCTGCGTTCGATCCTGAGAACAAGCTCCTGTCGTGGTATCCGCGGCAGCGCCTCAGCGCAGAGGCGATCCGCGACCAGGCGCTCTTCGTCGGCGGCCTCCTCAAGGAGCGTTTCGGCGGACCGAGCGTCAAGCCCTACCAGCCTGAGGGGTTGTGGCAGGAGGTCGCGATGCCGCAGTCGAACACCCGGGCGTACGAGCAGTCGCAGGGCGACGACGTCTGGCGCCGAAGCCTCTACACCTACTGGAAGCGTGCGGCGCCGCCGCCGACGATGCTGACGTTCGACGCGCCGACGCGCGAGTTCTGCTCGACGCGCCGGCTCGTCACCAACACGCCGCTCCAGTCGCTTGCGCTGTGGAACGATCCGCAGTTCGTCGAGGCCGCGCGCGCGGCCGCCGAGCGCACGCTCCGTGCCGACGGCGATGACCGCGTCCGCGCCGAGCTGCTGTATCGCCGCGCCACCGGGACGACGCCGTCGGCGCCGATGCTCGAGAGGCTTGTCGACACGCTCGCCGCGAACCGCGCCCGCTATGTCGCGGCGCCCGAGGAGGCCGCGAAGCTTCTCGCCGTGGGCGCCGCGCCCCGGCCGATGGACCTCGATCCCGCCGAACTGGCCGCGTGGACACTGCTTGCGAACGCCGTTCTTTCGAGCGATGCCACGATCGTGAAGGACTGACCCGTGAAGGATTGAGCGAAGAGACGCCCATGCCGAACGAACCACGCATCAGTGCAACCCCGGCGGACGGACTCGAGGAGTACCTCCTCAACATGACGCGCCGCCGCTTCTTCGGCTCGGTCGCCACCTCGATCGGCGCCGGCATCGGCGGCATGGCGCTGGCATCGCTTCTCGGCGGGCGCTCGGCCTCCGCCGCGCCCATCCTCGGTGCCGATGGCCAGCCGGCGGGATTCACCCCGGGTCCGCACTTCGCGCCGAAGGCGAAGCGCGTGATCTACATGCACATGGAGGGGGCGCCGAGCCAGCTCGACCTCTACGACTACAAGCCCGAGCTCGAGAAGCGATTCAACGAGGACCTTCCCGACTCGATCCGCAACGGCCAGCGCATCACCACGATGACGAGCGGGCAGTCGCGCTTTCCCGTGGCGCCGACGAAGTTCCGCTTCGACCGCCACGAGAACAACGAGGACGGCGTCTACCTCTCCGAGCTCCTGCCGCATACGGGCGGGATCGCGAAGGACATGTGCCTGATCCGCTCGATGCACACGCAGGCGATCAACCACGAGCCGGGCATCACGTTCTTCCAGACCGGCACCGAGCAGCCCGGCCGCCCGAGCTTCGGCTCGTGGATGAGCTACGGCCTCGGCAGCATGAACGCGAACCTGCCCGCGTTCGTCGTGATGATCACGCAGGGCGTCGGCAACATGCAGGCGCTCAGCGCGCGGTTCTGGGGCAGCGGCTTCCTCCCGAGCGAGCACCAGGGCTGCCGCCTGCGCTCGGGGCGCGATCCCGTCCTCTACCTGCGCGACCCCGAGGGCGTGTCGCGCGAGGATCGCCGACGCATGCTCGACCTCGTCGGCGAGCTCAACGAGACGGAGTTCGAAGAGAGCCTCGACCCCGAGGTGCGCGCGCGGCTTGCGCAGCACGAGATGGCCTACCGCATGCAGATGTCGGTGCCCGAACTCACCGACTTCTCCGACGAAGACCCCGCGACACTCGAGATGTACGGGCCCGACGTCCACAAGCCAGGCTCGTTCGCGGCGAACTGCCTGCTCGCCCGACGCCTCGCCGAGAGGGACGTCCGCTTCATCCAGCTCTACATGCGCGGATGGGACCAGCACGGCAACCTTCCCGCCGAACTCGCCGCCCAGGCGAAGGCCGTCGACCAGGCGCAGGCGGCGCTCGTCAAGGACCTGAAGCGCCGCGGACTCCTCGAGGAGACGCTCGTGATGTGGGGCGGCGAATTCGGCCGCACGGTCTACTCGCAGGGCCAGCTGTCGCGCGACAACTACGGCCGCGACCACCATCCGCGCTGCTTCTCGGTCTGGCTCGCCGGCGGCGG
>JBIKWD010000085.1:0-13310 GCA_044356505.1 Phycisphaerales bacterium
GCCGCCACTACCCCTGCTTCGCAGGGGTAGTGCCACACGACACACCCTGCGACTCCGGCATCGCTCGCTCAGGCTTCGCTACGCTCCGCCTTCGTGGGCACCCGCGACGCGGAGCGCGGAGCGCGAAAGATTCTGTGGCGATTTCGTGCCTCCAACGGCAGCGGCCGCAGCCGCGACCGCTCAAACGAAGCGCGCCATGCACGCCAGAGGGAGCGGCCGCAGCCGCGACCGCTCAAACTCAGTACACCTCGAGCATGCACCGGTGCGTCGGGCGCACGCGGCGCTTGATGTCCTCGGTCGTCCACTCGGCCACCGGCTTCGCCGCGATCTCGTCGGCGATCTTCGTGAAGCCCTTGATCCCGTGGCGTGCGAGCATCTGGAACACGCCGACCTGCATGCCGGCGAGGCCGCACATGTAGACGAGGGTGCGCTCGGAGTGCAGGAGGTCCATCGCGCGCGGCGTCTGCTCGACCTGCCGGTCGATGTAGTGGTGCACGTACTCGCCCTTGCCGAGGACCTTCTCGCCGTCGACGCGGAGTTCCCGCGAGATCACGGGGTGGTAGCGGAAGTTCGGATGCTTCGCGGCGAGGTCGCGCATCAGGTCGTCGTAGAGAAGGTCGGTCGTGTAGGGGGCGCCCATCACGAGTTCGATCCTGCTCTCGCAGCGCTTCCAGGTGGCGGCGGCGGGAGACCCGGCCGGCGGTCCGACCAACAGCTCCATGAGGAACCCGCGGAAGGGGGCGATGCCCGTTCCGGTCGCCACGAACAGGTAGTCGTGCTTCGATGGGTCCTCGGGCAGGAGGAAGCGGCGTCCGTTCGGGCCGGACACCGAGACGGCGTCGCCCGCGCGGCGGTCGCAGAGCCAGTTCGAACAGACGCCGAGGAAGAGCGAGTGGTCGGTCGGGTCGTCCTTCTCGTTCTGGGGCTCGCGCTCCGCGATCACCCGCTTCGGGGTGGTCGCGATCACGCGGCCGAAGCCGTCCTCGCCCCAGGAGGGGCTCGCCAGCGAATAAAGCCGCACCTTGTGGGGCTTTCCGAACCTGTCGGTACCCTCGGGGATGACGCCGAAGCTCTGCCCGGCGCGGAAGGTGCCCTCGAGGGCCGTCCCGCCGACGTCGATCTCGACGTGGCGGATGAAGCTCGCGCTCTTTCCCTTCATGCAGAGGCGCGATCCCGCGATTCGCGCCGCGACCGGCGCGGTCGGCATGGCGACGTGCATCTTGGCCTCGGGAAGGACCGGGTCGGTCGGATCTGCGACGGTCGTGTCTGCGGCGGACATGCCGCGACTGTAGCGCAGTCGTCCCGCCGCCGCGTGCGGCCTGAAAAACACAACGCGCACGCTGTTGCGTGCGCATTGCGGCCATGTCGTCTTCGGCAGGCGGCCGGGTGCGGCCGCCCGCGCATGGCTGAAAGCATGGTGTGGTCGGGGCTTGAATTCCTCCGTGAGAGAAGCCGTCAGTCGAACGCGTTGCTTGCCAGCGGCAGGTCGATCGTCTCCAGCTGCAGGTTGGTGGTGATCCTGAAGTTCGACTGGGTGCGGTGACGCTCGGCGAAGAAGAACGACAGTTCATAGTCCCTGCCGTCGACCAGACCGAGCCGGTTGAGGTCCACGCACTGCTCGATGGCGCCGTGGACGCCACCAAGGTCGATCACGAGCTGGCCGTCGATGAAGACCCAGACGTCGTCGTCACCTCGGAAGGTGAAGACCTGGTTGCCGGCGGCGTGGTACGTGAACTTGGTGTGGAGTTCGAAGGTGAAGTGGAAGTTGCGATTCGGGGTCCCTCCTGGGTTTCCGAAGAGTTGACCCTCGATGGGGAAGAAGCCCCCGAGGGACTGGCACGCGGGGTCGGTCTGGGAGTCGAAGACGTAGCTCCCGTTCGACTGGCGCTTCAAGGCGAGCGAGAGCGGGGCCGAGGCGTTGAGTTCGAGGTCATCGTTGAACCAGGTCGAGAAGGTGGTGGCGGAGGTGATGCCGCCGGTCGAGACTCCCGACTTGCTGCCGGCGCGGTCGCCGCGCGATGGGTCGAAGAGTCGCCAGCAGATGTTGCGTCCGCTCGCGTCGCGCCACTGGCTGGTGACCTTGAAGCCCCCGCCCTTGAACACGGGCTTCTTGTCCTCTCCGAGGATCGGGGAGACGTTGTCGCAGTAGTGCCCGAACCCGCCCGAGGGCTGCAGCTCGAAGTCGGGGTGGCCGCCTGGCCTCGAGCGTTCGCGGAAGTCGCGGACGACGCCTGTCAGCACGATCTCGGCCGGAGGCTCGGTGTCGGCGGGCGTGCCGGACGGGCCGGCCGAGGCCAGGCCGGCGAGCACGACGGAGGTGGCTGCCGTCAGGAGGATCACGCGGGCGATGTCGGGGCGCTTCAGCTGCATGGACGCTTTCGGACGGGGGCGAACGGACCTGGAGAAGGTGCGATTCGGCGCGCCCGCCGGCAACCGACTGCTTCGGAGGCGGTGGGCGAAACCGCCGATCGGGTGGACCTGTGACGGCGGCCCCGTACGAGTCCGCGACACCTGCGCAGAGCGACCCTTCGGGGACAACCTGACGACTGCAGCGATCGGCCCCGAAGTGCCGATCACACGCCATAATCCGCGCGGTCGGCGACCGCGTTCCGTCACATCACTTGGGCATCAGGCAAGAGGCCGAACAAGCCCGCAAAGGACTGCTCACGCATGGACTCGTTCCGCATTCAGGGTGGCCGCCGTCTGGCGGGTCGTATCCAGATCGAAGGCTCCAAGAACGCGACGCTGCCGCTGATGGCCGCCGCGCTCTGCACGGACGGCACGCTCACGCTGCGCAATGTCCCGTGCCTCTCCGACATCTCGAACATGACGAAGCTGCTGCGCCAGCTCGGCGTCGAGATCGACGGCGAGTGCGGCACGGTCAAGATGCGCATCACCGACCCGAACGCGATCCATGCGAAGTACGAGATCGTCAAGACCATGCGCGCGTCGATCTGCGTTCTCGGCCCGATGCTCGCGCGCCGCCGCCGCGCCCGCGTGTCGATGCCCGGCGGCTGCTCGTTCGGCGAGCGTCCGATCGACCTCCACCTCCGCGGCCTCGAGGCGCTCGGCGCCAAGATCGAGCTCACCGAGGGCGACATCATCGCCACGGCGCCGCAGGGCCTGAAGGGCACGACGATCTTCCTCGGCGGGCCGTTCGGCTCGACCGTGCTCGGCACCGCGAACGTGATGACCGCCGCGACCCTCGCCAAGGGCACCACCATCATCGAGTGCGCGGCGTGCGAGCCCGAGATCGTCGACCTCGCGAACCTGCTCAACAGCATGGGCGCGCGCATCGAGAACATCGGCAGCCCGCGCCTCGTGATCCACGGCGTCGAGAGCCTCGGTTCGACCACGCACACCGTCATCCCCGACCGCATCGTCGCCGGCACCTACGCGGTCGCCGCGGCGGTCACGAACGGCGATGTCATCCTCGAGGAGTTCCCGATCGACTGCATGCTGTCGGTGATCGACCGCTTCAACGAGATCGGCGTGCATGTCGAGGTGATCGAGGGCCACGACAACCCGATGCACGCGACCGTGCGCGTGACGAGCGACCGCACGCTCAAGCCGACCACGATCACCACGCAGCCGCACCCCGGCTTCCCGACCGACCTGCAGGCGCAGTTCATGACGCTCCTCTGCCTCGCGGAGGGCAACTCGATCATCACCGAGAAGATCTACCCCGAGCGCTTCGGCCATGTCGCCGAGCTTTCGCGCATGGGTGCGAAGATCTACCGCCAGGGCCCGACCTGCGTCGTCTCGGGCGGCCATCCGTTCAAGGGCGCGCCCGTCATGGCGAGCGACCTGCGCGCCAGCGCGAGCCTCGTGCTCGCGGGCCTCGCGGCCGAGGGCGTGACCGAGGTGTCGCGCATCTACCACCTCGACCGCGGCTACACGCGCATGGAGGAGCAGCTGAACGTGCTCGGCGCGCGCATCGAACGCGTCCGCGAGGAGGCGAAGGTTCCGGTCGTGGAAACCGTGTCGTCGAGCGCCTCGACGCCCGAGACCGCGAAGCTCGAGCCGTAATCGCATCGCGTCGCCTGCGGGCTACGCCAGCAGTCCGTGCAGCATCACCGCGCTCGCGATCGAGACATTGAGGCTCGGCGGGTCGTCGGCGAGGTCGCGCGCGAGCGCTGTGCCTGCGCGCAGCATCGGGATCTTCACCACCGCGTCCGCGAGGTCGAGCACCGCGCGCGAGACGCCGTCCTGCTCGGCGCCGAACACGACGATCGAGCGCGCGGGCGGCGTGAAATGCGCGAGTTCGACCGCGTCGGGCGTGTCCTCGGCCGCGATGACGGCGTAGCCGTGCGCGCGGCGCAGTTCATCGAGGCATGCGGGCCACTCCGCGGCGGTGGCGCGGCACCACGGGATGTTGAGCGCGCGGCCCATCGAGACGCGCAGCGTCTTTCGCAGGAACGGGTCGCTCGCGCGCGGCGAGAGGATCGCGGCGCGCGCGCCGAAGCTGGCGGCGTTGCGGAAGATCGCGCCGACATTGTCGGTCTGCGTGATGCCGTCGAAGGCGACGAGCACCTCGCGTGATTCGTGCGGTGTGCGCGCAAGCCACGCGGCGAGGTCGGCGACCGTGCCGTCCTCGTGACGCACGCCGAGGAGAATCGCCCCCGAGTGCATCGTGTAGCCCGTGATCTCGTGCAGCACGCGCTCGTCGGCGCACCGGTAGATCGAAAGCGCGGGGAACTGCGCCGTGATGTCGGCGAGCCGCTCGCACGCATCGGGCGTGACGAGGAGCGCGCTCGGCTCGAGTACGGGGGGCATCGGGTGCTCGCGCCGCCGCAGCGCGGCCGCGAGGAATCGTCGAACCACGCGCTCGCTCTCGACCGCGTGCAGGCCGAGCGTCCCGCGCAGCTCGCGGTCGCGGATCCCGCGGAAGTGATCGAGCCGCGGGTCGCTTGCGACGACATCGATGGGCGTGGGCGCGGCGTCCATCGGTGTTTCCGCGTCAGCCCGCGCCGCCGACCATCAGTTCGTTCGTCTCGAAGCGCTGGCACGCCGCGAGAAGCTGCTCGATCTGCGCGTGCGGAGGCACCGCGAGCAGGCGCCTTCGCAGCGCCGTGATCGTCTTGAGCTCGCGCTCGCTCATCATGAGGTGCTCCTTGCGCGTGCCGCTCGCCGCGAGGTTGATCGCGGGGAAGATGCGCTTCTCGGAGATCGAGCGGTCGAGCACCAGTTCCATGTTGCCCGTGCCCTTGAACTCCTCGAAGATCATCTGGTCGGCGCGCGAGCCCGTGTCGACGAGGCAGGTCGCGATGATGGTGAGCGAGCCGCCTTCCTCGCACTTGCGCGCGGCGCCGAAGAGCTGCTTCGGCACCTCGAGCGCGCGCGAGTCGAGGCCGCCCGACATCGTCTTGCCCGACGACCCGTAGCGGCGGCTGTTGTTGAACGCGCGGCCGAGGCGCGTGAGCGAGTCGAGCAGCACGACGACATCGCGACCCGCCTCCACGAGGCGCTTCGCGCGTTCGATCGCGAGGATGCCGAGGGAGAGGTGCCGCTCGAGATCCTGATCGTTCGAACTCGCGAGGACCTGCGCCGGGACATTCCGCTTGAAGTCGGTGACTTCCTCGGGACGCTCGTCGATGAGGAGCGCGATCAGCTCGATGTGCGGGTGGTTGCGCTTGATGCCGTAGGCGATGTTCTGGAGGAGCATCGTCTTTCCGGCCTTCGGTGGCGCGACGATGAGTCCGCGCGTGCCGAAGCCGATCGGGCAGAAGAGGTCGATGAGGCGGCAGGCGGGCGGACAGCCCTTGTACTCGAGGGAAATGCGCGGCGACGGGTCGAGCGCCGTGTACTCGGCGAACGCCTTGCGCTTCGCATACTCCTCGACCGGGAGCCCCTCGATCGACATGATGCGCTGCACGATCGGACGCGGGCGGCGATTCCCGCCACCACCGCCGCGGCGACGCTTCTTGTTGGGCCGACGCAGCTGCGCCTCGGCCACGATGTGCTGTGCGGGACGGAGCGGATACTGCTCCGACATCATCTGCGGCACGTATGGATCGCTCTCGGACTCGATGAGTCCGTCTGCGAACTGGCGGACGCGGCCGTCTGCGTTGCCCGGCCACTCGAGCACGCCTTCGCACTCGAAGGGCGGCGGAGGCGGTGGGCCTTGCTGCTGCTGTTGCTGCTGATGGCCGTGACGCTGTGCATGCTGCTGAGGATGATGATGCGAACGCTGTCCGTGCTGCTGCCCGAGACGCGGGATTGTCGCAGCACCCGGCTCGCCGCCGTCGCCTTCGAAATCATCGCCCTCCTCATCGCCGCCATCGCCCTCGTAGTCGTCGCCTTCGTCCGAGTCGGACTCAGAATCTGGACCGCGGCGCTGCTGGTTCTGCTGCTGGCTCGGGTGCTGCTGTTGCTGCTGCGCGTTGGGATTGCTCGGATCGAACGGCTGTCCGCCGCCGCCGCCGCGCCTCCTCCTGCGACGCCGCCGCCGACGCCGGCGACGCCCGCCGCCATCGCCACCTTCGCCACCGACCTCGCCATCGCCTTGCTGCGGCCGCTGCTGGAAACCCTGCTGATCCTGCTGGGAATTCTGCTGCTGGCCAGACTGCTGCTGCTGTCGCTGCTGTCCATCGCCACGCTGCTGGAACTCGCGGCGATCTTCCCGCGGTCGTTCTTCGTTTCGGTACTGTTGCTGCGGCCGCTCGGCGGGCGCTGCGGGTGGCTGTGCGACGGGAGCGGGCGCCGGCGCGACCGGCGGAAGCGATGGCTTCGCTTCGATCACGGGTGCCACGGCTGGCACGGCTGCCGCGGCGGCGGCCTTCGGAGCCGGCTTCTTCGCGGGCGCCTTCGCCGCAACCTTGGTGACGGTCTTCTTTGCGACGGCCTTCTTGGCGGCGGGCTTGGCAGCAGCGGCCTTCGCGACTTTCGTCGCGGAAATCTTCGCCTCTGCGGTCTTGCCGACCTTCTTCGGCGCCGTCTTGGTGACCACAGCCTTCTTGGCCGTCGCCTTCTTCGTCACCGTCTTCTTGGTCGTGGACTTCTTCGTCGTGGTCTTCTTTGCGGCCATTGGGGAAACCAAATCGGGGACAGCACGGTTCGACTGCGTCGGGCTCGCTCGGGGACGAACGGATCGACTGCCGGGCGCGATGCGCGGTGGATTGCAGCCAGGATGTGCTTTGCTTGGCGCAGACGGTCTGAACGCGGAAACCACTCGGTGTGCGGCGGTGTGCGGCGCCTCTTCCTCTCGCCGCACTGGCGTCCTGCGTGTCGTTCTGCGTCGGGGCGAACGCCCTCGACCGAGGTAGGAAAGCAGGGATGACCCGCGATGTCAAGTCGATTCGAGAGCGCGCGCCACCCGAGCGCCGACCCGCGCGTTGTGGATGAGGACCGCGAGATTCGTCGCAAGCGACGCGCCTCCCGTCGTCTTGGCGACGGCCGCGAGCAGGACGGGCGTCACGTCGGGGCCGTGCGCACCGATGCGGGAGCACTCCTCGAGTCCCGCGCGGATCGCCGACTCCATGATCTCTGGCTCGAGCGCGAACCGCGCAAGCGGGGGCACGCAGAGCAGCATGCCGCAATGGTCGCGCATCTCGCGGTGCACCGCGAAGAGCGCCGCCGCATCGCGCTCGTCGCGCGCTTGCTCGCTCACGCGGAGTTCCGCGGTGCCCGCGCAGAGGAATCGCGGGAAGTACGGCGTTCCAAGGCCCACGAGCGGCACGCCGAGCGTGTCGAGCATCTCGACGGTCGCGGGAAGATCGAGGATCGACTTCGCGCCCGCGGTCACGACGAGCGTCGGCGTGTCGCGGATCGCGTGGAGATCGGCCGACACATCGGGCCGCTCTGCGAAGCCGCGGTGGACGCCGCCGATGCCGCCGGTCGCGAACACGCGGATGGGCGCGGGTTCGGCGCGCGCGCACGCAAGCAGCGTGCCCGCCACCGTCGTGCCGCCCGATTCGCCGCGCGCGGCCGCGAGCGGGATCTCCCGCGCACTCAGCTTGCGCGCATCGCGCATCGCCGCGAGTTCGTCGAGTTCGGCGCTCGTGAGGCCGATCACGAGTTCGCCGCGCAGCATGCCGACGGTCGCCGGCACCGCGCCCTCGGCGCGCACCGCCGCCGCGAGCGCGTGTCCGAGCGCGCGGTTCGCCGCGACGCCGCCAACGAACGCGGCGCGCACCGCCGCAGGCGTGTCGGCGTCCACGAGGTACGGCGGCAGCGCCGCGAGCGGCTCGCGCGGAAGTCCGTGCGTGACCGCAGCGGTCTCGAGCGCGACGACGGCTCCGCCCGACGCGAGCGCGTCGCGGACTTCAGGTGCGATGCGGATCCCGCGTGCCATCGGCGAAGGTCAGCGTCGCTTCGTGCGCGCACGGCCGCCGAGCCGTCGGTCCGGAAGGGCGGTCGGCACGATGCCGTCAGGGAACATGTTCGGATCGACCGCCGCGACGACGGGCACCTCGGGCCCCGCCGTGCGGTTGCGCGACTGCTGCGCGTCCTCGCGGCGCTTCGCCTCGTGCTCGCGCAGCGCTGCCACTTCCGCGGGGATCGGGCCGGGCTTGAAGTCGTCGTAGCCGACGGTCGGGATCTCGATGTTCGCGAGCATCTCGATGTTCGTCAGGAGCTCGCCCTGATCGGGCGCCACGAAGCTCCACGCCACGCCGTTGCGGCCCGCACGCGCGGTGCGGCCGATGCGGTGGACGTAGACCTCGGGATCCTCGGGCATGTCGTAGTTGACGACATGGGTGATGTCGTCGACGTCGAGGCCGCGCGCGGCGAGGTCGCTCGCGACGAGCACCGAGAGATCGCCCTCGCGCAGCTTGCCCATGACCGCATCGCGCTTCTTCTGGTACATGTCGCCGTGCATCGCGTGCGCGTCGATCTTGTTCTTGTTGAGGAACATCGTGACCTCGTCGACCGCGCGCTTGGTGCGGCAGAAGACGACGGTCAGGCCCGGGCTCTCCTTCTTCAGGAGGTGAAGCAGCAGGCGCTTCTTGTCCCAGCGCTCGACCGCGAAGTAGCTCTGCTTCACCTGCGCGACGGTGAGGCTCCTCTCGAAGGTCACGATCTTCTCGGGATCCTTCATGTAGCTCCGCGCGAGCTTCTCGATGTCGGGCGAGATGGTCGCCGACACGAAGATCGTCTGCGGCACCTTCTTGAGCTTGCCGAGGATCTTGCGGATGTCGTCGCGGAAGCCGATGTCGAGCATTCGGTCGACTTCGTCGAGGATCGCGAAGCGGAAGTCTGCGAACGGGAGCAGGCCTCGCTCGGCGAGGTCCATCACGCGCCCGGGGGTGCCGACGACGATCGGCGGACCCTTGGCAAGGAGCGGCCGCTGCTTCTCGACCGGCTGGCCGCCGTAGACGGCGACGGTCTGCACCTTCGCGAATGCGCCGAGCTCTTGGAGCTCCTTCGCGACCTGGATCGCAAGTTCACGCGTCGGCACGAGGACGAGCGCCGAGAACGCCGCGCTGGGGTCGAGCTTCTGGAGAAGCGGAAGGCCGAACGCGGCGGTCTTGCCCGTGCCGGTCTTCGCCTGGCCGAGCACGTCCTTGCCCGAGAGCGCCACTGGGATCAGCGCCGCCTGGATGCGGGTGGGGTGCTTGAAGCCGCGCCTGGTGAGGCCTTCGAGGACGGCGGACGTGAGACCGAGGTCGGCGAAGGTCTTGTCGGTGACGAACGTCTCGGGGGAGTGGGTGGCGGCGGGGGTGTCGGTTGAGGCTTGGTCCATGAACGCTTTCTGTCGGCTGCGGATCGATCCCGCGCTGGTCGTTGATCCGCTGATGGTAGAGGGTTTGCGGAGTCGATACAAATACGCCGTGGGACGTGCCTGCCAGGAGGGCAGGGGCGGCTCCCGCGGCAGGAGGCGGACCCCCGCGCGGCGGTCGGTTCGCGGATCCCGTTGGAACGAGGCCTGTCGGATGGTTCCGTGGCGAAGCGAGCCCGCGCGCCCGGAGGGAGGCACGACGCCATGCAGGACACGAGCACGATCGACATCGACCTTGCAGCGATCGACCACAACATGTCGGTGATCCGGCGCGTGGTGGGCGACCATTGCGCGCTGTGCCCGATCGTCAAGGCCGATGCCTACGGGCTCGGCGTCGCGCGCGTCGCGCGCAGGCTGGTGTCGGCGGGTGCGGAGATGCTCGCGGTGTACTCGCTGCGCCAGGCGATCGAGACCGCCGCCGCCGTGAACGGCGCGACGCCGATCCTCGTGCTGATGCCGGTGACCGAGATCGCCCGCGAGGACGAGCTCGTTCGGCTGATGCTCGGCGGACAGCTGCATCTCGTGGTGCACGACGAGGCGAACCTCGCCGCGCTCGAGGCGCACGCGGAGGCGATCGGGGTCGATCTTCCCGTCCATCTCGAGATCGACGTCGGCATGAGCCGCGGAGGCGCGCGGCCCGCAGAGGCCGCGCGGATGCTGCGTTCGATCCACGAGGGACGGAGGCTCTCCCTGCGCGGAATCTTCGCGCACTTCTCGCACGCGCGCACCGACGCGGCGCGCACCGCGCGGCAGCTCGAGGTCTTCGACGCCGTGGTCGCGGCGAACCGCGACCTGATCCCCGAGCACGTCATCGAGCACGTCGCGAGCACCTACGCGCTTGCCCGCAGCACCCGCTATCACCGCGCCATGGTGCGCTTCGGACTCGCGTGGCTCGGCTACGGCCTCGAGGAACTCGATGCGCCGGGAGCGATCATGGCGCCGGGAGACCTTCGGCCCGTCGTGCGGTGGTCGAGCCGTGTCGTGCAGGCGAAGCAGGTCCCCGCGGGAACCGCCGTCGGATACGGCGCGCGCTGGACGGCGCAGCGTCCATCGACCATCGCGCTTGTTCCGGTGGGATACGCCGATGGATACCCGACGCTTCGCGATCCGGCCTCTCCGTCGACCCTCTGGGTTCGGATGCACGCGCCGGGCGGCGCCCCTGTCGATGCTCCGGTCGTCGGCGCTGTCAACATGGACCAGGTCACGGTCGACGTCACCGGTCTCCACGATGGCGACCCGCGAGCGTGGATCGGCTGCGAGGTCGAACTCGTGTCGCGAGACCCGGCTTCGCGCGCCCATCTGCCGTGTCTCGCCTCGGCGGCGGGGATGATCGTCCACGAGGCCCTGACGCGGCTCAACCCCCGGATCGCCCGGACCGTGTCGACCTCGACCGCCTGTCCGGTGTCCTCCTGTGCGATCGAGATCGTGCCCTCAGTCGTGTCAGAGTCGCCTGCCCAGCGGCTCGGTTCCGCAGTCGGGTGAACCCCGCGGCGCGTCGCGCGCCGGCCAAACGGTGGTTTTCGGTCGGTGTGCTCCCCAGATTGCTCGCTCTTGCGTCACTTTCGACATTCACTGCCGAACTCCGGCTTCGGGACGCGTAGATCTCGGGGTCCGTTAGACTGAGGCGGGACGACGGTCCACCTCCTTCGGGCGCGCCCGCCCCGACACCCTAAGAGCCCCTCCGTGCCGCGCAGAGCCTCCTACAGCCTCGAGACCGTCCAGGCGCTTCCGGCGCAGGCGGCCGGCGCGTCGGCCGAGGTGCTGCGGCGGCAGATGCTCGCTGCGGAGTCGCTGATCCCCGAGATCGATCCGAAGGCCGAGTACGCGCTCTCAGAGACGCTTGCGAAGGTTCTCGGCGCACCGACGCTGATCGGCCGCGGACAGGTCGCGGCGGGGCGCGAGCTCATCGGAGACCTGACGACGCTCGTCCTCGACTTCTCCGAACACCTCGGGCTTCGGCCGTCGGAGCGCCCGGGTGGCGCCGCCACGCTCGAGGAACTGGCGCAGGAGCTCGGCGTCGCATCGAAGACGTTGCAGCGCTGGCGGCGCGTCGGCCTCTGCGCCCACTGGGTCTTCGACGCGGGAAAGGCACGCGTCGCGATCTATCGCGAGGCGCTCGGGCGGTTCGCGGAACGTCATCCGGCCGAGTTCGAGCGTGCGCGCAGTTTCCGTCGCTTCGATGCCGACGAGCGGCGCGCGCTGATCGAAGAGGGCCGGCGCCTCGTCGCAGGGGGACTGACGCTCAACCTCGCCGCGAAGCAGGTCGCCGCGGCGCATGGCCGGTCGCACGAAGGCGTGCGCCTTCTCTTCCTGCGGGAGATCGGCAGCCCGGTCGTCCGCCGTCGCAGCGCGAGCGACCGCTGCGGCGCATTCGCGGAACGCGCCTGGCGCATGGCGATCGAGCCGTCGCGGATCGCCGCCCGTCTCGGCAAGAGCGAGTCGTTCGTCCGCGCCATCGTCGACCGTCGGCGCGCCGAGGTGCTGCGCACCGTCCAGCCGGCGTGGGTCGAGCTTGCGACCTTCGATCTTCCCGGCGCCGACGACACGGTTCCGAACGCTCCCGCCGCGCGCAAGCTGCAGCCGCTCGGGCTGCGCGATGGAAACCTGATCGAGGCGATCGAGTCCGCGCGCGAGATTCGCCGGCTGCATGTCCGCGAGACCCGTGTCCACGGCGACCGCGACGAGACGCGCGCCGCCGCGATGCACTACCTCCTGCGCCGCGCGTCGCGCGCGATCGACGCGCTGCCGCGCTGGCCAGAGCGCTCGGTGCTCGACCAGATCGAGACCGACCTGCGGACCGCGCTTCGGCTGCGGACGCTGCTCGTCGAGCGGGGCCTCGTGGTCGCGCTCGGGCGGGCCGATCACTTCCACGACTGCGGCCCGGAGCGGCTCCCGTCCGAGGAGATGCGGCAGCTCGGGCGCGCGCTTTCCGGTGCCGTCCGCGAGGTCGTGTCGCAGTTCGATCCGTCGCGCCAGCGCTTCGACCGCGCCGTCTCGCTTGCTGCCGACTACGCGCTTGCCAAGCGGATGCCGCTCAAGCGTCAGAACAGGGCGGGCGTGCGCCACAATGCGGGCGTTGCGCAGTCCCTGCTTGCGGATGTCGCGCAGTGGCAGACGCTGGTCGATCCGCTCGCGCATCGCGCGGCGATCGTGGCGGGCGTGCTCGGTGGATCGGTGGCCGGCAACCGCGCCGATGCGCGGCTTGTCGCGCGCCGCTACGGATTCTGCGGCGAGGCGCCGAAGACGATCGAGCAGCTCGCGCAGGAAGACCGTACGACCGTGGCGCTGATGACGAAGCGTCTGCGCGACGCGGAAGCGGCGATCCGGCGCGTTTGAGCGGCCGTGGGATTTCGGGCGGGTTCGGGATTTCGGGCGGGTTCGGGACTTCGGGCGGGTTTGGCCCAAGGCGGAGCGCAGCGAAGCCTGAGCGGTCGCGCCTGCGGGCGCTCCCTCTGGCTCGGGCAACGGCCGTCGCCAACTTGCTCGCGCTTCGCTGCGCTCCGCGCTCGTGGACGCTGCTGGGCTTGCGCGCTGGAACGCCGGCGGAACCTTGTGCGCCCACGAAGGCGGAGCGCAGCGAAGCCTGAGCGAC
>JBIKWD010000263.1:0-3772 GCA_044356505.1 Phycisphaerales bacterium
TAGAGGAAGATGATCTCGACGTCGAACAGCAGGAACGTCACCGCCATCATGTAGAAGCGCACGTTGAAGCGCTTGCGGGTGGTGCCGATCGGGTCCATGCCCGCCTCGTAGGTCGTGCCCTTGATCGCGCCCTCGGCGCGCGGGCCGAGCACCGTGCTCAGCACGATGTTGGCGACGACGAACGTGATCGCCATCATGGTGATGACGGCGACCGGCAGATAGCTGGCAAGCGAGGCGTCGGGCGTCAGGGACACTGGGGACATGGAGCGCGCAGGATAGCAAAGGCGTTCGCCGCCTTCAGGCCCCCTGCATCCACGGCATTTCCGGCCGCTTTCCCGCGACGTCGAGCCTGCGCTCGAGGGCCGCTCCCACCTCGATGAGCCGCTGCTCCTCGAAAGGTCGGCCGATCAGCGTGATCGACCGCGGCGCGTTCGGCGCGTCGAAGCCGGCGCGCATGCAGAGCGACGGATGGCCCGTCGCGTTGGTGACGACGAGCATGCCGCCCGCGTATGGCGGCAGCATGATCATGTCGACCCCGTCGAGCACCTCGCGCATCCATCGCATGAAGGCCCGGCGGATGCGCTCGACCTGCACGACGTGGACCGCGGGGAGGAAGGCCGTGCGGCGGAACGAGTTCGGCCACGCCTCGTCGGCCTGCCACGAGAGGAGGTCGTCCGCGTCCGTGCGCGTCATGTCCTCGAAGCTCGCGGCCGCCTCCGCCATCAGGCTCGAGACGAGCACGCCGGGATCGCATGGCGGGGTCACCTTGCGCTCGACGAGCTCGAGCCCCGCGTCGCGCGCGGCCGCAAGCGTGTCGGAGAGCGCGGCGTTCGGTCCCTCGAACCACGCGGGGTCGTAGCCGACGCGGACATCCTTCGTCCTTGCCGCGCGCGGCGCGAAGAACCCCGACTCGACGCTCGAAGGATCTCCCGCGCTCGCGCCGTTGATCGCCTCGAGCACGATCCCCGTGTCGAGCACGCCGCGCGTGATCGGGCCGATCTTGTCCCACGACCAGCAGAGCGACATGCAGCCGTCGCGCGGAACGCGGCCGAAGGTCGGGCGCAGCCCGGTGGTGCCGCAGCGCACGCACGGCGACACGATCGAGCCGAGCGTCTCGGTGCCGATCGCAAACGGCACGCAGCCCGCGGCGACCGCCGATGCGCTGCCCGCGCTCGACCCCGACGAACCCTGCTCGGGATTCCAGGGATTGCGGCAGGTTCCGCCGAACCAGATGTCGCCGTAGGCAAGCGCGCCGACCGCGGTCTTCGCGACGAGCACGGCCCCCGCCTCGCGCAGCCGCTCGACGACGACGGCGTCGCTCGTCGGCACGCGCTCACGCCACGGCTCGGCGCCCCACGTGGTGAGGATGCCCTTCGTGTCGAAGATGTCCTTCAACCCGTAGGGAATGCCGTGCAGCCTTCCGCGCGGTTTGCCGGCGCGATGTTCGGCGTCGCGCGCGTCGGCTTCGGCGAGTGCCTGCTCCTCGACGATCGTGATCGCGCAGCGGAGCGTGGGATTCGCCTTCCTGAGCCGCGCGAGCGAGCGTTCGACGAGCCGTCGCGAAGTGACGGAGCCGATCCCGATCCAGCGCGACAGCGTCTCGACCGTCGCGAAGTCGAGGTCGGCATCGCTCGAGGGCGCATCGGGACCCTTTCCGTAGCGCAGCCGCGACTCGAGCGGCCGCACCGCAGCGCGAACGCTCTCGCCGGGCAGCAGCACGCGGAAGACCTGCGCGGGAGGCGACTGGTTGTCGAGCGCGCCGAAGGCGAGGCGCGCCTTGATCGTGGCGACCTGATCGACGACGGTGCGCGCGATCTGCGCGCGCTCGGCCTCCGTGAACGACACGCCCGCAAGCTTCTCGGCCTCTGCGATCGTTCCGACGGTGACTCCCTTCGACGCGTCGGACGGCGGCGGCGGCGCGGCCTGGCCCATCGGGGTCGCGGCGATCGCGTCGCGGGAGAGCGCCGCAGCGGCGACCGTCGCGCCAAACGCAGCGGCCGACGCGAGGATCTCGCGCCGCGAGGTTCCACCGGGCGGTTCGATCGGTTCGCTCATGCGCGCAAGGTAGCGGGCGGGCGCCGCGCATGCCCCACGCAGGCGCGATGACCCGCACAGACGCGGCCGTCGGCGCAGGTCCACGCGTTCGGCGAACCGGGTGCGTTCTCCGCGCGACAGGCCACCGGACATTTCCGACATTGGAGAAGAGCCCGCATCGGGCGGAGCGAGGAGGAATCGATGCGCATCCACACGATCATCATCCGGACAACCGCGCCCCATCCGCCGCAGGAGCACCGTGCGGCGTCACAGCCGTGGTGCGCGGCCCTGTTCGCGCTGCTTGCGACGTCGATGCCCGCCGCGGCCGGCTTGGTCGTCGTCGACGGGCGGTCGAACATCTTCGCTGCGGGCTACGACACGACCATGATGATGACCGGTCAGATGCCCGGACTCGCGCCGACGGCATCGGTCGTGGTCGTCGGCGGCTCGACGATCAGGGTGGGGACGGTCGAGGTCTTCGCCGCGCGGCCCGTGACCCCAGGCAACGCTCTGATGCCAAGCCCGGACGGCTTCGCGGGCGGACCCGACTCGTCCATCGGCGGCATCAACATCATCGATTCGCAGACGTCGAACTCGGGAATCCGCGCCGAGCGCAATTCGTTCCTCGCCGGAGTGTTCCTTGGTCCCGGCCATCCGGCCGGCACCGCACCGACGGCGCTCGATTTCCGCTCCGCGGCGCTCGGCATCGAGTTCGAATCGGTTTCGCCGACGATCGGGCAGGTCTTCTTCATCGGCGACGGCCGCGCCGAATCAGGCATGATGCACAGGTTCCTCGCGCCGCTCGGAGCGACGCGACTGGTGCTCGGCAGCGCCGACGCGCTCAACGCCTCGACGCCGTCGGGCTACGACGACAACTGGTGGAACTTCCGCGCGGACGTGATCTCGGACTACGGCACGACCGAACTCCGCTTCAGATTCGGGTTCGACGAACCGCCGCCGACGATCCCCGGCCCTGGCGCGCTCGCGCTCCTCTGCCTCGCGGCGGTTTCCGCGTCCGGCGGCAGGCGTCGTCGCGCGTGAGCCGACTTCGGTGTCTTGCCAAGGCGTCCGCTACAATCCCCGCCTCGACGGGGCGTAGCTCAGCTTGGTAGAGCGCCTGCTTTGGGAGCAGGAAGTCGTCGGTTCAAATCCGGCCGCCCCGATTTGCCCACCGCCCGACGCGTCAAGTTCGTCTTCATCGGAGCCGTGCTCGTCGCGCTCGGGGCGCTTGCGGGAGGCATGATCTTCCTCGCCTCCGAGCGGCATCGCCTCACCGAAGACCCGCTCGCGCTCAAGAGCGCCGACGAGATCCGCGCCGCGTGCGAGGTGATGCTCGACCGCTCGCTCGCCCGCGGCGGCTCGCACGTCAAGTCGCGGTTCCAGCTGCAGGTGACGCTCGTCGCGCTGCGCGACGACGGCACGCGGCTCGAGCGCGACGCGGCCCACGCGCTGCTCGCCGACCTCTACGACCTCATCGCAGCGCGCACCGCGGCACCCGACGCCGAGCACCACGAGGAGATGCTCGCGCTTCTCTCCGAGACGCGCCCCACCGCCGACGACACGGCGCTCTGGGACCGCTACCGGCAGGCGCTCGAGCGGCACGGCATCGCGGCTGCGACTCCATGATGGGTTGCATGATGAGCCGCACGATGAGCCTCATGATGAGCCGCATGATGAGCCGCATGATGAGCCGCACGATGAGCCGCATGATGAGCCGCATGATGAGCCACTTGTAGAC
>JBIKWD010000264.1:0-3763 GCA_044356505.1 Phycisphaerales bacterium
ACTGCGCGATCATCAGTCCGCTCTCGACGCCCGGATCCTTCGCGAGATACGGCCTGTGCGCGACGAACTGGTCGAAGCCCGACACCACCCAGAAGGTGCGGCGCTCGCTGATTCCCGCGACATGGCTGCACGCGACTGCGAGGAGGTCGAGCGCGATCGCAAGCGGCATGCCGTGGAAGTTGCCGCCCGAGACGATGTCGCCGGAGCCGATGTCTCCCGAGCCGCGGGCATCGTTCGCAAACACCAGCGGGTTGTCGGTCACCGCGCCGAGCTCGCGCTCGACCGCGCCCTCGACGAAGCGGAACGCGTCGAGCGCGGCGCCCAGCACCTGCGGCATCGCGCGAAGCGAGTACGGGTCCTGCACGCGCGGATCGTTTTCCGCATGGGAACGCACGATCTCGCTTCCCGACAGAAGTCCGCGCAGGCGCGTCGCGACCTCGATCTGCCCGGGCTGGCGGCGGATCTCGTGGATGCGCGCGTCGAGGAAGGCGTCGGTCGCCTTCGCGGCGTCGATCGCCATCGCGGCCGCTGCGAGCGCCGCGTCGAAGACGCTGCGGAAGTCGTGGCAGAGGAGCGCGCCGGTCGCGCACATCAGGTGCGTCCCGTTGAGGAGCGCGAGGCCTTCCTTCTCCTCGAGGGGAAGCCCGCCGAGCCCGAGGCTCGTCAGCACCCACGCCGCGGGCTCGACGCGGCCGCGGTGCCAGCACTCGCCTTCGCCGAGGACGACGAGCGCCGCGTGCGCGAGCGGCGCGAGGTCGCCCGATGCCCCGACCGACCCACGCGACGGGATCGCGGGGTCGACATGCATGTTGATGAGGGTGACGATCCGCTCGAGCGTCTCGACGCGCACGCCCGACGCCCCGCGCGCGAGGCTCGCGGCGAGCGTCAGCATGAGTGCGCGCGAGACCTCGGGCGGCAGGTAGTCGCCCACGCCGCAGGCGTGCGAGCGGATGATGTTCTTCTGAAGGTCGCGCGCCTGCTCGCGCCCGATGCGCACGCGCGAGAGGCTGCCGAAACCCGTGTTGAGGCCGTACACGGCGCGGTCGCCCGCGAGCGCCGCCGTCACGACCGCGCGCGAGGCCGCGACCCGTTCGAGCGCGGCCTGGGCGATCTCGACGCGGACGGGCCTGTCGAGCGTCGCGCGGGCGACCCGCACGACGTCGTGAATCGCGACAGGCGAGCCGTCGAGGACGACGGCGGGGCCGGAGGCGGCGTGGGTGCGTGCGGATTGCTGCGGATCAGGCGCTGCCATTGGGAGGAGCAATATACGGGAGATTCGCGCCGGTTCCGTCCGCGGCCCTTGGGAGCGCACCGTGCTTGCGGAGATGCGCGCTTTCGCGCACACTGCGGAGATGGACGCTGCGACCCGACGCGTGATCATCCTGTGCATCGCCATCGCCCTCGCGGCGGTCGCGTTCGCGTCGGTGGTCCCGCTTCTCGAGGGCGTGCGCGGGATCCCCGGCCCGACGATCGCGGACAGCGGCACGCCGCTCCTCGCGGTCCTCGCGATCATGGTCGTCTTCGCGGGGTCGACCGCCGTCGCCGCGTTCATCGCGCGGAAGGTGAACGCCATCGTCGCGCTCTTCGTGCTCGGCGCCGGCGTCGGAATGCTTGCGATGCGTTCGGGCGCCGTGCGCGACCTCGTGTTCGGCGGCTCGAGCCTCAAGCTCGCGGCGCTCGAGTGCTTCGGCTGGACGGTGCTCATCGTGGCCGCATGCCACGTGATCTTCCGCTTCGGCGGCCGTCTGCCCGACATCCCCGAGACCCACGAGGACGACATCGATTCGCCCGTCGGCCGGAGCGCGCGCCTCTCCTGGCTCGCCGGGGTCGCGGCCGTCGTCGTCGCGTGGTTCGCCGTGGCGACGCTGACGAAGGGCCAGGCCGTCGGAGCGGCCGTGCTCGGCGGCTTCGCGTCGGGCGCCATCGGCCGCGTGCTCGCGCCGCGGACGACGCCCGTTTATCTCGCAGCCGCGCCGATGGCCGTCTTCACGGCGACCTACGCGTTCATGGCCTTCACCGTGCAGGGCGACCTGAGCGCCGGGCTCGTCGAAGGCGCGCTGCCGCGTCTCCTGCGCATCATGCCGCTCGACATGGCCGCCGGCTCGCTCGCCGGAACCGCGCTCGGCTTCGGCTTCATGCGCAGCTTCGCAGAGCCGAAGACGGCCTGATTCCGGCCGCAAATCCGAACATGTCCACCGCCACACACAAGCCGCTCTCGCTTCTCGTCACCGGAACCATCGGCATCGACACCGTCGAGACCCCGACCGCGCGCGCCGACCGCGTGCTCGGCGGAAGCGCCGCGTACTTCGCCGCCGCCGCGAGCCGGCTCGCACCCGTGCGGCTCGTCGGCGTGGTGGGCGACGACCTTCCCGCGCATCACCGCACGCTTCTCGAGGGCCTGCGCGGCGTCGACCTCGCGGGTCTCGAGACCCGCGCCGGCGGCAAGACGTTCGCGTGGGGCGGCAAGTACCTCCTGAATCTCAACGAGCGCGAGACGCTCTTCACCGAACTCGGCGTCGTCGCGGAGGCGCCGCCGAAGGTGCCCGCCGCGTTCACCGACAGCGAACTCGTCTTCCTGGGCAACACGCATCCCGCGGTCCAGGCAGGCCTCCTCGAGCAGGTGAGCGGACGCAAGCTCGTCGTCGCCGACACGATGGACCTCTGGATCAACGTCGCGCACGACGAGCTCGTGCATCTCCTCTCGAAGGTCGACGGCATCGTGCTCAACGACTCCGAGGCCGCGCATCTCACCGGCATCCGCAACGCGATCACCGCCGGCCGCCGCATCCTCGGCTACGGCCCGCAGTTCGCGGTCGTCAAGAAGGGCGAGCACGGCGCCGTCCTCGTCCATCGCGACGGCGTCGCGGTCGTGCCTGCGTTCCCCGCCGAAGAAGACATGGTCGTCGACCCGACCGGCGCCGGCGACACGTTCGCGGGTGGCTTCATGGCGCATCTCGCGCGCACGGGCCGCACCGACCTCGAGACCCTGCAGACGGCGCTCTCGTGGGGCACGGTGATGGCGAGCTTCACGATCGGAGCGTTCAGCCTAGACGGCGTCTCGCGCGCGACGGCCGAGGACCTCGCCGAGCGCTACCGCCGCTTCGCGCGCCACGCGCGGGTGTGAGCGGATACGCTGTCGGGATGCCACCGATTGCACGATTCCTTGCTGCAGGCGCTGCATTCGCAGCTTCCGTCGCCGCCTCGTCGCTCGCGCAGACCTACACGCCGCTCAAGGACATACCCGGCTCGAACCTGATGCGCCGCATGCAAAGCGCGATGGGCGGCATCGGCGACGGCGGCGACATCGCGAGCGCCAACTGGGATGTCGAGGGCAACCGCCTTTGGGTCAGCGGCATCGCCGGCGAGGGTGGAGGAAAGAACGGCTGGCATACGCTCGATCTCGCAACCGGCGCGGTCGCGCCCGCCGACAGCGAGCCGCCCGCGACGGCGCAGGCGTCGCGCACCCAGCGCGGCGACGGCGGCCGGCGTCCGCCGCGCGGCCGGCAGTTCACGACAGCCGAGAGCCCGAACGGCGCGTGGACGGCGACGAGCGAGGGCGGCAACCTCTACCTCAAGCCGCGCGAGGGCGAGCGCGTCGCCGTGACGACCGATGGCAACGACGACATCAAGTACGGCCAGGCGTCGTGGGTGTACGGCGAGGAGCTCGACCAGACGACCGCGATGTGGTGGAGCCCCGATTCGCGCTACCTCGCGTTCTACCGGTTCGACGAGTCGAAGGTCAAGGACTTCCACATCCTCGGCG
>JBIKWD010000086.1:0-13049 GCA_044356505.1 Phycisphaerales bacterium
GCTCACGAGATCAGCGGAACGCTCGCGATCTACGAGGTGAACGCGATCTGCGACGGCGCCGGCGACATCAACGCCGACTGCATCGTCGATGGAAACGACCTCGGCGCGCTGCTCGCCGCATGGGGTCCGTGCGCGGCGCCGTGCGCGGCCGACCTCAACGGCGACGGATCCGTCAGCGCCGACGATCTCGCGATCGTGCTCGCGAACTGGGGCACCTGAGTCGGCGTGAGCGGATTGATGTGAGAGTCCGAACCCGTCCATCGCGCGAGAGGCGCACGAGCTACCCGGCGCGCCAAAGGCGCACGAGATCCTCGACCGAGAACGACTCCGGCCGTGCGGTCGGATCGATGCCCTCGGGCCAGTCGCGGGCGCGGCCGAGGATGGCGCCGAGCTGCTTGCGGCGCTTCGAGAAGAGCGTGTGGACGAACGCGCCGAAGGCCTCGGCTTCGTCGGGCGCGAGCGCGGGCGCCGCGCGCGGGCGGAGCGCGAGCATGGCGCTCGTGACCTCAGGCGGCGGCCAGAAGCAGCCGGGCGACAGCACCGCGATCTGCTCGACCTCGGCGAACGCCTGCACGATGATCGTGAGCGGTCCGTACTCGCCCGAGCCCGGCGCCGCGCGCAGGCGGTCGCCGACCTCGCGCTGGATCGTGACGAACTGTCCGCGGCAAGAAGGCATCGTGGCGCAGATCGCCATGACGGGGCTTGCGGCCTGGTAGGGCAGGTTCGCGACGAGCGTGAACGGACGCGCGCCGAGCTTCGCGAGCGCTTCGGCGTTGAGCGCGCGCTTGCCGTCGAGGCAGTCGCCTTCGACGAGCGTGAAGCGGGGGTTCGCCGCGAAGTGTTCGCGCAGGTGCGCGGCGAGGTCGCGGTCGAGCTCGATCGCGATCAGTTCGGCGCCGCGCGCGAGGATCTCCTCGCTCATCGTGCCGGTGCCTGGACCGATCTCGAGGACGAGCGAGCCTTCGCCGATGCCGCTCGCGTCGACGAGCTTTTTCAGCAGGTTCTGGTCGACGAGGAAGTTCTGCCCGAAGCGATGCTTCGGCGAGAGCCCGCGGGCGCTGAGGATCGACTTGATGTCCGACTGCGTCTGCACGGGGGGAGGATAGAGCACCGCTGCGGTTGCGCGCTGGAACGCCGGCGGAGCCTTGTGCGCCCACGAAGGCGGAGCGCAGCGAAGCCTGAGCGGACGATTGACGACTTCGCAGGACGTGCCGTGTGGCACTATCCCCCTGCGCAGCAGGGGGTCGTGGCGGCCGCGAACGCGGGGTGCGTCTTCAGCCTGCAGGCTGGACGCGCAGGGTGCGTTCGAAGCCGCCATCACCAGAGGTGATGCCACACGGCACATGCTGCGAAGTTCTCGCCAACTTGCTCGCGCTTCGCTGCGCTCCGCGCTCGTGGACGCTGGCTGGGCTTGTGCGCTCCGCGCTCGGGGAGTCACGACCAGCTCGACAGCAGGATCGACAGATCCGCAGCGTCGACGGCGCCGTTGCCGTTGATGTCGCCGGGTCCGGGCGTGCCCCAGTTCGACAGCAGGATCGAAAGATCCGCCGCGTTCACGGCGCCATCGCCGTTGAGATCGGCGGGATTCGACGCCGCGAGCGACACGGTGGCGCTGTCCATCGCCACGGGCGCGCTCTTGCCCGTCCCGACCCACAGGTCGTAGGCGATCTGGCCCTTGTCGTCGGTCTTGTTCGCGTCCCGGAGGAACTCGATGTACTCCTTCGTCGTCGTCTGGAAGTAGAGCGTCGCGGTCGCGCTCGTCGCGCCCTGCGGGATCGCGTAGACCGTGTCGTCCCAGTGCTGGCCGTCGGCGTAGGCGTAGCCGACCGGCGCCGCGCCGATCTCGATGAAGTTGGCGTTGGTGAAGCCGCGCGGCGGAATGCGGTTGTCGAAGAACACCTTGTTGTTGAGCGCAAGGTGGAAGCCGGGGCCGGCGGGGATGCCCGTCAGCTTCGAGACGGGCTGCGTGATTCCCTGCTTCGCCTCGTACACCTTGGTGTCCGACGCGTTGAGCACGGCGGTCTTGCTGTTGTAGGCGCCGCGTTCGGCGATGACCTGGCCCTTCGCGTTCTTGAACTTGACGTTGACCCACATGCGGCGCCCCTCGGGGTAGCCCGTCGGAAGCTTGTGGCCGGACTCGTTGGTGATGCGCACCTTGAGGTTCGCGCCGACCTGCGAGAGCGTCATGTCGCTTGCGGCCTGCAGCATGTTGATGGTGCGCGCCGCCTGCTGGTCGATCGCGTCCTGGGTGAGGCCGATCGAATCGGCGTCGTCGGGCCCGAGCTGGTTGCGGATCGCCTGGACGACCCACGTGTTGGCGCCCGCGAAGGAGTGCTGCGGCATGTCGGGCCGCTCGAACCACGGATCGCCGAACTCGTAGAAGCGGCAGCCGCCCGCGATCACCTTCGGCATGTGGCAGTCCTGGCAGCTCGACACGACGCCGTCGGGGTCGTTGCCGCCGAAGCGGTTGTCGGGATACGCGACGCCGTTCGGATAGGCGCTCTTCAGCCACTCGCTGTAGGTGCGCTGCTCGGGGAACATCTCGTGCGGATCCTGCGTGGGATGCGGCGAGCCGAGCGAGTTGAGGACGTATCCGCCCTTCGCGTTCTTGGTGTAGAGCGGATTGCTCACGTCGTGGCACGTTCCGCAGAACTCGCTCGAGCGGTGGTACGGCGAGGTGATGAGCTTGGTGCCGCCTCCGTGGAGGTTCTCAGGCACGTCGCTGAACGGTCCGCGGCGGTTGTCCTCGGGGTCGATCACGTACCGCGCGTTTCCGGCGCCCTCGGGAATGAGGCCCTGCGACTGGAGGGCGCTGATGATGGGGACATCGGGCTCCGCCGGATCGCCCGGATAGCCGATCGCGCTGTTCGGCCCGAGCTCGGGATTGACCGCGCGGTGGCAGAAGTGGCAGTTGATGCCGTCCCAGTCGTCGGAGTTGAACTCTGCGGTCGTGCCCGTCGACGAGCGGCCGCCGAGCCATGCGCCCGGCGCGTGGCAGCGGATGCACGTCTCTCCGCCGATGTTCGCATCCTGGTTCGCGATCGTCAGCGCGGCGTGCCAGATCGGATCGCGCGCGCTCTGCGCCATGAGGCTCGCGACCCACGTGTCGAAGGGCGCGACCTCGACGCCGTAGCCTGAGTGGCAGTAGGTGCAGTTGATCGCGCCGACGACGGGAGTGAACTGCTCGACGTCCGCGTTCGGCTGCGTTCCGGGCTGGAAGAAGTCCGCGGCGGTGGTCGGCACCTGGACCTGCGAGCCGCTGCGGGACGCCACGGCGCCGACGGTGACGGCGACCGCGCCGAGGGCAGCGACGATCAGCAGCCCGCGCACTGCCTTGCCGTGGGCGGGAGTGCGGCTGGGTCGGTGGGTCGATGGATTTCGCTGCATCTGGGACTCGCCTTGTGACTCGCTCGGCCATCGGACGATGGCGTGGACCTCGAAGCGCCTGCGCACGCGTCCGACCGCGGCCTGGGAAGCACGGAGACGACCGCGTGCAGCCTACGGATCGGTTCGCACGCCGACGCGGCGCGTTCCGCAAAACTCGGGAAACGCGCGATGGTTCCGCCCCTGCGCGACCGCACCGCCGGGGGAGGACCAAGAGTACGATCGGCTTTCCGAGGGTCAAGGTTCGAGGGCGAAGATCGAAGGAGGCTCTTCTCCTGCGGCCGCGTCGCTCTGGTGGGGCGCTGTATCGGACGCAGCGTTACACTCCGCGCATGCTGAACGCCGTCCGTCGCCTGACGCGCCGCCTCCGCGACGTCCGCCCCGTGCTCGCTCGGAGCGCCCGGGCGGTGCCGGCGATTCTTGCGGTTTCGTCCGCGATCGGATGCGCGTCGGACGCCACGGGGCCGACCTTCCTCACCGTGCCGCACGCGCAGTACGAGCAGGTGTTCGACGCCGCGTGCGAGGCGGTGCGGGCCGAAGGATTCGTGCCCGAAGTGGCCGACCGCAACGCGGGCGCGATCGAGACGGAGCCCCGCTTCGCCGGTTCGCTGATCGAGCCGTGGGCGTGGAGCGACATGAAGGCGGACGAAGTCGTCGAGGGCACTTTCGGGTTCGAACGGAGGCGCGTGCGCGTCGAGTTCGTGCCGTCGGGATTCCGGCCGGCCGGCCCCGAGGGAACCGCTCCGCTCGCCGGGCCGATCCTGCCCGGTTCGCAACGCGGCCCTGGCGCCGACGTGACGCGCAGCGCCGAGGACCTCGAGGTGCGCGTCTCGGTCTCGGTCGAGCGGCAGTTCCGGCCGGGCTACCAAGGCAGCCCGTACACGCGCGCGCTGGGCTCCTACTCGACCGACGTCACCATCAAGGACGATCCGCAGACCCCGCGCGACCGCTCGACGTGGACCGCGGTCGGACGCGACGAGCGCCTCGAGCGGCTGCTGATCGAGCGGCTGTCGAGGCGGATCGCATCGGCCGCCGGCAATGGTTGACGGCGTCACGCGATGCGCGGGTCGACGAAGCGGTACATCACGTCGACGACGAGGTTGAACACCACCATCAGCGTCGAGTAGACGAGCACCACGCCCATCACGAGCGTGATGTCCTTGCCGAGCACGCCGTCGACGAAGTGCTGGCCGACGCCCGGAACCGCGAAGACCTTCTCGACGACGAACGAGCCCGTGAGCGCGACCGCGGTCGCGGGCCCGAGATAGCTGAGGACGGGCAGGAACGCGTTCTTGAGCGCGTGACGCAGCGCGACCCGCGCGCGGGTGAGGCCCTTGGCGCGGGCGGTGCGGATGTAGTCCGCACCCATCTCCTCGATCATGCCGAAGCGGACGAGGCGCGAGATGTACGCCGCGAACGGCAGCGACAGGGTCAGCGCCGGCAGCGCGACGAAAGAGAGCCCGCCCCAGCCGCCGACCGGGAAGAGCTTGAGCTTCACGGCGAGGAGCATCAGGAGCGCGCTGCCGATCACGAAGCTCGGAAGGCTGATGCCGACGATGGCGACGAGCTGCATCGCGAGGTCCGCGGGCGATCCCGGCCGAAGTCCGCCGACGAGCCCTGCGAAGAGCCCGATCATGAGCGCGAGGATCATCGCCGAGAGTCCGAGCGTGATCGAGACCGGCAGACCTGTCGCAAGGATCTCGTTCACGTTCCAGTCGGGCTGCTTGAGCGACGGACCGAGGTCGAACACGCGGTCGGTGGTGCCGCGCAGGTAGCCGATGCCGCTCGCCTTCTCGAGGTAGTCGACGTAGAACGCGACCGGATCGTCGAGCTTGTACTGCTTCTTCATCGCCTCGACGATTTCCGCGGGCGGACGGCGGCCTTCGGGGTTCTCGAGGGGGTTGCCGGGCACGCTCCACGCGAGGATGAAGGTGAGCGTGTAGACCGCGAGCACGATGAACGGCAGCTGGACGAGGCGCCGAAGGATCAGGGCTCCGGTCGAGACGGACGGCGCGCTCATGGCGCGGACCCCGTGGCGGCGTCGCGGCGCGGCCCGAGGACGGAGAGATCCTGCTCGAGCCGCGGATGATCGGTGATGCCGGCTGTCTCGACCGGGTCGTACATGTACACCGTGACGTAATTGCAGATCGGCAGCATCGGCATCTCCTCGTTGAAGAGCCAGCGCTCGACCTCCGCGAGCTTCCGCAGGCGAAGCGCGGGATCCGTCTCGCCGCTCGCCTCGGCGAGCCGCCGGTCGAACTCGGGGTTGCGGTAGCCGCGGTCGTTGTTGCCGTTCTGGCTCTGCTGCAGGTCGAGCCACGTCGTCGGATCGCCGTAGTCGCCGTACCAGCCGCCGCGCGCGATCATGAAGTTCCCCTTCTGGAGATCGTTCTTGTAGAGCTTCGAGTCCTTGCTGCGGCACTCGGCCGCGACGCGAAGCTCGCGCTTCCACATGTCGCGCATCGCAAGCGCGAGGTTCTGGTAGCGCGGGCTCGACGTCGAGTAGAGGATGTCGACGGTAGGGAACTTCACGCCTTCCGCGTTCTCGACGATTCCGTCGCCGTCGCGGTCGTCCCAGCCGGCGGCCTTGAGCTCCGCGCGCGCGCGATCGGGGTCGTATCCGAGTCCCTCGACGATCGGATAGCCGGCGATGGTGCCGTGGGGCACCAGCGTCGAGGCCACGCGCTCGTTGAGCCGCGTGACGCGGTCGACGAGCGCCTGCTTGTCGACGGCGAGCGCGAAGGCGCGGCGCACGCGCGCATCGCTGAACGGATTCAGCTTTCCGCCGGGCAGCTCGGGCCGGCAGTTGAAGCTGAAGAAGTCGGTTCCGAAGGCGCTGAAGCCGCGTGCATCGCGACGTTCGCCTTCGCCCGGCGGCGGAAGCGTCGCCACGACGTCGTCGACGCGTCCGCCGCGTGCAAGCCCGGCCTCGAGATCGGCCTTGAAACGCTCGAGATACGCGCGGCGCTCGGCGATCATCTCCGTCCTGTACTCGGGGCCGAGGTCGGTGAGCCAGTCCGCTGCGCCCGACTGGAAGCTGAGGACGCCCGTGTTCGCGTTCTCGACGGTGCGGCACTCGATCGTCTTGGCGACGACCGCGTCCTTGTTCCAGTAGTGCGGGTTCTGCTCGAGCCGCATGTCGCGCTTGTAGCGCCAGATGGTCGGCATGTACGGACCGTTGACGACGATACGGCCGGGCTTCGTCCAGTCGTGCCGCTGGATCAGCCGGCCCGACGTCGGGTCGATCGAGACGAACGCCTCGACGGTCGGCGGATGCACGGGCGCGAAGCACGGAAACGCGCAGAGATCGAGGAAGTACGCGACCGGCGCCTTGAGCGTCACGACGAGCGTGCGCGCGTCGGGCGCACGGAGTCCGACGGTCGTGTCGAAGAGCTCGGCGGTGCGCTTCCACAGCGCCTCCGCGTCGGCGGGTGACGGCGCGTCCGCGTGCGTGGCCGCGAACTCCGTCGTCATCGCCTCGCGCGCGTCGAAGAACTCCTTGGCGCCCGCGATCGCGAAGAAGAGGCCCGAGTAGTCGGCGGCGCTGTCGGGAAGGATCGCCCGCCGCCACGTGTAGCGGAAATCCTCGCTCGTGACGGGATCGCCGTTCGACCACTTCGCGTCGTCGCGCAGGTGGAAGGTGTAGGTCAGGCCGTCGGGCGAGACCTCCCAGCGCTCGGCGACGCCGGGAACGACGGCGCAGTCGGCGGCGCGCAGGTTGACGAGCGGCTCGTAGAGGACGCGGGCGCGGCGGAGCTCGTGCTGGTAGCTCATGCGCTGCGGGTCGAGCGTGTAGACGTCGGTTCGGTCGATGAGGACGAAGTCCGCGGGCGGCAGGGGGCGATCAAGCGACACCGCCGCCGCAAGCGCGAGGACAAGCGCGATGATTGGAACCAGAAGCCGCACGGAGGCAGGATAGCGTTGGGGGGTGCGGTTCCAAGCACCAAAGGTCGCGGCCGCAGCCGCGACCGCTCAAGCCCGCCGCTCAGTTGCGATACGGCGCAGCCGCGACGATGCCCGCCCAGCGCTTCGCCTCGGCTTCGAACTTCGCCTTGTCCTTCGCCTCCCAGGCGGGCGTCAGGACGCGTGAGTCGCCGTCGGGCTTGGTTCCCGCATAGGCCTGCGGCCGTTCGCCGCGGTCGATCAGGCGAAGCAGCACCTCGCAGCTGTTGAGCACCGACCCGTAGGACGCGGACAGCGTCGGATTGGCGTGCGCGCTCTCCCAGTGGACCTCGGCGCAGCCGATCAGGTCCGACAGGGCCGGCGCGAGCACCTTCGCGATCGCGGAACGGTCCGCCGTCTGCATCAGGAGGAGATCGTTGCGCAGGCCGACGAGGGTCCGCTGGATCGCCTGCATGCGGCCATCGGCGCCGGCGGAGGACTTGATCGCCTTCGCGATCGAGGCGATCGCCTCGGCCTGCGCCCGGCGGACGTTGCGCGCGTTGTCCGAGGGAAGGTCCTTGCGGCGAGCGGCCGCGCCCATGGCGGCGAGCTTCTGCTGGAGTGCCAGCCAGTCGGTCTCTGCGACGGCGGCATCGCGCAGGCGGCGGGCGACGGGGTCGAAGTACGCGTTGGCGGCGTCGAGATCCTCGAACGCGTCGGCCACGAGGCTGCCAGCGGCGATGCGCTTGGCCGCGCTCGGCTCGGCGGCGACGTTGGTCCGTTCGATGATGACGTCGAGCGCCTCGGGCGTTCGCGAGAAGCGCAGCGCCTGCATCGCGTTCAGCGCGCGGTGAAGGTCGCTGCCCTTGACGATCGGCGACAGTTCGGCGACGAGCGCGGCGCCGTAGGCCTTGCGGAAGTTCGGGGACGCCGCCGGATCGCGGGGGGGACCGATGAGCGCGGTCCGCGCTTCCTCGACCGCGCCCGCCTTGTCGGCGGAGCGGAGCGCCTCGGCATGCTTGTCGACGAAGGCGGCGACCGCCGACTTCTGGGTGTCGTTCAACGCGCCGGTCGCGGAGAGAACCGACCGGTCGAGGCCGGTCGACTGTCCCATGGCGGCCGGCCCACAGAGCGCGAGCATCGAGCCGACGAGGAGCGTGCCGAAGAGGGGTCGGAAAGACATGATCCAGAATCCTGGGTGGGTCGGGCGGCATCGGCCGAGAAGCCGAGAGGCGCAAGGTTTTGGACGCTAATCCAACCGAGGCGGGATGTCAACGAACGCGCCGCCCCGTCCGTGCGTCGGGGGTGGCGAAACCCGGCGGTCATCTCTCGTTCCACAGAGCGCGGCAGATGAGCCGATGAATGAGAACCGATAGAGGGTAGAACGCTCGCGGACGAGCCGCCGCGGGGTTCAAGGGCCGCCCCGGGCGCGGATGCGCCACCACTGACTGAGAACCTTGATGAGCGAGAACCACAGCGGACCGTCTCGAAGCTTCCCGACCGCGGCGCACGGCCTCCGGTGGCCGCGCTTCATCGCCGGCCCACGGCGGCGATCGGCTGGCTCCGTCTCCTTGGCGACCTGCCTCCTCCTGGGTGCTGCCGCCTCGGCCACGGCGCTCGGCGCCGCGACCGCCGCAACCGCCCAAGCCGAGCCGGCCTCCGCAGGATCCCCATCGGGGACGGTTGCGCCGCCCGCACCGGAGCCAAGCGCCGAGGCCCGCGCGGTCGTCAAGGAACGGCTCTCGCGGGCGTTCGCCCAGCGCGCCCGCAACCTCCTCCAGACCGACCGGGTCTTTCTCGGCATGCTCGACAGCGCCGAGTCCCTCCTCGAACTGTCGACCGAGCTCGCTCCCGACAACCCGTACATCTGGCGCGTCGCGCTCGACCTGGCGACGACGATGGAGGACGGCGATCCGACCGCGGTGGCGCTCTCCCGCGAGGCGCTGCGCCGCATCAACGAGCTTGATCCCGGCAACGAGATGATCCGCCTCCGGAGGATCCTCGACGCGATCTCCGACCGACAGACCGCGGAAGAGCGTCTCGCGATCTACGACCAGCTGCTCGCGCCCGAGTCGGTCGCCCGCATCGGCAACGCGGTCGCGGCGCGGCTTGCATTCGACGCGGCGGTGCTGCGCCGTCGCACCGGCGACATCGAGGGCTTCGAGCGCGAGCTGCTCCACGCCATCGACCTCGACTCCGCGTTTCCCGAAGCGACCGAGCTCGCCGCAGGCTACTTCCGCATGCGGGCGCCGTCGGCGGTCGAGGACGCCCGCGCGATGCGGCTTGCGCTGATCGCGAATCCGATCCGCACGCCCGCCGCGCTCGGGCTCGCGAGGCTGTGCCTCGAGAAGGGCGCCTACCGCGCCGCCGCCGAGATCCTCGACGTCGAGGCGGACATCCTCGCCACGCCGCGCCCCGACCCCGTGTTCGACGGCGTGCTGACCGATCTCGTGGTCGCGCTCTGGGGCGCGGACCGCCTCGACGACGCGTTCGGCGTGCTGTCGAAGCGGCAGCGGATGCTCGACGCCGCGCTCTTCGAGGAGCTCGGACGCTCGGGGACGCTGCTCTCGGTCGAGGAGCGACGGAAGATCAGCATGCCGGTCGCGCCGCAGCTGGCGGCGACCTTCGCTGCGCTCTCGAACGCGCGCGCCGTCGGCGACGCGAAGATCGCAATCGAGAACTGCGCGTTCTCGTACGAGACGCAGCTCCAGTCGCTCGAGCGCATCCTGAAGGACCCTGCCCGCCCCGATGTCGACGTCGCGCGTATCCAGGCGGAGGCGAGCGCGAGCCGACTGCAGGGCGCGCTCGTCCAGCTCTGGCTCGGCGGCGACATCGCGAAGGCCGCGGTCTGGATCGACGAGGCCGCCGCGGCCTCGCCGCTTTCCGACGACGCGCGGGCGCGGTTCGAGGGCTGGATCCTCTTCCGCAAGGGCGAGAAGGACAAGGCGAAGGAGATCTTCGAGCGGATCGCAGCGCGCGACCTGCCAGCGAAGCTCGGGCTCGGCATGGTGCTCGAGGACGCGGGCGACCGCCGTGGCGCAGCGCGCATCTATCTCGACATCGTGCGCGCCACTCCGAACACCGCCATGGGCGTCTGGTGCCGCGACAAGCTTCACGGCATCCTCGGGCAGAGGGTCGAGGCCGTCGAGAGCGCGGCCGCGATCGAGTCCGCCGCTGCGCTTCCCGCCGAGTTCCTCGAGCTCATGCGCGACGGATCGCGCAAGGTCCTCCTGCGCATCACCCCGCGCAAGCTCGAGGTCCGGCCGTGGGATCCGCTCCTCTTCGACATCGAGCTGACCAACCTGAGCGAGTGGCCCCTCGCGATCTCGCCCGAGGGCCCGCTTGCGGACACGATGACGATCACGGCTGCGGTGAATGTTCCCGGCAAGATGCCCGGGATCCCTCCCTTCGCCATCGTCTCGATCGACCGCCAGCTGGTGATCGCGTCGAAGCAGACGCTGCGCATTCCGTTCGACGCGTCGCTCACCGACGCCAGCATCACGCTGCGCGACGACCCGATCGTCGGCGCGTTCCTCTCGCTCCACGGCATCCTCAACTGGCGCACCACCGCCGAGGGCCTCGAGCCCGGACCGCTCGGCATCGAGGTCGAGTCGCAGCCGATCCATGTCGGCGGCGCGCGGCTCACGGCCGAGTGGATTCGCCAGCGCCTCGACGAGCTTCGCGACGCCGCGCGCGTTCCCGAGCCGGAGACGATCGCGATGCTCGCCCATGCGCACCGCCGCACCGTGCGCGAGGGCGCGGCGGCGGATCCCGCGATCCGCGAAGCCCTGGCGGGAAGCGGCGCGCTGCTTGCCGAGGCCGCGCGGAGGCTCTGGCCCGAGGCGCGGGCGTGGCTTGCGTTCGCCGCGCCGCACGCGCCCGCGGTCGAGCAGGCCGGGGCGGGTGGCGCGGGCGCGAACGCCGCGGTCGACGCGCAGACGGCCCTGCTCACGGCGCCGGTGCCCGAGCTCGAGCCGCTGATGCAGGTGCTGCGCGAGGACGAGGGCTATCTGCCGCGGCTCGCATGGATCTCGGTGCGCGCGCTCCGGCCCGAGGACCCGGTCCTCGAGGCGACGCTCAAGTCTCCGGACGAGCGGCTCGCAGGATTCGCGCGGACGTTGCAGTCCTGGCTGCTCGACGTGCAGGCCGAACGGCGACGCGAGCTCAACCTGCAGTAGGCTGTGCGGCGCGCATCCGCGCGCCAGCGATGAAGTTCCCACTGTTCCAAGATCCAGAGCGTCGACGCACCGCGTTGCGGGTCGTCGGCCTGGTCGTCGGCATCTTCTTCTTCGTGTTGGCCGTGCGCGTCGCGATGGCGGAGCAGGCGGAGTTCGCGAAGGCGCTCGAGGCGCTGCGCGATCCGCCGCCGCTCGCGGTGGCGCTCGTGCTCGCTTCGGTCGCCATCGGCGTCGTCCTCAGCGCGACGCTCTTCCACATCCTCATGCGGCGCTTCGGCAAGGTGCCGTTCTGGGAGATGCAGGCGCTCATCACGGCGAGTGCGTTCGTGAACTACCTGCCGCTCAAGCCCGGCTTCGTCGGGCGCGTGGCGTACCACCGCCTTCGCCACGGCATCCGCGCAGCCCACACGCTGCGGACGATCCTCGAGGCGATCGGCTTGTCCGGCACGGTGGCATCGCTCTTCCTGCTGGCGGTGGTCGGGCTGCGGGAGCTGAGGGCGCGCGGCTTCACGATCGCCGGCCATGAGATCGAAGGCGAGTGGGCGCTCGCGGTGCCGTCGGTGCTCGCGTTCGCGATGCTCTGGCCGAAGGCGCGCGCGCTGTCGCAGGCGCTGCTCGTGCGGCAGGCGGAGCTTGCCCTCTGGACGCTGCGCTACTGGGCCGTGTTCCGCCTCGTCGGTGCGCCGATCGACCTCGAGACCGCCATCGTTCTTGCGAGCGTGAGCGTGATCGCGACGCTTCTCCCGATCGTGTCGAACGGCCTCGGCATCCGCGAGTGGGTCATCGGGCTCCTCGCACCGATGATCTCGCATGAACCCGTGTCGACCCCGCAGGCGATCGTCGCGGAGCTCGTGCACCGCGCCGCCGAGATCGCGGTGATGGCGCCGCTCGGCACCGTGTCGATCATCGCCCTCGTGCGCCACAACCGCAAGCTCGCGCTCGCCCGCAAGAGCGGCGATGCGGACGCTGGCGATGCGGCGGACGCGGCCTGACGCCTCTCGGGCGACGGTCGCGGCGGGTTCAGAACGCGAAGATCGTGTCGATCAGCTTCGCAAGCACGCCCTTCTCGGTGGTGTCGCGCAGCTGGCCGGTGGTGGTCTTCTTGATGACGGCGTCGGCGACGCGCTGCGACTGGACCTGGTTGTTCGTGTCGACGTCCTCGGGGCGGCAGATGCCCGAGAGCACGATGACCTGCGTCTCGCCGTCGTTGGTGATCTCGCGACGGGCCTCGAGGACGAGCAGGCCGTTGGGCCTCACCTCGACGACCTCGGCGGTCACGCGCGCCGAGAAGTCGTCGGCGCGGTTGTAGTTGGCCTTGCCCTTGAACGTCTTGTCGCCACCGACTCCGAGCGAGGGGAGCTCGCCCGAATCGAGGGGCGTGAAGAACCCCTCGCCGAAGGCCCCGAGGTCCATCGACACCCACGCGTCGACCGCGGCCGAGGTCTCCCAGTTCTTGTCGGCCTTCGCGTCGGCCGTGCTCTTCGACTTGCTCTGCTCGCTCACGACGATGGTCACGAGATCGTGGACGGCGAAGGTGCGCGGCTCGGGGTCCTTGACGGCGAAGAGGCTGCCGAGGTCGGTCGCACCCGTGTCGCGCAGCGGGCG
>JBIKWD010000265.1:0-3730 GCA_044356505.1 Phycisphaerales bacterium
AGCGGTCGACGCGCACGCCCCACATCGGCTCGAAACCCGCCGTTTCCATCGAGTAGCGAGCGTCGTAGACGACGACGGCGGACGACTCGGGGATCGCGCGCGCGAGCGTGAACCCGTCGGCGAACGCCGCGAGCCGCTCGAGCCGCGCGAACTCGCCGCTGTCCCTCTCGGCAAGCGCCGTGAGATCCGCGACGCGCTCGGCCGGGCCGCCCTCGCGCACGCTCGGCGCAGCCCAGAGCGGAAGCCGCACCGCGTCCGCGCGCATCGCGCCGTCGGGGGTCCGGTAGAGCGAGCGCCAGAGAACGATGTTCCCGAGCGTCGGCATCGCGCGGCCGTGCTGAATCGTGTCGCCGCGCGCAGCCGCGAGATCGCGCTGCACCGACAGTGCCCGCTCGCGCTGCACGAATCCAAGTCCGGTGTAGACGGCGAAGAAGGCAAGCGCGATCCTCGCTGCGAACGGCTTCTTCATGGCGAGCGCCGCCGCGAGTCCGACGAGAAGCGGCAGCGTGATGAAGGGATCGACGATGCTCAGCGCGTCCCACGCGGTACGTTCGGAGAGGAACGGCCACCAGAGATGCGTGCCGTAGCTCGTGAACTGGTCGAGCACGCCGTGCGTCAGGCAGCCGACCGCGCCGGCGAGGAGGAAGAGCCACGGCGTGTCGCGCCAGCGCGGCACCAGAAGAAGCGGCGCGGCCGCCATCGCGCCGAGAAGCGGCGCGAGCACGATCGCGTGCGTGAAGTGCCGGTGGAGTTCGAAGGGAAGCGCCGGGTCGGAGACGGGAGCCAGGAAGATGTCTGCGTCGGGGATCAGTGCGCCCGCGAGCCCCGCGACAGCCGCGCGGCGGCCAATGCGGCCACCGAGCGCCACGAGGGCGGCGCTCGCACCGAGAAGGCCGTGGGAGACAGGATCCATCGGCGCCAAGGATAGGCGCAAAGACACGATCAGTTCGACGCAGGCTTCGGCTTCGCAAGCACCGTCGCGCGGGCAAGCGGAACGGCGAGCAGCGCCCCGCCGACCGGCGCCGCGAGATAGACCCAGAGGTGCGCCGTCTGCCCCGACACCACGGCCGGCGCAAGCGACCGCGCCGGGTTCATCGACGCGCCCGAGATCGGGCCTGCGAACATCGCCTCGAGCGCGACGGTCGAGCCGATGGCGATGCCTGCGGTGATCCCCTTCTCCTTCGACCCGCTCGAGACCGAGAGGATGACGAGCATGAGGATCGCCGTCAGGATCAGTTCCAGCACGAACGACTGGCCCGCAGACCCGGCAGGGAGCGTCGCACCGAGCGTGGCGCTGTCGGGGAAGAGCCCGCGCAGCGTGAGCGAGGCGGCGAAGGCGCCCGCGCACTGCGCCGCGATGTACGGCGCGAGGTCGCGCCCCGGCAGCCGGCGCGCCGCGAAGAAGGCGACGGAGACCGCGGGATTGAAGTGGGCGCCCGACACGTCGCCGAAGGTCGAGATCATCGCCATGACGACGAGGCCGAAGGTCAGCGCGACGCCTGCATGCGTGATCGCGCCGCCCGACACGCCGTCGATCACGATGGCGCCGGTGCCCGCGAAGACGAGCGCGTAGGTGCCGAGGAACTCGGAGAGCAGCCGATGCATGGCGTGGATCCTCGCGTCAGTTGCCGCGCATGGCCGTCACATCGAGGCTCGTGATGAAGTCGCTCGGCTTCGACCCACGCGGCAGCGCCGCTACGATCTTGCGGTAGAGCGGGTCCTCCCAGTTCGTCATCGCATCGATGTACTCGGGCTTCGAGCGCAGCACGATGTCCGAAAGCCCCGCGGCCTCGGCCTGCGCGCGCGTCTCGTCGACGAGCACAGCCCCCGCCACACAGCCGACGAGCGCCTCGACATCGGCGCGCACCGCGTCGGGAAGCGGCTTCAGCAACGCAAGGTCGGACACGGCCACGCGGCCGCCCGGCTTCAGGACGCGCGCGATCTCGCGCCAGACGCGCGGCTTGTCGGGCGAGAGGTTGAGGACGCAGTTCGAGATCACGACGTCGACGCTCGCGTCGGCGACGGGCAGGTTCTCGATCTCGCCGAGGCGGAACTCGACGTTCGAGAGGCGCGTCTCCTTCGTGTAGCCCTCGATGTTGCGGCGCGCCTTGGTCACCATCTCGGGCGTCATGTCGACGCCGATCACGCGGCCCTGCGCGCCGACCTTCGCACCCGCGATGAAGCAGTCGAAGCCTCCGCCCGCGCCGAGGTCGAGCACGGTCTCGCCCGCGCAGAGCGAGGCGATCGCCGTCGGATTGCCGCAGGAAAGCCCCATGTTCGCGCCCTCGGGGGCGAACGACAACTCGCGCTGCGAGTACCCGATCGCCTGCGCGAGCTGGTCGGGCGTGAAGGTCGCGGGCCCGCAGCAGCCCCCGCCCGGGGCGCAGCAGGACTGGGTGCCTGCGCCGGCCTGCGCGGCGCTCCAACCCCCTGCGCGCGCGATCTCCGCGTAGCCCTCACGCACCGCGCTGCGCATCGCGTCGTCATCGACGGCCTTCGCGGCCGCGCGCGGCGCGAGCGCGCCCGGCAGACGCTCGATGAACGCGCGGATCTCGTCGCGCACGCGGCGGTAGTGCGGCATCGCCTCGTCGTCGCTCGCGGCGCCCTTCGCAAGCCGCGGCGGATCGTCGAAACCGACATGCACGGTCCGTGCACCCGCGAACACGGGGCACGCCTCGTGCGCCGAATCGCACACGGTCACCACGACGTCGAACGGCACGCCGATCTCGTCGGGGCGCTTCGAGGAATGGCCCGAGATGTCGACGCCCGCCTCGCGCATGGCGCGCACCGCGAGCGGATTGAGGCCATGCGGATCGGTGCCCGCCGAGTACGCCTCGATCTCGCGCGGCTTGAGCGCGCGCGCCCAGCCCTCGGCCATCTGGCTCCGGCACGAGTTTCCCGTGCAGAGGAACATCACGCGCAGCTTCCTGTCAGCAGCAGCCATGTCGGCCTCCCTTTCCGCAGTCCCTGTCGTCGGGCGCACACTCCGCGATCGCATCCGCCAGCGCGCGGAAGGTCGCGGCGACCTCCGCATAGCGCACCGCATAGCGCACCGTGCGGCCGCTGCGCGAGGGCGCAAGGAGCCCCGCCCGCGCAAGCGCCTGCAGGTGGCGCGACACCACCGAAAGGTCGACCGAGCAGCACTCCGCGACCTCGCCGACCGCGCAGGCGCGGCCGCACTTCGCGATGCAGGCGAGAAGACGGACCCGCGTCGGGTCGCCGAGCGCCTTGAAGAGCGCGGGCTCGAGCAGGTCGTCGACGGGTCGGCAGCAGGCGGCCGCCTGGCGCGGCGTCTTCGGCCGGCGGACGGCGGGCGATCTCTTGCGTACTTGCACCATGATGCAAGTATAGCGCATGCGCGCCGCGGCGCCATGCCCCACGCGCGCTGATCCGCGGCCCAGCCCCGTGCCTCAGCCCCATACCTCAGCCCCGTGACGACACGCCCGGCCCCTTCGCGTTCGGCGAGCGTTCCCCGCCTGCGAGCGGCACCTCGTCGATCGACTCGTCGGGATCCTGCTCCTGCAGGGCGGCGCGCGCGAGCATGTGCGAACTCACCGGCAGCGTCGCGAACAGGAACACGAGGATCACGGTCAGCCGCACCCACGAACCCGTGTCGACCGTCGCCGCCATGGCCCCGAGGGTGATGAGCGCGGCCGCGAGCGTGCCGGCCTTCGTCGCCGCATGCTGGCGGGCGAGCGCATCGGGCAGCACCAGCACGCCCCACGCGGCG
>JBIKWD010000266.1:0-3717 GCA_044356505.1 Phycisphaerales bacterium
CAGTGACGCAGCCGGACCGGCCGGCCGGCCGCGGAAAGGTGTTGACGCCGACGCCGATCGCGGCACGCGCGGAGGCGCTCGGCATTCCCGTCATCAAGCCCGCGGATGTGAACGCGCCCGAAGTGGCCGCACAGGTGCGGAGCGCCGGCGCGGAAGCGTGGGTGGTGATCGCGTTCGGGCAGAAGCTCTCGCGCGACCTCGTCGACGGGGTGTTCGCGATCAACCTGCACGGGTCGCTCCTGCCTGCCTATCGCGGGGCTGCGCCGATCCAGCGCGCGGTGATGGATGGCTGCGTGGAGACCGGCGTAAGCGTCATCTCGATCGCCGAGCGGATGGACGCGGGGCTCGTGTACGCGACGCGCGCGCGCGCGATCGGTGCGACCGAAACGGCGGACGACGTACATGACGCGCTTGCGCTGCTGGGACCCGAGGCTGTGTCTTCGGTGCTCGCCGCGCACGGGACGGGCAACGCGGTCGGTCTGCCTCAGGAAGAATCGAAGGCGACGCGCGCACGGAAGCTGTCGAAGGCGGACGGAACCGTCGATGTCGCTGCGCTCGAGGCCCGGGCCGCCCGGGCGTGGATCAACGGGCTCAACTCGTGGCCGGGGTGCACGGTGTCGGTTGGTGAACTCGAGGTGAAGCTGCTCCGCGTCCGCGAGGCGACCGGCGGGGGCGAGCCCGGGGTCGTCTCCGCCGACGGGCGCGTGGCGGCGAGGACGGGCGCGATCGAGATTCTCGAGGTGCAGCCCTCGGGCGGGCGGGCGATGGCTTGGGGCGAGTTCGTGCGCGGGCGGCCGCAAGTCGTCGGGCAGCGCATGGCGCCTCGGGCGTGAACGGCGTGGAGTGGAGAGCGGAGTCGAGAAGGAGGCCGCGGAGCGCCGATAGATGGCGCTGATGCCGCTCGTCCAGCTGTTGTTCGACTTCGCGCGGGAGCAATTCGGCCTCTTCGGGGGTTCGGGCGGCCGGCGCGTCGCCAAACGGCCGCGGCTTGGGAAGGTCGCCCGCGCCCGCGGCGGGGCGGCGGCGAAGCGCAGGCGGCCTGTGCTCGCGCTTGCGCCTGCGGTGGCGCCCGAAGCGGTGTCGGCCGGCGCGGTGTGGCACATGGCCAGGCCGCCGCGCGGCATCGACCACGAAAGACCATCGCAGAGGCGCTATGACGCGGTGGTCGTCGAGATGCTCGCGAAGTACGGGCTGACCGTGAAGCGATGGCGGAACTCGCTGTCCGGCGTCGCCGTGCAGCGGACCTATCGCGACGGCCGGGTCGAGCGCACGATCGAGTCGCCGTACCCGACGAGTCCGCTTCGGCTCGCGATCTTCCTGCATGAGGTCGGACATCACGCGATCGGACTCGGAATCCACAAGCCGCGGTGCCTCGAGGAGTACCTCGCATGGCGGTATGCGATCGACCGCATGGAAGAGAGGGGCTTTCCCACCAAAGGGTCGGTGGCGAGGCGTTTCGACCGCTCGATGCGGTACGCGGTGGCGAAGTCGCGGCGACGGGGAATCCGCGCGCTTCCGGCGGAGGTGGCGGCCTTCGCCGCCTGACCGACTGGTGCACGGCACGTGCCATGCAGTGCCAGGCACTGGCTGGCACGTGCCGTGCAGGTTTTGTCGCGGTCGCGGACGCGGCCGCAACCTCTCGCGCTTGCGGGGCGTTGCGACCAAGGCCTCTGGCGGGTTCCAGGCGCACGTTTCATGTGCACGGCACGTGCCGTGCAGTGCCTGGCACTGCATGGCACGTGCCGTGCAGCGGTCAGAGGATCAGCATCGCGTCGCCGTAGCTGTAGAAGCGGTAGCGCTCGCGCACCGCGGTCGCATACGCCTCGCGCATCAGCTCCATTCCGCAGAAACTCCCGACGAGCGCCAGCAGCGTCGAGCGCGGAAGGTGGAAGTTCGTCATCAGCGCATCCGTGAAGCGCCATCGGAAGCCTGGCGAGATGAGGATCCGCGTGATCGCATCGAAGTCGCGGTCCCCCGGCGGCAGCGGATCGGGCAGGCTCTCGAGCGCGCGCACCGTCGTCGTGCCCACCGCGACGATCCGTCGTTCGCCGCCCGTCTGCGCGGCCCTCGCGGCGGCGAGCATCGACAGCACCTCGCGCGGAACCATGAAGCGCTCCGCGTGCATGTCGTGCGCCTGCAGCGTGTCGGTCTCGACCGGCTTGAATGTGCCCGCGCCCACGTCGAGTATCAGCTCGTGTCGACCGACGCCGCGCGCGGCGAGCGCCTTGAGCAGCCCATCTGTGAAGTGGAGCCCCGCCGTCGGCGCGGCGACCGATCCGCGGGCGCTCGCCCGGGCATAGACCGTCTCGTACTCGACCCTGTCGAGGTCGTCGTCGACCTCGATGTGCCGGTCGCGGCGCGCCTTCAGGATGTAGGGCGGAAGCGGCGTCTGGCCGGAGCGCTCGAGCACGGTCGCGACGTCGCCGCCGAGCGGGCCGGGAACGAGCCGCGCAAGCCACGCCTCGTCGTCGCGCCGCACAAGCTCGACCGCATCGCCATGGTCGCGGCCATGTCCGTCGCGCAGCGAGAGCCGCACGCCCGGCTCGAACCGCTTCGCCTGGCGCACGAGCACCCGCCAGAGCGGCGCTTCGGCGGACGGCTCGAGCAGAAGCCCCTCCGTCTCGCGGCCGCGGGCCTCGTCGACGAGCGCAAGCCTCGCACGCATCACGCTCGTGGCGTTCACCACGAGTTCGTCGCCCCGCCCGAGGATCGACGCGAGGTCGCGCACGCTTCGGTGCTCGATCGATCCGCGCGAACGGCTGATCACCATCAGCCGCGCGGAGTCGCGCGGCTCCGCTGCGGTCGTCGCCACGAGCGAGGGATCGAAGTCGTAGTCGAGTTCATCCGTGCGCATGGGACCGGGCCTCGCGCGAACAGGCGAATCACTTCTTGCGCTGCTTGAACTTCGACTTGATCGAAGGCGTGGCGCTCGAGCCCTTGGTGCTCATGCCCGGAAGCCCGCCGATCCCGCCGAATCCGCCGGCGCCGCCCGACTTCGCCATCTCGCGCGCAGCCTTGATGCGGCCGGCCATGCCGCCCGACGCGAGCGACGCCGTCATCTTCTGCACGGCCTCGAACTGGGTGGTCAGGCGGTTGACCTCGTTGGTCGTCGTGCCCGAACCCTCGGCGATGCGCCGCACGCGGCCCTTGTTGAAGAGCTTGAGGTCCTTGCGCTCGGCCGAGGTCATCGAGTGAACCATCCCCTCGAGCCGGTCGAACTGCTTGTCGTCGATGTTGACGTCCTTGAGCGCGCTGCCGACGCCAGGCAGCAGCCCGAGCAGCTGCTTCATCGGCCCCATGCGCCGCAGCGACTTCATCTGCGAGAGGAAGTCGTCCATCGTCAGCTTGCCCTTCGCAAGCTTCTCCGCCATCTTTTCGGCCTCTTCCTCGCTCACTTCCTCGCGCGCCTTCTCGACGAGCGCGACGACGTCGCCCATGCCGAGGATGCGGCCGGCCATGCGCTTCGGACTGAACTCGTCGAGCGCGTCGAACTTCTCGCCGGTTCCGAGGAACTTGATCGGCGCGCCCGTCACCTTGCGCACGGTGAGCGCGGCGCCGCCGCGCGTGTCGCTGTCGAGCTTGGTGAGGATGACGCCGTCGACCTTCAGCCGGTCGTGGAACGCCTTCGCGCTGCGCACGGCGTCCTGGCCGGTCATCGCGTCGACGACGAGCAGGATCTGGTGCGGCTGAACGGCAAGGCGCACCGCCTCGAGCTCC
>JBIKWD010000267.1:0-3700 GCA_044356505.1 Phycisphaerales bacterium
GCATTCGCGGGTGTAGCTCAGCGGTAGAGCGTTACCTTGCCAAGGTAAATGTCGAGGGTTCGATCCCCTTCACCCGCTTCAAAGACCGACCGGAAGGCCCAGCGCCTTCCGGTTGTGTTTTTGCGCGCAAGTGGCTTGTTTTCCTCTGAAAGCGCACAGGGCCAGCTTCGCCAGCCGCGGCCAGCGGCACCAGGACAGCAGAGGACTCCGAAGGACCGAGAAGGCCAGAAAGTGACCCTTCGAGACACGGTTTTGTGCAGCTTTGTGTACACAATGGGAAAGGTAAATGGCGAGGGTCGGAGCCCGTTTCGCCGCCCTGTCGACACCCCCCGCCGCCCCGCCAGACCCCAATGCGACACCCGCCGGCACCGCCAGCGTCCGCCCCCAACCGCGCTGTCCGAAGTCCCCATCAGGAGCTCGGGCCCGACTGCCCAAGCGGGGGCAATCCCGATACATGCTCGAAGACGGGCAGGACTTCCTCGTCCATGTAGGTCGTCTCGGTCAGCCGCGGGTCGGCGTGCCGCATGGCGGCCTGCCTGATCCGCTGCAGCCCTCGCCTCCCACGAGCAGCACGGAAGAGCCTCACCTCCGGGCCTTGACCATAGACTCCGTCAAGAGACTCCATTCATCGTCATGAGACTCCCCGTATCTTCGTTCGAGATTCCGACGGCCCGCCACCAATGAGCACGTCCACCGAGCCCTACACAAGTCCTGTCCGTGCAGCCTGTATCGAGTGGATTCTGCCTGTGCCTTCCGCGCTGGCCGTCGTCTCGTCAGTTGCCGCGCTACCCGTAGCCACCGGAGAGGACACCGACGGCTTTTTCCTGATGTTCGGGCTGCTCGCCGCGATTTTGTGCGGGTTGGCCGCCCTCATGGCTGCAGGCATCCTCGTTTGGAGACGGTCGCGGAAGTCCGCGATCATTCTGTATGCAGGCCTTGTGGTCGCGCTCATTGCCACGGCCACTGCGCGAGCAGTCCAACTCCAAGGTCGCAGCGGGTGGGGTGAGGACGAGGCCTTCGCTTACCTCGCAGTCGCGGTGGCCGTGTTTGGCCCACTCGTTCCTCTGTTCGGAGTTTTCTTTCGCCGCATAGCTCTGAAGCGCGCCGTGGCGGCCGCCGCACAGCGCACCAAGCAGACCGAATTCCACCCCACCGAAGATTGCGCGAGCTGCAGGCACCCATTGCTCTCCGACTCGTCTCACTGCACCGAGTGCGGCGCGCCGAACGAGCGATAGCGCCGTCGCGACCGAGCCGAACCGTCCCCCGCTCGTCGAACTCGCCTACGCCTTCGACCACGCCTCGAACCTCGTCGCGAAGGCCGACGCGCGCCACGGCTCCTCCCGCAAGCGCGACGAGCAGTACACCCTCGACGGCCTCATGCGGCTCTTGAAGGCCCGCCGCGGCGACTTCACCGGCGCGGACCCCGCCCCGGGCGCCTTCGTCGCGGCCCCCGGCACCCAGCGGTACCAGTACGACTTCGTCGGAAACATCCAGTCCACGCAGATCCTCGCCAACGCGAACGAGTCGGCGAGCGCCGCCGACCGCAAGCTCACCGGCAGCTTCAACGCCGTCAACGAGCAGACGAACTACGTCGAGCAGGTCGGCGCGTCGACCTCGACCGCCACCTTCGCCATCACCCACGACGCCGCCGGCAACGTCCGCACCCGCGAGACCGTCGCGGGCGGGAACCGACTCGCCTACCGCCACGACCGCTGGGGGCGGCTGACGGAGGTCGACTTCCAGGTGAAGACCACCTCGGGCTACGACCCGAAGCCCCGCGCCCGCTACCGCTACAACGCCCTCGGCATGCGCGCGCTCGTCGAGCGCGACGCGGACACGACCGACGGCACGAACTCGATCAACGAGCGGCGCTACCTCTACTACAACGCCGCGTGGCAGATCGTCGAAGAGCACGTCGACGCGGGGTTTGCCTCCGCCTCCGACCCCGTCTCCATCGACCGCATCGTCCAGAACATCTGGGGCCTCCGCTACATCGACGACCTCGTCCTCCGACGCGTCGACGCGAACTACCCGGGCTCCGGCCCCCCGAGCTTCGCCGAGACCGCCTCCGGCGACATCGACTGGGAGCAGTACCTCACGGACCACCAGTTCAGCGTCGTCGCCGCCGTCGGCCGCACCGGCACCCTCGCCTTCCGCGTCGCCTACGACGCCTTCGGCGAGGCCCGCCACCTTCCCGCCAAGGACATCAATGGCGACGGCAAGGTCGACAAGACCGACACCACCCTCGCCCAGAACGCCTCGGGCAAGACGCTCGGCCAGCCCGGCTACAACCCCGACGCCGACTGGAACCGCGACGGCAAGATCACCTCCGCCGACGTCGCCCAGTTCGGGTCGCGGTCGTACATCGCGGCGCTCCCGCAGGGCCAGCTTGCGCAGCCCGGCAGCGCGACCCAGCCAGCGGCGACCACCACCACCGCCGCCGCGAACGCCGCCCGCGCCGCGAACGCGCGCTCCGACTTCAACATCGGATTCTCTGGCTACCGCTTCAACGGCGACATCGGCGCGTACACCGTCCGCTTCAGGCACTACGACCCGACCCCCGGGATGTGCCGGTGGCTCGAGCGGGACCCCGCGGGATACCAGGACGGCCCGAGCCTCTACTCGTACCTCGGGCGCAACCCGATGGCGGGGACGGATCCGTATGGGCTGTGGTTCACGGACTGGGCGGAGGACCTCTCGTTCTGGTGGCATGGGGGGAAGAACCTCTCAGTCCCTCAGTACCACCAAGGCTGGCGTGATGGGAAGCGTGGGCGCTGGAAGCACTACTACGTCGATGGCGAGATCGGCGCGACCTGGTGGATTCCGGAGTATGCCGGCGGCGCACGGCTGTCGTGGCACGACGAGAACCTGAACCGTGCAGCCCAACTCGAACGGGAGCGAATCGATCGATTCCAGGAGTTCCGGCGGGCCGGTGCCAACGCGGTCGCCATCGGCGCGGCCTCGGTGGTCGTCGCGGGGATGACGCTCACCCCCGGGCCCGAGGAGGTGATCGCGGGCGCGATTCTGACGCGCGTGGGCGTGGGCGCGCGGGTCGGGCTCGTGGCGAGCGATGGCCTTGTGATCAGGGGATTCACCAAGCACGGCATCGATCGCGTCGTCGGAGATGGCGCGAAGCGGGCGGGGGTCAACCCGCGCGCTATCTTGGATGCGCTCAAAAGTCCAGTGAGAGTGGTGGAGCAGATCGACGAAAGAGGCAGACTGTCTCGCAAGTACGCAGGCGCCAACGCTACGGTGGTCGTGAACCCAGCGACGGGCCAAATCATCACCGTGTACCCAACGAACACGACTGGCACACACTATCCATGAGTACAGACGGCCTCACCTTCACGCTCAGCCGCGCTAAGTTCGACATCCTGCTCGCAACGAGCGTGCTGAACCACGCGAGTTCATTGGGCCAGTGGGATGTCGAGCAGCGCTCTGCGGATAGCTACAGGATTCGCCTCGACAGATCAATCCTGAATCCGCTCCGTGACGAACTCATTGAGCTTGTCGTACGAGTTGGCTTCGACGAGAACTACAACCTGACTGCCGAGGGCGCGCTCATCGAAGACCTGATCGACCGTCTCTTCGTACCGTAGAGCGATCGATGGACGCGAAGGTCCGCAACACGGGCTCGATCCTCGCAGCCCGAGGCGACCACCCCGCTCAACCCAGCGCCCGCTCGAGCGCGGCAGCCTGG
>JBIKWD010000087.1:0-12857 GCA_044356505.1 Phycisphaerales bacterium
TCGTCGGAGAGAGCCCGGTCGATGCGCAGATGGCCGAGGGGTGCCCGAAGGGGCGCCCCGTATGCGTCTGCCACGTGCCTCTTTTATGGCGCCCGGACCGTGTCGGCCGCCGCAGGCTGAAATGCGTCCGATTGCGCCGGGTTCCGGGCGGGTGCTTCTTGTCTTCCCTGTAGCCGCCGGCGCCGCACGCACGGCGATGCATGCCGGCACACGTGCCGACACACATATGGAGACCCGAATGTCACGCCTCAGGACCATCCTCCGTCACAGCTTCGCCTGCATCGCTTCGGGCGCCGTCGTCCTGTTCGGAGAAGTCGCGGGCGCGCAGGGCGTCTGCGGCGCACCGTCGTCAGGCAGCTGCTGCGCCGCGCAATCCACCGCGGGCTGCGCGGATGCCGCGTGCTGCAACACCGTGTGCGCCAACGATCCGTTCTGCTGCAACACGCAGTGGGACTCGATCTGCGCCGACGCCGCGAACAACCAGTGCGCGGGCTGCTTCAGCCTGACCGTGACCAACAACGGCTGCAACGGAACCCAGCTTTCGTTCCCGCTGATCCTCGCGGCGACCAGCTACGTGGTCTCCTACGAGATCCAGGCCGCGTGCATCAACTGCGGTTTCCCGACCGATCCGACCACGATGGAGACCGTCGCGTACACGGGCAACTTCGGCAGCAACCCCACGTCCGTCGGCCTTCCGCGGACTCCCGCGTTCTTCGGCCGCTGGAAGGTGCGCGTGCTGAACAGTTTCGGCGTGACCATCGCCGACCTCTACTCGACGGCGGGCGTGTCGCATCCGGCGACCGGCGCGCCGATGACGACGCAGGCGCCCGAGACCCGGACGATCGACGTCGGAACGTCCTGCGTGCTGACGGCGACGCCCTACCAGACCACCGCGAACACCTTCCAGTGGTACCGCGACTCCGTGGCGATTCCCGGCGCGACGGGTCCGACCTACACGGCCTTCGCGAGCCCCTTCGATCCTGCCTCGGTCACGTACTACTGCTTGCTCGGAAACAGCTGCGGCCTGTCGGTGTCGAACACGTTCCTGGTCAACAAGGCCTCGTGCGCGCCGATCCTGCCCGTGCAGCTGAACAGCCTCGCCGAGACGGAGCAGCTGTCCGTGCTGCTGCCCATTCCCTTCAACACGGTCTGCACCTACACCTATCCGGCGCTCGTGCGGCACGGAGCCTGCGACGCCGTCTTCGCGACCGTCGGCCCGGGCACGATCGCCGTCGCGATGACGGCCGAGTACTCGAACAACTCGCGCCGCACGCGGTCCGCCGTCGCGAACTTCACGGTGGCGAGCAACATGAACCTCCACGTCGATCTCTCGGGCTCGAGCGCGGGGTTCTCCGAGACCGGCACGGTCAGCCTCTCCGGTCCCGTCTCCTACACCGCGACCGGAAGCGTGTTCAGCCCGGTGAACCGGACCGACCTGCTGCCGCCCGGAAGCTACACCTTGACCGTGTCGATCCAGACCGGCAACCTCGGCTGCCGCAACTGCGGGACGTGCGGGCCGTCGTGCATCCAGAGCTGCGATCTCGCCGCGCAGCCGCGCTCGCTGACGATGCTCGCGACCTTCGATCCGGAAGGGCCGTGCGGCGACGCCTCCGCCGGCGATTGCTGCGTCGCGCACAACTCGCCCGGGTGCGCCGACGCGGTCTGCTGCCTCAGCGTGTGCGCGCTCGATCCGTTCTGCTGCAACGCGGCGTGGGACAATCTCTGCGCGGGCGCCGCACGGACGAACTGCACGGTCTGCGACATCGCGGGCGATCTCAACGGGGATGGCGTCGTCAACGGGTCCGACCTGGCGAACTTGCTGGGCGCCTGGGGAACCCCGAAGGGCGATGTCGATGGCGACGGCACGACCAACGGCGCCGATCTTTCGATGCTGCTTGCGAACTGGGGGTGATCGTCGGAGATGGGCCGGTCGATCCGCGAACCGCCAAGGGGTGCCCGAAACGGGGCGTCCCTTGTGCGTTTTGCCTCCGGCCGCGCGAGGAGCGCCCCGCGCGTCGGCCATCTGAAGATCCTTCCGGCGCGGGACTTACGACGGCGGCCGCAGGCCCTGTGCGCAAACCGACATTCCGCGGCATCACGCGTCCATTCGATCCGTCGTCCCCACTAGGTAGTGATGACGGTACCACTCGGCACGCGAGTCACCCGACCGTCCGCACCCGTGCCCCAACGACCAACGGTGAAGCAAATGTCCCGACGAACGAACATCCTCCGACGCGCCGCCGCCCTGATCGCACCCCTCGCCACGCTGCTCGCGGCGCCATCCGCCCTCGCCCAAGGCGTGTGCGGGTCTGCGTCGGCCGGCAACTGCTGCACGGCCAACACCACTCCGGGCTGCTCGAACGTCGCGTGCTGCAAGACGATCTGCGCCGCGGACCCGTTCTGTTGCAACACGCGGTGGGACTCGATCTGCGCCCAGGCGGCGAACAGCCAGTGCGCATCCTGTCTCGTCCTCACCGTCGCGCACAACGGCTGCGCCGGCACCACGCTGACGTTCCCGCCGATCGTGGGCGCCGCCGGCTACAGCGTCTTCATGGAGCGCCAGCTCAGCTGTTCGGTCTGCGGTGTCCCCGGAGTCGCCACCATGGAGACGGTAGAGGTGCCCGTCTTCACCAGCACGTCGAGCTCCATCACCATGCCGCGGACGCCCGCGTTCTCGGGCCGATGGAAGGTGACTGTGCGCAACGCCGCCGGCGCGACGCTCATCGAACTCTTCTCGCCCGCGGGCGTGTCGCAGCCGTCGACCGGCGCACCGTACACCGGCGTGACGGCGGAAACCCGCAACATCGACCCCGGCATGTCGACCACGCTCACGGCGACGTCGTTCACGACCAGCGTGACGACCTACCAGTGGTTCCGCGATTCCGCACCGATTCCGGGGGCGAGCGGACCGACCTACACCGCCACGGTTGCGCCACTCGACCCTTCGGTGGTCACCTACCGCTGCGTGCTGACCAACGGCTGCGGCGAGAGCCAGTCCAATCTGTTCAACGTCGTGAAGAGTTCGTGCGCGGCGTTGCTGCCGGTCCAGCTCCGCAGCCACACCGAGACGGAGTCCCTGTCGCTCTTGGCCCCGCTCGTTGGCAACTACACCTGCTGGTACGACTTCGCGCCCACCGTGCGCAGCGGCACATGCGCCGCCGAGTTCGCAGACTTCGGCGCGACCACGATCGGCCTCTCCATGGACGTCCCGCTCTCCGACGGCGCCAACCGCGCGAAGTCGAGCGTGACCGCGTTCACAGTGCTCGCGAACACGAGCCTCAACGTGAACCTGTCGGGCACGGCCGGGTTCTTCAACACCGTGGGCACCGTGAGCCTTGCGGGACCGGTCTCGTACTCGGCGACCGCCACGACCACGGCGCCCGTCAACCGCACGGACGTGCTGCCAGCAGGAAACTACACCCTCACGGTGACGATCGCGAACGGCAACCTCGGTTGCCGCAACTGCGCGAGCTGCGGACCGTCGTGCCAGCAGAACTGCGGATTCCTTGCGCAGCCGCGCGCGCTCACCATGCTCGCGACCTTCGACCTCGAGGGTCCCTGCGGCAGTCCTTCCGCAGGCGACTGCTGCGTCGCGCATCAGTCGCCCGGTTGCTCGGACGCGGCCTGCTGCCTGACGGTGTGCGCGGCGGACCCCTTCTGCTGCAACACGGCGTGGGACAGCATCTGCGCGAACGCAGCCGGGAACGTCTGCGCGAGCTGCGCGCCGCTAGGCGATCTCAACGGCGACAACACCGTGAACTCGAGCGATCTCGCGATCCTGCTCGGTGCGTGGGGATCGGCGGGGGCCGATCTTGACGGCGATGGAACCACGAATTCCGCCGACCTCGCGATCCTGCTCGGCAACTGGGGTTGACTGCCGGGCTCGGTCGGTCTGGTCCGCGAAACGCCAAGAGGCGCCCGCAAGGGCGCCTCTTGTGCGTCCAAGACGGCATTCTGCGCCGACGCCGCGTCAAGGACAGCCAAGCTGTCCTCCGTTGTGGACACCTGCGCGCAAAGGCTGAAATCCGACGACGGATCTTTGTCTCGCAGCCGAACCGAGACACGATCGAGTGACAGTGTTTGCCCCGAGGCGACGTCGGCCGAGCGGTCGGGACGCCCGGGAGCGAAAGTCCAATCCGAAAGGGATCACGATGCCGCATCACGGTCTTTCAGTGCGCAGCCTCTTCCTTGGCGCAGCGGTCGCATGCGTCGCGCAGATCGGGTCGTCGGCGGCGGCGCAAGGCGTCTCCGTCACCAATCTCGGTTGCAAGGGAACTCGCCTGACGTTCTCCGCCGTGCCGAACGCCGCGACCTACACCGTGGTGCTCGAGGACCAACGGATCTGCTCGCCCAACATGTGTCTCGGCGTGCCAACATGGGCGACCTACAAGTCGACGCCCTTCAGCGTCTCGCCCAAGACGGTCATCGTGGTTCCGGCCACACCTGCGTTCGTCGGCCGTTGGAGGGTCGACGCGCGGAACCAGGCCGGCGCGATCGTCGGAACCCCGCTCTTCTCGACCTCGGGCGTCAGTCACTCGCAGTCGGGAGTGCCCGCGGTGCAGTCGACGCCATCGACCGTGACGGTGTGCGTGGGACTCGACTTCGTGCTCCGCGCGAGCGAGTTCGAACTCGCCGGCTGCACCTATCAGTGGTTTCGGAACGGCGAGCCGATCGCCGGCGCAACCGCAGCGACCTACACGGCCACGATGTCGGCGGATGATCCGCCGTCGGCCGTGTATCACTGCCTCGTCGCCAACCAGTGCACAGCCAGCAACGGAGGCGGTGTCCCGTCCGCGCCCGTCGAAGTCGTCAAGGGCGCCGGCGCGTCGGCGGGTTCGGTGACCCTGACGACGCACGAGGAGCGCGAGACGCGCAGGGAGACGATCCTGAACGGCGGTTGCCCGCATGAGTTCCCGACGGTCGTTCGGCAGGGACTCTGCAACGCGTCCTTCGCGAGTTTCGGCGAGAGCGGCCTGGGCGTCGACATCGCCGCGCCGCAGACGACGCTGACGTCGCGACGAACGAGAACGTCCCTGACGACGTTCACGATCAGCGCCCCGACGAGGTTCCAGTGCGTGTCGGTCGGGCTCGATCAGGACAGCCTCAGCTACACCACCGACACGGGCTTCCGGGTGACGCTGGCGGGCCCTGTCGGTTTCAATGACCAGTTCTACGGCACAGCGGCAGGAAACGCCGTCAGCCGCGACGTCGTGCTCGTCCCCGGCATCTACACCCTGACTGCCACGGTGTCGAACGGCGGACTGTGCTGCGGCTGCCTGACCGGTTGCGGGCCGATGAACTCCATGCTGTGCAACGCCGAGGCCAGCGCTCTTTCGCTCTCCCTGGACGCGAACTTCACGGTCCGGCACCCCGCCGACCTCAACGGCGACTGGACCGTGGACGGCGCCGATCTCTCGATCGTGCTCGCGAACTGGGCCGGCCCGGGCGGCGACGTCAACGGCGACGGCATCACGAACGGCGAGGACCTCGGACTGCTGCTGGCGGCATGGCGCTGAGCACGCAGGACCCAGCGGCGCGTTCAATCGGCGTCACCGGAGAGCATCAGTCCGTCCGGCCACACGGTGCGGGTCTTCCATGAGACGGTGGTCGGCGACGCTTCGGTGCCGGCGGCGCGCGCCGGGAGCGGCACGACCCACTTCAGCAGGCCCTGCGGGCGCTCGTCCTTCAGGTACTCGGCATCGGTCGCGAGGGCGGGCGCGACCGCGCTCAGCTCGAGCTTCAGCTGCTCGTTGCGCGAGACGGGGACGCGGTCCCAGATCTCGACCTCGACCGCGCGCGGCAGCGTGTTGACGAGCAAGATGCGGTACTCGCGGTCGATGCCCTTCGACTTCGCGAACAGCCCCGACTCAGACGCCTTCTTCGACACGAGCTCGCGCCTGACCGTGACGCCCGGCTCCTTGCCGAACCAGAGTTCGATCTCGCCGCCGACGGCGATCTCGCCGAGCGATGCGGTTCCGATCGAGTCGCTGCCGAGGTAGACGCGCGCCTGTCCGGGAAGCAGGACGTAGCCGCTCTCGTTGGTGAGCCGCGCGCGCATGAAGACGTCGCTCTCGACGAGCGGGCGCGCGACGAGGGTGAACGTCGGCTTGCCCGCGATGTTCGCGACGCGCGTGCGGCGCTCGCCGCCCGAGTCGCTCGGCGCGGAGAATGTCCGCGGCAGGCGATACTCGACCGCGGCACCGCTTCCGCCGACCTCGGCGTCGCGCGACATCGAGTCGATCATCTCGGCGGACTTGCGGGCCATGCGCATCTCGGGCGCCGCGCTCGAGGCCATCGGCGCAGCCGGAGCGGGCATCGCCATGGACTCCACTGCGCGCGGCGCGTCCGGGTCGAAGACGTCGACGTAGAGCGGCGCGATGCCCCGCGGGTTCGCGGCGCGCGTCGGCTGCGCGGTCGAGAGCGCGAGCGCGACGTCGGTCCAGTCCTCGCCCGTCGACTGCTTGACGACGGCGTCGAACTCGATTCCAAGCGCGTTGGCCGCCGGATCGCCCCGCACGGTGTAGGCGGGCCTCCAGGACGCGTTGCCGACGAGATAGGTGAGCGCGACGGGGACGGAGCCGCCCTCGGGCACGGCCACCGTCACCAGCGCGAAACGCTCGGCCGGTGGCGCGCCGCCAGCTGCAGCAAGCGCCTTCTCCCGCGCGGACAGTTCGCCCGCTGCCTTGACGCGCAGCTTCGCGAGTTCGAGGCTCTCGGCGCTGAGACGGTTGCGCTCGCCCTCGATGAACGCGATCTGCCCGCGCAGCTTCTCAGGATCGAGCGCGCCGCCGATCGCCTGCGACGCTTCCGCCGCGGCCTTGGCTGCGATCGAGTCGATGAGCTTGGTGGAGGCTGCGTTGTTCGCGATGCGCCGGTCGACCTCGGCGAGTTCCGCGCGCGCCTTCTCGACGGCCTCGAGCGCCTCGCGCACGCGCGGGTTGTCGCTCGACGGAGCGGGAAGCGCAGACGTCTCGGTCTTGAGGTCGAGCAGCTTTCCGCCGGCGCCGATCCGCGCCTGCACGCTGTCGAGGTCGACGGACTCGGGAAGCGGACCGACCCGCAGTTCGTGAACGCCCTGCGCGAGATCGCGGCTCGCCGCGCGCGTGATCGCTGCGCGCGACCGGTAGACCGTCACCGCGGTGATGGGGAGTTCGACGCGCGACGCGATGGGCTTGAGCGCATCGGTGTCCTGCACCGCAGCCGCGACCGCAAGGGCGGCGGGCGGGAGAGCGAGCGTTGCGAGCAGGACAGCCGATGCGAGGATGAACGGTGCAGGCTTCATGGGCGCAGCGTATGGCAACCACGCCGCACCCGTCTCAGCCGCCGATCGCGAGGATCGAGAGCACGACACCCGCGACCACCGCCAGAGCGATCGCGAACACGACAGCGATGCGCCACGCCCGCCGCGAAGCCTTCGCGCGATCGACCCATACGCAGCCATCGGTCTCGCGCACGACGACGCCGCTGCGCACGAGCGGCTCGAGCTGCGGTTCGGGGATTCCGAGCGATGCGGGCCGCCGCGCCCGGTCGGGAGCATCGGCCTGCGCCTTGAGCAGCGCACGCACCGGCCCGGGCCGGGAGGTCGCCATGGCGAGCATCATCAGCGGGCCGACGACGGCGCCGAGAATCGCGAAGCCGCCGCCGGTCGGTGAAAAGGGAACGGGCATGCGGAGAATGTAGTCCGCATGCCCGTCGTTGGTTGCTGAATCGGTGCGGTAGGGCCGCGCGGTCCGCTCAGCCTTCCGCGCCCAGCACGTCGCGGCCCTCGATGCCGTCGGTCGTCAGGATGTGGAAGCTGGTGTTGACGAGGAAGTCGTACGACTGGCCGCCGTAGTACCCGTTCGTGCCGAACGGCGTGTTCCTCGACCAGACCGAGCCGTTCGAGGGCGCCACACGCTGGTCCGCCTGCATCGAGCGCTGGCAGCCGACGAGCTCGACGTGTCCGTCGAAGAACATCGTCGCCGGCGCCGAGTTGTAGCCGTGGTTGAAGAACCAGTTGGTCTTGCCGCCGGCGAAGTTCGGATTGATCGTCGTGTCCGGTGCGTTCTGCAGCCAGTTGTGCTCGATCATACGGGTCTTGAGGTTCGGATACTTGCAGCGCGAGGTCGGCGGACTCCGGTAGCCCGTCTTCATCGAGTTCGGATCGGTGTAGCCCTGGCCGTTGAACGTCGCCGTGTTTCGGCCGAACACCTTGGGATCGAACATCGCGGCCGGGGACCAGCAGTACGAGCTGTCCTCGTAGAGATTCTCGCTCGGGTTGTAGGAGAACTCCGACGGGATCGAGAAGTACTTCGAGACGTTCCCGATCGGGAGCACGTCCTTCGGCGCGTAGTACGTCGGATCGTAGAAGCGACGGCCGACGTACGCGTTGAACGCCTTCAGGCCGGGGTTGCGGAACGCGCCGTACGAGTTGCCGCCACCGGGATTCGGCCCCGTGCCGAAGTCCATCGGGATGTAGACGATCCAGTTGTAGCAGTTCTCCGGCCAGCCGAACTGCGCGCACTTTCCGCTCGAGCCGAGGAAGTACGCCCACATGGCGTTTCCATCCCAGCCGAGATAGAGCGGCGGTGGACATGCGATCTGCTGCTTGTACAGCTCGCAGCTGCCGCCGACCATGCCGGCGTCGTCGGGCACGACCTGGAACTGGCGGTCGTTCCAGTCGCCGGCGTAGGCCTCGTTCGCCACCGCGAGGTTCTTGAGGTTCGAGACGGACTGGGTGATCAGCGCCTTGTCTCGTCCCTTCGCCACGGCCGGGAGAAGGAGCGCGATGAGGAGCGAGATGATCGAGACGACGACAAGCAGCTCGACGATGGTGAATCCACGCGTCGGGCCACGGTTGCTGCGCGAGAAGGCGTCAGCCATGGGGGTCTCCTGGGACAACTTGTGCGGACGTGTCGTACGGACCGAAACCGGTGAGAAAGAGATGGCGTCTGCAGACGGGCACGATCGCTGCGGACGCACATTATGGTGACTCGTCCTGCGTCCCCTGCCTAGGAGTGGCTTGACATTTTCCCTGATTCCGCGCGGAAACGTGCGGGGATCGGCGTTTCCGCCCGATCCGACACGGCATCGGCCGCCGCCCGGCGCCCTCGCCGAGGTGGCTGCGGGCGTCGGCTCCGGTGCAAAAAGACAGCCGCCCGCGCGAGGCGGGCGGCTGCGGAATGAAGCCAAGTCCAGCTTGTCCGGATCAGCCTTCGGCGCCGAGGACGTCACGTCCCTCGATGCCATCGGTGGTCAGGATGTGGAAGCTGGTGTCGACGAGGAAGTCGTAGGCCTGGGCGCCGTAGAAGCCCTCGGAGCCGAACGGGGTGTTCCTCGACCAGACCGAGCCCTGCGACGCCGCGATGCGCTGGCCAGCCTGCATGGAGCGCTGGCAGCCGACGAGCTCGATGTGCCCGTCGAAGAAGAGGCAGGCGGGCGCCGAGTTGAAGCCGTGGTTGAAGTACCACGGCGTGGTGCCGCCGGCAAAGGCCGAGTTCACCGGCGAATCCGGCGTATTCTGGAGCCAGTTCTGCTCGATCATGCGGGTCTTGAGCGACGGGTACTTGCAGCGCGACACCGGCGGGCTGCGGTAGCCTGCCTTGAGCGTCTGCGGCGCGGTGTAGCCCTGGCCGTTGAACGCAGTGCCGTTGCGCGCGAGCACCTTGGCGTCGTACATCGCCGCGGGCGAGAAGGAGTACGAGCTCGGCTCGAACTCGCCGCTGGTGGTGTCGAACTCGCCGGGGCTGGTGAAGAACCGCGCGGCGGTCGCGAGCGGGAGGACGTCCTTCGGAGCGTAGAAGGTCGGGTCGTAGAAGCGACGGCCGACGTACGCGGCGAACGGCTTCACGTTCGGAACGCGGAACGATCCGAAGCCCTGGCTCGGATTCTGGAAGTTGATCGGGGGATAGAAGCCCCACAGGCCGCAGCTGCCGGCGCCAACGACGCCGCTGCACTTGCCGCCGCCGCCGAGCCAAGCGCCCCAGATGGAGCCAGCCGGATCGGTGCCGACGATGACCTGCGGCGGGCAGGCGATGTTCTGCTTGTACAGGGTGCAGTCACCATTGGCGAGGCCGGTGTCGTCCGGGATCGCGGTGAACTGACGGTCGCCCCAGTCGCCGGCGTACGACTCGTTGGCCGTCGCGAGGTTCTTGAGGTTCGAGACCGACTGGGTGATGAGGGCCTTGTCACGGCCCTTTGCCACTGCGGGGAGCAGCAGCGCGATGAGGAGAGCGATGATCGACACGACGACGAGGAGCTCGACGATCGTGAAGCCGCTCTTGCGGTTCTGGTGAGTCATGTTGGACTCGACCTTTCTGCGGGAAAGTCCCGCGATGGACGTTCTCTCGGCCGCCATCGCTCCGTCCGCCCGAGTGCACTTCGAGGCGGTGATGGCTGCCCGTCCAGATTGTTTGGCACATCGAAGACATGCGACGGCCGATGTGCCTGAATCGCCAACGTGAGAGTCCGCGGGCGGCGCCGTCATTGGAAAAGGTACCCACAGTTCGCAGCGGCGGCCCAGGAGAGGCGAAAAACGTTGAAAAAAGCCGACCGCCTGCCCGAGGACCTCTTCTTGGTCCGAGGCAGGTGGCGGCTTTCGGTGTCCGAGAACCCCGCTATGGCAACCGCAGAACGGGCGGCCGCCGTACGCGCGTGCACACGCACGGCGACCGGCCCGCGGGTGGCTGCCGATGGGGGCGCTCAGCCTTCGGCGCCGAGGACGTCGCGGCCCTCGATGCCGTCGGTGGTCAGGATGTGGAAGCTGGTGTCGACGAGGAAGTCGTACGACTGGCCGCCGTAGTACCCCGCCTCGCCGAACGGGGTGTTTGTCGACCACACCGACCCGTTCGAATCGGCGATGCGCTGGTCGGCCTGCATTGAGCGCTGGCAGCCGACGAGCTCGACGTGGCCGTCGAAGAAGAGCGTGACCGGCGCCGAGTTGTAGCCGTGGTTGAAGGTCCACGGCGTGGTGCCGCCCAGGAAGGCGGCGTTGATCGGCGAATCCGGCGCGTTCTGCAGCCAGTTGTGCTCGAGCATGCGCGTCTTGAGCGTCGGGTACTTGCAGCGCGACACCGGCGGGCTGCGGTAGCCTGCCTTGAGCGTCTGCGGCGCGGTGTAGCCAAAGCCGTCGAACGCGGTGCCGTTGCGCGCGAGCACCTTCGCGTCGTACATCGCGGCGGGCGAGAAGCAGTACGAACTCCGCTCCCATTCGCCGCTCTGGTCCGCGTCGAACTCGCCCGGACTCGTGAAGAACTTCGCCGCCTTCGCCAGGGGAAGCACGTCCTTCGGCGCGTAGAAGGTCGGGTCGTAGAAGCGCCGCCCGACGTACGCCGCGAACGGTTTCGCGTTCGGAACGCGGAACGAGCCGAAGCCCTGGCTCGGGCTCGAGAAGTTGATCGGGACGTAGAAGCTCCAGTAGATGCAGGAGCCGGCGGTCACGACGCCGGTGCACTTGCCGCCACCGCCGAGCCACGCGCCCCAGATGTCGCCGTTCGGAGCGGTGCCGACGATGAGCGGCGGCGGGCAGGCGATGTTCGTCTTGTAGATGCCGCAGTCGCCGTTGGCGAGTCCCGTGTCGTCGGGAATCGCCGTGAACTGCCGTCCGCCCCAGTCGCCGGCGTACGACTCGTTGGCAGAGGCCAGGTTGCGGAGGTTCGAGACGGACTGGGTGATGAGGGCCTTGTCGCGGCCCTTCGCCACCGCGGGGAGCAGCAGCGCGATGAGGAGCGAGATGATCGACACGACCACGAGCAGTTCGACGATCGTGAAGCCGCGCATCCGGATTGGAACAGTCGACATGGGTCGACCTTTCTGCGGGAACGACCCGCAAGGGCGCCTCTCGACGCAGGACAACCCCGCTCCGGATGCACGTCGGGCTCGCGGCAGACTGCGCGCCGGGTTGAGTCGCAGGCGTTGCTTGGGACGGCCGCCTGCGCGGTAGAAGTGCTGCGTCTCGGGAGCGGACGCAGTGAGGCCGTCAACCATCGATACGCAGGCCGCGGCGGGCCGTGAGGGAAATCCGTCGCCCTCTTGCGCGGATGCCGTCCGGCCGCGGGAATGACAACGACCCCGCCTTGCGGCGGGGTCGCTGGGTTCCCTTGATGGATGCAGGTCCGCGCGATCAGCGGCGACGACGCGCGACGAGGCCGGCGACGCCGAGGAGGGCAAGCGCGCCCGGAGCCGGCACCAGGGTGCCGTTCACGTCGACCATGAGGCGGCTGGGGGCCGATCCCGGCGGGGTGCCGAAGGCGAAGAGCGACTGGAACGCGCCCGAACCGTTGAAGTTGAACATGCCGAACCCGTTGATCGACGCGCCGGTCGTGGGAGCGTTGACGACGCGCCAGCCGTTGATGGTGTTCGCTGCGTTCGGGCCCGTGAACTCGACGCCGATCCACCAGCCGCCGAGGCCGGCGTTCGAGGCGAGCTCGAGGTTGAGGGTGACGCCCTGGCTCGAGATGTCGCCGGTGTTGACGAGCTGGGTGACGAAGCCCGGGGAGGCGTCGGCGCCGAGGGTCGACGAGTAGACGAGGTAGTTCGCGCCGCGTCCGAAGTTGACGCCGTCGAAGGTCATTTCCGCCGCGTAGATGTTGATCCCGACTTCGGTGAGGAAGCCGCCCGTCGCGCCGCGGCGGATGCCGACGATCAGGCTCTCGAGCGAGAGCTGGGTCTCGCCGGCCCCGACTGCGGTGAAGCAGTTCATGTAGGTGATGGCGCCGGCGCCGGCGTTGAAACGGTTTCCGGTTTCGGTTCCGCCGCCGTAGAGCAGGGCGGCGTTCGAGGTGGATGCGACGGCGAGCGCGAGGGCTCCGGCGGACAGAACAGCGGTCAGCTTCATGGGTTTCTCTCTCAGGGCGCCTTGGTGAGGGAACGGAAAGCCG
>JBIKWD010000268.1:0-3690 GCA_044356505.1 Phycisphaerales bacterium
ACCTTGAGCTCGCGATGAAGACCCGCCAGCCGTGGGACGCCGTCGGCCGCATCAACGCGTCGAGCGTCTACAACGGCGATCGCCTTCCGCTTCTCTTCCGGCTGCAGGACCAGGGCACGGGCCAGACGATCGCGTACATCCTTCCGACGCCCGAGTTCGACCTCCCGTCGATGCTCGGCCTCCTGATCGGCGTCAAGGGCCCGATCCGCTACGACGAGAGCCTGCGCCTCAACACCATCGCGCCGACCCAGATCGGCCCGCTCAGCTCGAAGGACATCAATCCGATGGGCGCCTCGCCCTCGGCCAGCACCCCTGCGGGTGCGACCGCCACGGGCGCGGAGACCAACGACCCCGCGAAGTAACCCGCTATACTGCGCGTGTCGGGGCGTTAGCTCAATTGGGAGAGCGATGCCTTTGCAAGGCATAGGTTACCGGTTCGATCCCGGTACGCTCCATTCGACACGAAGGCCCGCCACTCGGCGGGCCTTCTTCACAAGCGCCGTCCTCTTCGCAGAAATCGACCCGTGTCCTCGCTCTGGCTCCATGTCTCCGCGATCCCCGAGCCAGGCGGCTCGGTCGAGATCCCGCGCGACGAGGCGCGCCACGCGTTCGACGTGCGGCGCCTCGGCGCCGACGACACGATCACGCTCTTCGATGGCCACGGCACGCTCGCGACCGCGCGGATCACGGGCGAACGCGCGCGGCACGGCGACCGCCTCGTGGAGGTCGTGACGCGAGAGACGGCGCCACCGCTCGCGCCCGAGGTCACGGTCGCGTTCGCCGTGCCGAAGGGCGACCGGCTGTCGACCCTGCTCGACGGCGCCACGCAGGCGGGCGCGTCGCGGCTCGTTCCGCTCGAATGCGCCCGCAGCGTGGTCGACGCGGACAAGCTCGACCGCGGAGAGCGCTGGAACCGCATCCTCGCCGAGGCGACCAAGGTCGCGAAGCGCGCCTGGATGCCCGAACTCGTCGGCGGAGGCCCGCTCGCAGAGGTCGCGCGCGCCGAGCTTGCGCGCGGCGCCGCCGTGGCCGTCGCGCACACCTCGGGCGCCGTGCCGATCGGCGCATGGACGGCGACGCTTGCGCCGGACGCCGCGCGCAGCGTCTTCATCGGTCCCGAGGGCGGCTTCGACGACGCGGAGATCGCCGCACTCCGCGCCCTCGGCGCGACGGTCGTCTCGCTCGGACCGTGCGTGATGCGCATCGAGATGGCCGCGATCGCGGCGAGCGCGCTCCTGCGCGCCTGAACGACGCCGCTGCGCGCATCAGGCGCGCGCAGACGGCGCACCCATGCACCGCGGACACGCCGCGTCGCCGCACGGCTCGATGTGCGCGGTCGCCGTGCCTTCGCCGACGGCGGCGAGCACCTCGCGCTCGAGCGCGCTCGCGATGTCGTGCGAGTCGGCGACGGTCATGGTCCGCGGCACCCGCAGATGCATGTCGACGAAGTGGATGCGCCCCTGGTGCCGGTGCCGCACCGACGCGTAGGAACAGATCGCGGGCGGCTTCGCGCCCGATCGGTGCTCCTCGAGCACGGCGACGATCCGCGCGTGGTCCTCGCGGTCGGAAAGCCCGATGATCGACGAGACGCCCTTCAGCGCCATGCGCGTGCCCACGATCGCGAGCAGCGCGCCGACGCCGACCGCGACGGCGGTGTCGATCCACATCTCTCCCGTCAGCCACACGAGGAACAGCCCGACGAGCACCGCGAGCGTGGTCCAGAGATCGGAGAGCAGGTGCCTGCCGTCGCCCTCGAGCGCGGCCGAGCCGACCGCGCGGCCGATGCGCAGCAGCATGAACCCCGTCACGCCGTTGAGCACCGCGCTCGCGAGGACGAGCGCGAAGCCGATGTCGATCTCCGCGATCGGCTCGCGCCCGCGGAAGACGGTGCCGACGCAGTGCGTGAGGATCACGAGTCCCGCGGCCGCCACCAGAACACCTTCGGCGAGCGCGCTCACGAACTCGATCGGGCCGTGGCCGTAGGGATGTTCCTCGTCGGGCGGCCGTTCGGCATACGAGATCGCGAGGAACGCGCCCACCGACGCGATGATGTTCACGATGCTCTCGAGCGCGTCTGAGAAGACCGCGTCCGATCCGGTGAGGAGCCAGCCCGTCACCTTGAGCCCGAAGCCGACGAACCCGACCGCGATCGCCCACTTGGCGGCGCGGCGGGCGCGGCTCGAGACTGCGGGGTCCGGTGCCCTCGTGACCATGGCTGCAAGGTATCCGATCCGCCGCGCACGCCGCGCTACGCGGCCGACTCCGCGACCGAGGCGTGCTCGAGGATCTTCCACCCCGTCGGGCGGAACAGCGGGAACCGCCCCATCGTCCCGACCAGCACGCGCACGTCGTCCGAGTCGAGCGTCCACGCGACGGCCTCGTCGCAGCTTGCGCGGACGACGTGCTCGCGGCGGAACCACTCGATCGTGAATGCGCGCTCGCGCATCGGCCAGTGGTCGAGATGGTCGGCGATCTCGGCGGCCTTGTTGGTGCAGATCGCGATGGCCTGCTCGAAGCGCTCGCCCTCGTCGGCGGCCAGCGCGGCGCCGTCCGCGCGCCAGCCCCCTGCGCGCATGGCGATGTTCGCGCCGAACACGCTCCACCAGCCCCAGCTCTCGACGAGATGCGGCGTGCGCGGCGCCGCAAGGTCGATCGCGTCGTCGAGGCGCGCCACGATCTCGTCGAGCGCATCCTCGGGCGAGCGCCGGCCCGCGGCGACCTGAGCCTCGATGACGCCGCCCCTCGCGGTGTTGGCGAGGCAGAGATACTGCATGTCGTCGTGCTGCTGCGCGAGGCGCGCGTAGTGCTCCTCCGCGCACGAGAGGTCCCTCTCGGCGGCGACGGCGACGTCCGCCGCCTCGCTCTCCGACGAGCAGCGGCCGAGCATCCGCCGGCGGCTGTGTCCGCGGATCGCGTGGCTGAACGCAAGCGCCACGTGCTGGAGCCGTCCGCGCGGCGGGTCCGACTCGAAGCGTTCGGCGAGGCCGTTGCTGATCGCGTGCGACTCGTGGAGGTTCCAGAGCGAGTAGTGCGCGTTCGCGAGGTTGACGACCAGCATCAGGCGGAGATCGCCCCCGATCCGCTCCTCGGCAAGCCCCTCCTGCACGCAGCGAAGGACGCGCGGATAGCGGCCGAGGCCGTCGTACACGCCTGCGAGGCGGTTCGCCGCGACCGCACGCTCGTGCGAGGAGGCCGCGATCCTCCGCATGGCGCGCGCGACGCCCTCCATGGCCGCGAAGTCGCCGGCGCGGTGCGCCTGCTGCGCACGGGCATCGAGCTCCGCGAACGGGATGTCCTCGAGTTCGCCGCCCCCCTCGTCGCTCTCGGGATCGACGAGGCTCTCGGCGACCTCGCCGGTCTCCCATTCGAGCGCGGCCGCGAGCCGCTCCATCAGGTCGAGCTTCGGGTTTCCCGTGGCAGGCACCGCCCGCGACGGCTCGCGCCCGAGCGCAGCCGCCAGCTGCGTTCCCGTCCACCCGCGATAGACCTTGGCAAGCGCCAGCATCTGCCCGATCCGCTCTCTTCTCGCTTCTTCCGTCAGCATCGTGAGCTCCTTCCTTGGCGGGCAAGACGCGCCGCGCCGCGATGGAGGGCAAGATGCCCGAGCGCGGGACCGATCCCGCGCGGCATGACGGTCGCCGCGCACTTTCGCCCGCTTTCGCTGAAAAAACAGCGGCCGAGCGCTTCGTC
>JBIKWD010000088.1:0-12804 GCA_044356505.1 Phycisphaerales bacterium
AGGTGAACGACATCGGATTCGTGATCGAGTCTCTCTGCCGTTTCGCGCGCCTGAGCGTGCCGGCCGCCACCCGCTGCACGATGGAGGCCCATAAGAAGGGTGTCTCCCTCGTGATTGCCACCCACCGCGAGCATGCGGAACTGGTCGCAGAGCAGCTCACCTCGCTTCGGCTGACGGTGACGATCGAGCGCGTTGGTTGAAGCGACAGTGGACTCAAGGACGATCGAACCGAAGGACGATCGAACCGAAGGACGATCGAACCGAAGGACGAGCGAACTGAAGTAAGGGCGAACTGAAGGGCGAGACGGCCTGCCCCTCCACCCCACGATCGGGGGCGCTTGCTTTTCGCGCTTCGTCCTCTGCAACCGCAACAGTCGGATTGCGAATACCCTCGCCTTCCCAGAACGCCCGAGGGCCGGTCCCCGCGGCGGCAGAACCGCGAGGAGTCCCGTTCCGTGCGAATCTTCCTGATCGTGATGGCGTCGATCATCGGCCTCGTTGTGGCCGGGCTTGTCGTCGCCGGCCCGTCCGCGCTCGAGATGCTGCCGTCGTTCGGCGGTCAGCGCGACGCGCTCGCCGTCCGCATCACCAAGGTGGCGTCGCGCGAACTCGTCGAGACGGTTTCTGCGCCGGGCGAGCTCGACCCCGAGGTCAAGGTCGACGTCTCGGCCGAGGTGAGCGCGCGCATCCTCGAGATCCCGTTCCGCGAGGGCGCGACCGTGCGCAAGGGCGAGGTCGTCGTCAAGCTCGACGACCGCGACCTGCAGGCCTCGCTCCAGGCGCAGATGGCGCGGCGCGACGGCGAGCGTTTCCGCCTGCGCAGCGAGCAGGAGCGTCTCGCGGGCCCGACGTCGCAGCTTGCGAACGCGAAGGCGACGCTCGAGCGCCAGGAGTCGCTCTTCAAGACCGGAGACGTCAGCCGCGCCTCGCTCGACGACGCGATCGCGCGCGTGCGCGAGCTCGAGGCCCAGATCGCGGCCGCGAGGGAGGGGCTGTCGGTGATCGAGAGCTCGCTCGCCGCCGCGGAAGCCGACATCGAGCGCGCGCGCGAGCTTCTCAAGAAGACGACCATCTCGGCCCCGATCGACGGACAGATCACCGAGCTCAACGCCGAGCCGGGCGAGCTCGTCGTCGTCGGCACCATGAACAACGCGGGAACGCGCATCCTCACCGTCGCCGATCTCGCCACCGTCCGTCTCAAGGCGAAGGTCGCCGAGAGCGACGTCGCGCGCGTGCGCGCCGGCCAGGACGCGACGGTACGCGTGAACGCCTACCGCGGCCGTGAGTTCAAGGGCACGGTCGACCGCGTCGCGCTCTCGCGCGGCACCGAGGCGAGTTTCGGCGGCTCGGGTGGCGCGTCGGGCGCCGGGTCGGGCGGGTGGTTCAAGTGCGAGGTGAAGCTCGACCTCGCCGACGGCGAGACGCTGCTCTCGGGACTTGCGGCCAACGTGGACATCGTCGTCGACCGCACCACCGGCCTGCTGATCCCGAGCCAGGCGCTGCTCGAGCGCAAGTTCGACGACCTGCCCGCCGGACTCACGACCCATCCGCTCGTCGATCAGGCGCGGCGCAAGGCGACGGTCGTCTTCTGCATGGTCGACGGCAAGGCGGTGATCAAGCCGGTGCGCACAGGGCCGTCGAATCTCGCCGACACCATGGTGCTCGAGGGACTTTCCGAGGGCGACGTGGTCGTGACGGGTCCGTACCGCGTGCTCGAACGGCTGAAGGACGGCGACGCGATCCGCGAGGAGACGGCGAAGGACGCGGCGGCGCAGATGGCGAAGTCGCCGGACGCGGGGTCGTCGAATGGCTGACGCCGCGAAGGACGCAGCGAAGACGACCGCCGCGCTGATCGAGGTCCGCGCGCTGACCAAGATCTACAAGGTCGGCGTCGAGACCATCCATGCGCTCCGCGGGCTCGATCTCGCGATCGGCCGCAACGAGATGGTCGCGATCATGGGTTCGTCGGGCTCGGGCAAGAGCACGCTGATGAACATGCTCGGCTGCCTCGACCGTCCGACTTCGGGGACGTATCTCCTCAACGGCCGCGACGTGAGCCGGATGGGCGCGCGCGAACTCGCGCAGGTCCGCAACGAGGAGATCGGCTTCGTCTTCCAGAGCTTCGAGCTCCTGCCGCGCCAGACGGCGCTCGAGAACGTCGAGCTGCCGCTCGTCTACGCGAAGGGCGGCTGGCGCGGACGCCGCGCGCGTGCGCTCGCCGCGCTTGACCGCGTCGGCCTCGCGCAGCGCGTGCACCACCGGCCGAACCAGCTTTCGGGCGGCCAGCGGCAGCGCGTGGCGATCGCGCGCGCGATCCTCAACAAGCCGTCCATCCTCCTCGCCGACGAGCCGACCGGAAACCTCGACAGCGCCACGACCGCCGAGATCCTCGCGCTCTTCCGCCAGATCCACGCCGAGGGCCAGACCGTCGTCATCGTCACCCACGAGGACGAGGTCGCCGCGCACTGCCAGCGCGTGGTGCGCCTCCGCGACGGCCGCGTGCTCAGCGACCTGCCGGTCGCGCAGGACGTGGCGGGGCGCCACCTCCCGGGCGTCTCGGCGTTCGCCGCTGCGAAGGGCGGTGACGCGTGCTGAACCCGCTCTTCTGGCTGCAGGCCATCTCGCTCGCCTTCTCGCAGATCTGGGCCAACAAGTCGCGCGCGTTCCTGACGGCGCTCGGCATCATCGTCGGCGTCGCCAGCACCACCGCGGTGATCGCGGCGCTCACCGGGCTGCGCGCGCGCGTCCTGACCGAGTTCGAGTCGGTGGGCGCGAGCAAGTTCTTCGTGTTTCCCGACCGGCCCGACAACGCGCCGCGCAACATGTACCCGTTCGACAAGATCAGGGTGAAGCCCGAGGAGGCGCGGGCGATCAAGGAAGAGTGCACGCTGGTGAAGGCGATCACGCCCATCACCGAGGTCGGCCTCGATGTCCAGCAGGGCGACAAGATCATCGAGGGAATCACCGTCGCAGGGATCTGGCCCGACTGGCACGTCGTGCAGAACCGCTTCGTCGAGGAGGGGCGGCCGTTCACCCAGATCGACGAGGACGGCGAGCGCCAGGTCTGCCTCATCAACGTCGACGCGATCGCCGAGCTGAACCTGTCCGCGAATCCCGTCGGCGAGTCGATCCTCATCGGCGGCCGCCGCTTCGCGGTCATCGGCGTCGTCGAGACGACGCAGGCGCGGTTCTTCGGCATGAACACCTCGAGCGCGGAGATCTTCATCCCGTTCTCGGTGGCGGCGAAGATGCAGGAGCGCAACTTCTTCATGCGCGTCGAGGGGCTCTTCGCGAGCCCCGAGGTCGCGGAGGACGCCCAGGAGGAGGTCCGCTTCGTGATGCGGCGGATGCGCGGGATCCTGCCCGGCGGCGTCGAGACGTTCAGCGTCACGGCGATCGACCGGTTCATCGAGCAGTTCAAGGCGCTCGCGACCGGCATCACGGCGATCGCGGGCGGCATCGTCGCGATCTCGCTTCTCGTCGGCGGCATCGGCATCATGAACATCATGCTGGTGTCGGTGTCGGAGCGCACGCGCGAGATCGGCCTGCGCAAGGCCGTTGGCGCCACGCCGAACGCGATCCTGCTTCAGTTCCTGCTCGAGGCGGTGACGCTCTGCCTCGTCGGCGGATTCATCGGGATCGCCGTCGGGCGGCTCGCCGCGTTCGGCCTGACGAAGATCCCGGGCGCGCAGCTCGAGCAGGCCGATATCCCGTTCTGGGCCGTGGCGCTCAGCTTCGCGTTCAGCGCGATCACCGGGCTCGTGTTCGGCATGTTCCCCGCGATCAAGGCATCGCGGCTTGATCCCATCGAGGCGTTGAGGCACGAATGAAGCACCGACCGCTCCGACCGCTCGCGCTTGCAGCGGCCGCGCTCGCCGCCGGCACGATGCCGGCCTGCCGCACCGGCATCTTCGACAACGAGGATCCGCGCTGGCGCGTCCCCGACTCGACGCTGCGCGAGATCGACTCGGTCGATCCGTCCGCGCGCTCGAGCGAGACGCCCGTGACGCTCGAGGAGGCGGCGAAGAAGACGCTTGCCGAGGTGGCCGCGCCGGCGCTGCCTGCGGACGCCGTGCCGCTCACGCTCGCGGAGGTGCGCTCGGCGGTGCTTGCGAACAACCTCGACCTGCGGACGAAGCTCGTCGACCCCGCGATCGCGCGCGAGAACCTCTCGGCCGAGGAGGCGAAGTTCGAGAACGTGTTCTTCGCGAGCTACGACCGCTCGAACAACAGCGTGTTCGCCGATCTTGCGACCGGGCAGCCCGCCGAGACCGAGGCGTTCGACGCGGGACTTCGCATTCCGCTCGCGACCGGCGGCGAGATCGACCTGTCCGCGCCGCTGAGCCGCACCGGCGACGGCTTCGACTTCGGGACCCCGGGCGACGACTGGCTGGCGGCGCTGCGGTTCTCGATGAGCCAGCCGCTTCTGCGCGGCGCCGGCGTCGACGCCAACACGCACTCGATCCGCGTGGCGGCGTGGCAAGGCCAGATCGCGGACGCGCGCACCAAGCTCGAGGCGATCCGCGTGCTCGCCAACGCCGACAAGGCGTACTGGAACGTCTACTCGGCGTACCGCGAGCTCGGCGTGCGCCGCGCGCAGTACGAGGTCGCGGTCAAGCAGCTCGAGCGCGCGCGGCGCCGGGTCGACGCGGGCGACGCACCCGAGATCGAGGTCGTGCGCGCCGAGAGCGGGATCGGCAAGACGCTCGAGCAGATCATCGTCGCCGATGCGAACCTCCGCATCCGCCAGCGCGCGCTGAAGCGCCTGATGAACCGCGAGGACCTGCCCGTCTCGCAGGCGACGGCGCTCAGGCCTGCGAGCGACCCGAACCCCGTCGGCCTCGCGCTCGACGGCGACGCGCTCTCGGAGGAGGCGGTGGCGAACCGCATGGAGATGCTCGAGCTCGAGCTCCAGCTCGCGATCGACCAGAGCGAGATCGGCTTCCGCCGCAACACCGCGCTGCCGCTCTTCGTCCTCGACTACGGCTACAACGTGCAGGGGACGGGCACGGACTTCGACGACGCCTACGGCTCGCTCGGCAACGCCGACAGCTTCGACGTCGGGCTGCGCGCGGAGATCCCTCTCGGAAACGAAGTGGCGCAGTCGCGCGTGAACGCCGCGATCCTCCAGCGCGTGCAGCGGCTCGGCACGCGCGAGGCGCGGCGCCAGGCGATCCGCACCGAGGTCTTCGACGCGCTCGACGCGATCACGCAGAGCTGGCAGCGGATCCTCGCCGCGCGGCTCGAGACGGTGCTCGCCGCGCGCACGCTCGCGGGCGAGGAACGGCAGTTCGACGTCGGCCTCCGCACGAGCACCGACGTGCTCGACGCGTCGGCGAGCCTCGCGGATGCGCAAAGCCGCGAGGTCGCGGCGCTTGCGAGCTATCAGATCGCGCTCGTCGACCTTGCGTTTGCGACGGGGAACTCGCTCGGGGCCGCGCGCATCCGCTGGGAGCCGTTCTCGATGGAGGAGCTCGCCGAGCTCGAGCGGTTGCCGGTCGGCGGAGCGGCCGAGGACGTCGCGCGGCCGCGCGGCGGCTTCAGCGAGGTCACGCCTTCGGCGGGGAAGTGAGCGCGCGCGATGCCACCATGCGGAGCTCTTCCGGCATGTCGGCGTCCTCGGCGAGTTCGGTGAACGCGCGCTGGAGCGCGACCGGGGTCTGCGTCGAGATCGCGGTTCCGTGGCGGACGAGCGCCGCCGCGATCGTCGCCGCGTAGAGCCGCGCCGCGAGGCTTCGTTCGGCGGCGGTCACGCCTGTGGTGCGCAGCATCTTGTAGGCGTTCTTCAGCTCGCGGAGCGCGTCGAGCGACGTGGTCGGCGCGAGGATCGCGGCGTACGGGTCCTTCGCATCGGGGATGATCTCGCGCGTGAGCCACGTCGCGCCGGCGAGCGCCGGCGACTGGTCGAGCTCGAAGGCCCAGCGCAGCGTGTCGCTGAGCGTGGACGCCGCTTCGGGCCGTTGCACGTGCTTGTCGGGGTTGTTGCGCTTCTGGTCCATCGGGGGTGTCTAGCGGGAGAGGAGCGCGAGGAGGTCTGCGACCTCGTCCTGGAGGTCTGCGGGATCCTCGACGGTCGCGCGCAGCTCGTCCATGAGGATCGCCGCGAATCGGCGCTTGACGACGAGCAGGCGTGCCGCGCAGGCGCCCTTGCCGATGTTGAAGCGCGGGGCGATCTCGTCGTAGCTTGCGGCCACGCCGTCGAGCGACGGCTGCAGCACGCGGAGCCGGAAGATCTCCCAGCCCGCCTCGTCGCCCTCCTCGAGGAGCTCGCGCTGGAGCCGCTCGGTGGAGGCGCGGATGATCGACGCGATGTAGCGCGAGTTGAACGCGGCTTCGGGCGTAAGCGCCTGCATGCCCGCGGGCTCGCTCGTCCTCTCCGCGAGGTCGTCGAGGCGGCCGATGCTCCCGTGCTTCGGGCGGCGCGTGGTCGCGGTCCTGCGCCGGTGCATGTCGGCGAGGTAGTTGCGGACCGCGCCCATCACGAGCGTGCGGAAGCGTCCGCGGGACTGGTCGGCCTTGCCGAGAAGATCGCGCGAGAGGAACACATCGCAGATGAAGCCCTGCGTGAGTTCCGAGGCCTCGTCGGGGCTGCGCCCCGAGGCGCGGATGAACGCGTAGATCGCGGGCCACGAGCGACGCGCCACCTCCTCGAGACTTGCGCGCGAGGTCGGCGTGTCGGCCGCCGCATCGCGGATCAGGTCCCAGTTGGTCTGGGTCATGGATGGGTTGCGACTTGGCGACATGGCGGGACTGCCGGCGGGGGCGCTCTCCGTGAGATACGCAGGTTCGGGGTCTTGGCGGGCGGGGAACGGCGCCGTGATTGGTTCTATCGGCTACCTGTCCATCGGGGAGAGCGTTCTCGGGAGCGAATCCGTACAGGGGAGGCACGGGAAGGGCGCGGGGCGATTGCGTGATTCTTTCAAAGAGCGGCGAATCTGACCGCGCGGCGGCAGCGTAGACACCTTCAGTCCCGACGCTCGCGAGGGCGAGACCACGTCTGGATCATTTCTTCTTCTCCCCCGCGGTTCCGCGGCACGGGAGAGCCAGCCTTCTGGGGCGCTCGGATTGGGCCGAGGTCCCCCGGTCGCGCGGTGAAGCCGCCCGGCCCGGAGGGAGAGCGCTGGAAACGTCAGCACACGAGAAAAGGAGAGTCTTCAATGCGTTTGAACCGCACCGCTATCGCTTTGTTCGTGGCCGGAAGCGCCACCACCGCCGCATCGGCCGGCCTCGTCCAGACCGTCGGAGGCCAGACGAACGTCCTGCTCGACCTCGCGCTGCTGCAGGCGGCCGCGAACCTCACGCTCACGGGCGCGAGCGACGGGGTGATCACGCCAGGCAACCTCGGAGCGGGGTCCGTGGCCTTCGTGATCACGCCGCCCACCTCGGCCGCGCTGCCGACGACGTTCCAGTACGAGACGAAGGACTTCTTCGGGACCTTCTCAGGGTCGATCAACCACCGCGGCTCGATCACGTTCAACGACGCGGTCACCGTCGGCAACTTCGAGATCCTGTTCGACAACGGCTTCAAGGTGGCGGACCGCGTGGGCGGCCTCGGCGTGCTGTTCGACGTCGCGATCACGGGCGCGAATCCGGCCGCCGACACCTTCACCGCGACGGGCGACCTGCTCGTGTCGGCGAACTTCGCGGCGCTGCTGTTGCAGCTCGGCCTCGCGCAGTCGAACCTGACGGGAGCCGACGTCGGCGACGCGTCGATCCAGGGAATCAACGCAGCGATCCCGTCGCCGGGCGCGGTCGCGGTGCTCGGAGTCGCAGCGGTGTTCGGCGCACGGCGCCGCCGCCGCTGACGAACCACACGGGGCGGAGAGGGAGAACCGTGCGGAAAGGGACGCACGCACCACAGGCGCCTGAGAGGGCGCTTGTGGTTGTTTTGGCGGTATGCGAGCGCGGCGCGTGGGCGGACGGCCTCTTGCTCTTGGCTGTGGTTGTCGGGTGTTGGGTGCGTTCGATTCCGCCATCACTCAAAGTGATGCCACACGAAACATCGTGCGTGCGTCGGACATCAATCGCTCGGGCTTCGCTGCGCTCCGCCCTCGGCATGCGCGTTCTTGAAGCGGCTGCTGCTTGCGGCAGCCGCCTTTGGTGCTAATCACGCGAGAGCGCGTTCGAGCACCAGAGAGCCCGCCCTAGCACCAGAGCGCGCCCTAGCACCAGAGGGAGCGCCCTAGCACCAGAGGGAGCGGCCGCAGCCGCGACCGCTCAAACACCGGCTCCACTCAAGCAAACAGCCCCCGCGTTGCGGGGGCTGTTTGCTTGAGTGGAGCCGGGGGGATTCGCACCCCCGTGCCGAGACGTCCTCTCCACCGCGTCTACGAGCGTGTCCGCGATTTCAATCTCGTCCGGGGCATCCGCTCGCGGCGGGCGCCAACCCCAGACCAGCCTGACTGAAGTCTCGTTCCTCTGCGGCCAGGCGGCGCTTTGGAACCAGCCCGATTTTTTGCGCGGGTGGACCTCATCGGACGTCGGGTCCACTCCACGTCGCTGGTATTAGGCAGCGAGAGCGTACTGCGTGTTGGCAGTTGTTGTTTTGCATCCTTTTTACGTGGCCAGGATGCTCCACGGCTCGCAACGATGGACAGGGTGCGTCCGGTCGAAGCTAGTCGGCCCCGATTGTGAAAGACGACGCGAGTATAGGCCCACCGCGCCCGAAGTCGAGCGCGCGCACCGCGAACCCGCGCAGATTCAGACCGGCTCCGCGACCGCCTTCGCCACGCGCAGGTGGTTCGCAGCGTTGTACGCGGCCACCTTGTAGCACTCCGCGAGCGTCGGGTAGTTGAACACCGTCTCGAGGAAGTAGTCGAGCCCGCCGCCGAGCGTCAGCACGGCCTGGCCGATGTGGATGAGTTCGGTCGCCTGCGTGCCCATGCAATGGACGCCGAGCAGCGCGCGCGTCTCGCGGTGGAAGATCATCTTGAAGAAGCCGCTGTCGTCGCCGAGGATCTGGCCGCGCGCGATCTCCGCGTAGCGCGCCACGCCGACTTCGTAGGGGATCTTCTTCTCGGTGAGCTGCTGCTCCGTCGCGCCCACCATCGAGATCTCGGGGATCGCGTAGATGCCGTAGGGGAAGCCCGCGGGCGCCGGCTTCGCCTCGAGTCCGAACATCGCGCAGACCGCGAGGCGGCCTTGCTCCGAGCTCGTCGACGCGAGCGCGGGGAAACCGATCACATCGCCCGCCGCCGAGATGTTCGGCACGGGCGTCTGGTAGCTCGCGTTGACGGAGAGGCGTCCGCGCTCGTCGGCCTTCAAGCCCGCCTTCTCGAGCGCGAGACCTTCGGTCGCGCCGACGCGGCCCACCGAGAAGAGCACGGCGTCGACCACGAGGCGCTTGCCGCTCTCGAGCTCGATCGACGCGCATCCGACGCCCTTGCCGCTGTCGATCTTCTTCACGGCCTCGCCGAGGCGGAAGGTGACGCGCTTCTGCCGCATCTGGTGGATCAGTTCGTCGACGATCTCCGCGTCGCAGAACTCGAGCAGGCGCTGGTGACGGTCGACGAGGGTGACCTCGACGCCGAGTTCGGCGAACATCGACGCGTACTCGAGGCCGATCACGCCGGCGCCGATCACCGCGATCGATCGCGGGAGCTTGGGCAGGCGGATGATGTCGTCGCTCGTCAGCACCGTGCGGTGGTCGGCCTCGATGGGCGCAGGCGCCGGCTTGCTGCCGCAGGCGATCAGGATGAACTCGGCGGTGACTTGCCGCGCCGAGGTGCCCGAGTCGACGAGCACGGTGTGCTGGTCGATGAACGACGCGCTGCCGCTGAGGAGCTCGACATCGTTGCGCACGAGCTGCCGCGCGACGACATCGAGCTCGCGCTCGACGACCTCGTTCACGCGGTGGATGAGATCGGCCATCGTGGGCCGCGGTCGCTCGACGGGGGAGCCGTCCTGCAGCGCAGGCACGCGGGTGAGCGAGAGCACGGCCTCGCGGAAGGTCTTGCTCGGGACGGTGCCCGTGTGCAGGCACACGCCGCCCACCATGCGCTGGCGCTCGACGATCGCGACGCGCTTGCCGACCTTCGCGGCCTGAACGGCGGCACGCTGGCCAGCTGGCCCGCTGCCGATCACGAGAAGGTCGAATTCAAAGCTCATCGGGAGATTCGCAAGCGGGGACGGCGCCGCGGAGTCGCGGCGCCGATCGCAGTCTATCGGACCTGCCGCGATACACTCGCGGCATGTCTTCTCATTCGGCTCTGTACCGCATTGTCTTTGTCTGCTCTGGGAACATTTGCAGAAGCCCTGCTGCGGAAAATGTGTTCCGGGCGCGGGCGGAGCGTTCGGGCATCCTCCCGCGGCTGGCGATCGACTCGGCGGGCACCCACGGCTACCACGAGGGCGAGCCGCCGGACCGGCGTTCGCTCGCCGTCCTGCGCGCGGCGGGGTACCCGACCGACGGCCGCGCGCGGGAACTGCACTCGCGCGACTTTCGCGGCGCCGAGGCGCACGACCTCTTTGTCTGCATGGACCGCACCCACGAGCGCCATGTGCTCGCGGCGGGGGCGCCGCGCGAGCGCGTGGTGCTGCTACGGTCGTTCGACGCGTCGAGCGACCATGCTGATCTTCCCGACCCGTACTACGGCGGCGAGGATGGATTCGACGACATGCTGGCGATGATCGAGCGCGCGATGGACGGGTTGCTCGCGCGCGTGGAGGCCGAGATGTCGGCCCGGAAGGAGCGCTGAGATGGAGTTCGCGACCGAAAGCCTGCCGCACGCGCTGCGCTACAACCTCATGGTCGGCGCGATCGTGCCGCGTCCGATCGCGGTCGTGGGCACGGTGAACGCGCGCGGGCAGCACAACCTCGCGCCCTTTTCGTTCTTCAACGGTGTGTCCGCCGAACCGATGGTGGTGATGTTCTGCCCCGTGAACAAGCGCGACGGCGGCGAGAACGATTCGCTCGCGAACGCGAAGCCCGTGGCGGAAGGGGGGACGGGGTGCTTCTCGGTGTCGATCGCGACCGAGGCGAACATCGCGGCGGTCGTGAAGTGCGCGGCGGAACTCGCGCACGGCGAGAGCGAGTTCGCCTATGCGGGCCTGACGCCGCGTGCGTGCGCGCGGATCGCGGCGCCCGCGCTTCTCGAGAGCCCGATCCACTTCGAGTGCGAGACGATCGAAGTGCGGCGGTTTGCGCCGATCGGCACGCCGAATGCGGGCAACTGCGTGTTCGGCCGCGTGGTGCATGTGCGCGTCGACGATTGCCTCGCGAACGAGCGCATGCACATCGACCCGGCGAAGCTCGCCGCCGTCGGCCGCATGGGCGGCGCCGCGTATGTGTCGACGCGCGACCGCTTCGAACTCGCGCGGGGGTAGGCGCCGGTTACCGCCAAAGGCCGCCGCCGCAGCGGCGGCCGCTCAAACAACGTCTTAGCCGTTCTTCTTGGCGAACTCGTCCATGAACTGCGCCAAGATCTCGCAGCCCTTCGCGGGGAACGCGTTGTAGATCGACGCGCGCATGCCGCCGGCCTCGCGGTGGCCGAGGAGGCCGAAGAGGCTGTGCTTCTCGGCTTCGGCGACGAACTTGGCGTCGAGCTCGGCCTTCGGCGTCTTGAAGCAGATGTTGAGGTGCGAGCGGCACCACTTCTCGGCGGGCCAGGAGTAGAAGCCGCCCGAGCGGTCGACCGCGTCCCAGATGAGGTTCGCCTTGCGGGCGTTGTGCTTCGCGATCGCCTCGGGGCCGCCGACGGCGAGCGTCCACTCGGCCATCAGGCCCATCACGCGCACGGCGAAGGTCGGCGGCGTGTTGAGCCGCGAGCCGGCGTTCGCGTGGTCCTCGAAGCGCAGGATCGTGGGGAGCTTCTGCGTCGCGCTTGCGATGAAGTCCCTGCGCGCGACGATGAGGCTCGCGCCCGAGGCGCCGAGGTTCTTCTGCCCGGCCGCCAGCACCATCGCATGCTTCGTGAAGTCCCACGGGCGCGAGAAGATGTCGCTCGTCGCGTCGCCGATCAGGGGCAGCGTGGTCTCGGGCGGCGCCCAGAAGGTGGTGCCCTCGACCGTGTTGTTCTGGCAGTAGAGGAGGTACTTCGCGCCCGCGGGTTCGGCGAACTCGCCCTTCTTCGGGACGCGCGAATACTTCGCGGCGAGCGCGCGGCCGTCGAACGAGACCGTCACGGGTCGGCAGCGCAGCGCCTCGGTGTAGGCCTTGTACGACCAGATCGAGGTGTCGATGTACGCGGCGGTGCCGCCTTCGGGGATGAAGTTGAGGGGCAGGAGACCGAACTGCAGCGTCGCACCTCCCGGCATGAAGAACACGGCGTAGTCGCTGCCGACGCCCGCGGCCTTGCGGCAGGCGGCCTCGGCCTCGTTGTTGAGGTCCTCGTAGAGCGCGCCGCGGTGCGAGAGCTCGAGGAGCCCGATGCCGCCGCCGCGGCAGTCGATCAGCTCCTCGCGGATCTGCTCGAGCACGCTCTCGGGCATGACGGCGGGTCCGGCTGAGAAGTTGTAGACGCGCCCCTTCGAGGGGGTTTCCGGGAAGAGGGCGCGGGCGATGGTCTGGGCGGCAGGGGTCATCGTGGTCATGCGAATCCTCGTGGGGGTGAGGCCAAGGCGTGATGGTAGCAGCGGGGGAGGTCGCGGCTTCCGGGGGAGTGACGGTCACTCGACCGCGCGCTCGAGGCCCACCACGAGGCCGGCGGGCAGCTCGAGCCCCGCGCCGAGCGCAAAGACCGTGATGCCGCCCACGATGCCCGGAGACGTCCGAACCGACTCGTTGAGGGCGCGGAGGAGGGGCTCGGAGTGCACCACGGAGAACCCCGAGTAGGTCATGCCGTCGGGGGTGACGCCGTGGAAGAT
>JBIKWD010000089.1:0-12758 GCA_044356505.1 Phycisphaerales bacterium
AGGGCACGAGCGTCGAGGCGCAGATCGGTCCGATCGCGTGGAACTTCTCGAACTCCGACGACCAGACGCGCCCCGTCGGCGGCAAGGCGCCGAACGGGCTGGGGCTGCACGACATGTCGGGGAACGTGCTCGAGTGGGTGAAAGATCGATACTCCGAGAACTACTATGCATCGAGCCCCGTGATCAATCCCCCCGGACCCTCGTCGGGGTCGGAGCGGGTACTGCGCGGCGGATCATGGTGGGATACCGAGGATTGGCTCCGATCGTCTGTGCGATATTTTGACTCCCCCGAAAGTGTCGACTTCGGCTTGGAAGGAGTGTATGGGTTCCGTGCTGCGCGAAATCCGTGACCCGGTTCTTGGCGCTCGCACCGCCTTCAAGGGTTTGCGGAGCCGGTATCGGTGGTGTGCTGTGCAGTTTGCTGAGACGCCCATCTGGGACTCGAAGTGGTCCTCCTCCCGCTTTCTGCGCCGGATGGACTACGAGTTGTTTCGGACCAGTCGGCCTCCTCCAGAGATTGAAGTTCGCATGAAGCAGGAGCGCTCCATGAAAGCGTCGATCGCCACGCCCCGGCGACAGGAGTCGACGGAACCGATGATCGCGGAGATCTGTCGGCGCCCCGGCGTCTCCGAGCAGGCGTTCAACCTGTGAAGATTGAACTACGGATCCATGGACGTAGCGGGGCACGATGTCTGAAGCAGTTCGATGAGGAGAGCCTCGACCAACAGCGAATGATTGCCGAAATGGGCATCGACACGGCGATCCTCAAGGAATTGCCTCGAGGTAGGTCTGGAGGCTCGCCAGAGCCGTGGGGCCGTCGAGCATGTGCGCGCGATTCGTATCGGGTGAAGAAGCGCCATACCTACCGCATGCTGCGCAGTTCGTGGGCGATGAGCCGCACCGTTTCGGAAACGCTGGGGTAGGAAGCGCTGCGCATACGGATCAAAACTACGAGGACGATGACTCATCGATTTCCCTCGCCGAGCGGCAGGCGCACGCGACCGGGCTCCGCCGACTCGCCGACTTCCCGTTGAGCGTGGCCGTTGCGCCTGCGATCGCGGAGGCGGCGTGCGACTCGCTCGACGCGGTGTTCGACACGCACCTCCGCTCGTTTCTCACCGACACGTCGAACCTCCGATCCTACGACGAGCTCCTCAAGCTGACGCAGCGCTACCTCGGACCGACCCGCCGCATCAGGTCGTGGCCGCTGCGGGCGCCGACCTGCTCGCTCATCACTCGGATCGCGTGCCGCGCAACTCGATCGTGGTGACCTTCCCCAGCCGGTCGAGGGTCTCCTCCACGACCAGTTCGTCGCCGTCGAGCTCGATTCGCCAGCGCATCGTGAAGCCATCGCCTTCGCTCTCGGCGGTCAGCACCACCAGATCCGCGGCCTTGCGAACCGCGTACGCGACTTCGCCGAGATCGAACTGCCCGGCGCGTGACGACACAAGCATGTCCGCGATCTCGATCGTGTCGCCGACCTCCTTGCCTTTCGCATCACGGCCACGCACTTTCCACGTGCCGTGGAAAGCCTTGATCTCGGCGGCACTTGCGGGCTTGCCTTGCGGCGGTCGCTTGCTTGGCCCAGATGGCGCGGGTGGATTCGGCGGGGTCGGCTGCGGGGCGGGCGCGGGCAGACCTCCGAATCCACCATTCTTCGCCGCGTCTTGCAGCGCCTTTTCGAGTGCCTTGCTTGCCTCCTGAAGTTGCTTCTCCAACTCCTTGGCATTCACCCCGAATCCGCCGTTGTCGACGCCAGAGTCCTGCGTCTGATCCTGATCTGACTCCGTACCCGCGGCGTTCCCGCTGTCGGATGCCGTGCCGCGTCGCGGCGCCTGCGGCCGATCGCTCGCCGCCGCAAGCTTCTGCTGCGCCGCCTGCTCCGCGAGACTGGGTCGAGGCGCAATCTCCCCTTCGATGGCGATGTCGAGGCGAACGATCTCGCCGTTCCGCTCGACGAATGCGCGGACAACGCGCTCTGAGAGGAACACGGGTTGACGCACCGCGAACTCCGGCTGCTTCATCGATGCAAGGCTGTCGGCGCGAACGGGTACCGAGATGGGAGTGCCGGCAGGGGTGGACTGTCCGTTGATCACGAGGATCCAACGTCCTCGATCGCTCGCGAAGTATGCGGTGCTCTCGCCTCGAGGGCTGAAGACAACCGGGTGCACCTCGTCGCGCGCAGGCTCGGCAACGCCGTTGATCACGTTGGCAAAGAGCGTCATGCCGTCACGGTTCACGGCGACCTTCGCCGACGCATGCCGACCACACGGGCTGATCGACGGAGGCTCGCCCGCGGCGAAACTCGGGAGCCGCACGGCGTCGCCGTCGAGCAGCAGGACATGCGCGGGGGTCGCGGAGAACCTGCCCTCGGCAGGGTCGGGTGGCTGCTGCAGCTCAAGCGAAAGCGCGCCTGCCGCAACATGGGCGCCATCCTCAGACATCGCGACAGGACCGATGCTCATCCCTTGTGCGACGACACGGCCGTCGTGGACGAGCCGCTGGATGCCTCGCGCTTCGTCGGCCATCAAGACCGCCGCATAGTGCGCCCCATTCGGCGAGGCGTAGGGGCCGCGCACGAGCTGGCCTCGAAGCGTCTCGAGGTCCGATGTCGTCCCGATCGAGAAGAGTTCGGGAGGTCGATCGCCGCCCTTTGGTGTGCCTGCCCAGAGGACGTCGCCCGGCGAGGAGATCGCCGCAACCATGCCGGGGCTCGAGCCGCTGATCGGCGCGTCCAGCCCGCGTTCGCTCCAGATCGTCAGGCCTGCACTGGTCAGGATCTGCGCTGCGAATCCGATCTTCGAGTCGACGAATCCAAGCCAGCCGCAGGGTTGCCCCCGCACGGGCGCCGCCTTGCCGTCGATGATGAACTCTCCGACGGCACCGCCCGGCGAACCCTTGAGCTGCACCCACGCCGCATAGCGCGCGCTGTCTTCGCTGAACCTGATAAGGGCCGAGGGATCGGTGTGCTTGAACCGAGACCCGAGGTCGAGCTTCCGGTCGTCGATCGCGTAGACCTCCTGGCCATCGACGATCAGGATGCGGGTCGCGCCTTCACGGCTCCTCCGCGTCGTCCAGAACGCAAGCCGCTTTCCATCCGGACTGATCACGCCGATCTCGCTGTCGCGCCCATCGACGCTGACCTCCTGCCCGTTGACCAGATAGCCATGGTCGAACTTCACCCCCTTCACCTTGGCGTAGCCGAAGACGTTCGCGATCCATGTGGACGAATCGTCGCTGAACCTGATGTTCGCCGCGCGATCGCCGTCGAAGACCGCGCGCCCATCGACGATCAGCTCGGTCGATGCGACTTCGATCTCCTTCCCTCCCTGGTCCTGCCTTCGCAGGTCGCCTGCGTTGCGTGCGAACGCCACCCGATCCCCAATCCGGCTGAAGACGATCGTGCCGCGCAACTCCGAGCGCAGGCCCATGACCTTCTGATCGACTCGAAGCCTCGGTGCCCCGTCGGTCGCGATTGCTCCGAGCGCCGGTTCAGGACGCCCCGTCGGCACCGATGCCGCGCGCTCCCTCAACCTCGTTGCCTCGGCCTCCTCCTTCTGTCGGGCGACTTCGGCAAGATCGCTCGCCTTCACCGAATCAGGCCGCAGCCGAACGCGCAGCAGCGGGCTGCCTTCGGCCGGACGGCGTGCCGAAAATGTCAGCGAGCCATCCGAGTCGAAGGTGGGAGCTGTGACGAATCCGTAGGGGCCGAACGCCACGCCGTTCAGGACCACGTGCTTGCGGTCGCGGCGGGCAGGCTCGTGCGCAACGAACGCAAGGCTCTTCCCGTCAGGGCTGAACTTGAGGCTCGCGTTGACGCTCGCGGTCTCGCTGATGCCCGCTCGGCTGACGTCATCGGGCAGAGCGAGGGTGCCGAAAGTGCCTCCAGTGACGTCGCGGTTGTTCCAGATGACCGCGATTTGCCCGTCGGTGCCCCGCTTCGGCATCGCGCAGACGACCGCCCACTGCGAACCATCAGGCGCGAGGACCGGCGGCACGACGGGCAGGGCGCCCAGTGGAAGCGGCACATCGCTGCGCTTGCCGCCGCTGAAGAGCACCACCTTTCGCTCCGTGGCCGAACTTTGCTCGAGGAGTGCGACCGTCTCGCCCTTCTCGCTGATCGCGCACCAATCCGGAATGAAGAAGCCGGTTGCGGTCGGCTCGAAACCATCGATCAGCACTTTCGAACCCGCCGTGCGTGATCCGACCATGAACACGAAGTGCTCGCCGTCCGCAGACTGCTTCAGGGTGTGGAACTCGCGGGAAAACTCGGCGCTCGACCGGCCGCCGAGCACGAGCGTGACGCGCGCGTTCGCGTCGGGGCGCTGTCCGACGTAGATCGCCGAGTCGCCGACAAACCCGAGATCATTGATGAATTGGAACGGCTCGCCGCGCTGCCCTCCACGCGCGGTCTCGACGACGCTCATCGTCTCCCGTCGAGCTCCCGGGCGCCTTTCGGTGATCACGAACGCGGCCAACGGCCGGCGTGGATGGAGCGCGAACGCGGATGCCCCGATTCCGCTGTCGCGCATCCTGGCGGCCGAGAGGTCGAGCGTCTTGCCGTGGACTTCGACGCGGAGGTCACCACCGAATGGCGTCCATCCCGCGTAGCTCCCGTCGGGGAGCAGTCCGCCCCAGCCCGAGCTCACGGGTATCGAAGGGCTGGCTTTCCGATCATTGCGATCAATGAAAGTCCATTTCCCGCCCTGGTGAACGGCAGCGCCGCGCTTCCCGCCGACCGTCGCCTCCGTCACGACGATTCTCGCCTCCTTGGGATCGCTCGCGGCGAGGATCGAGAAGTCAGCGGGCACCGCGACTGGGCCTGAACGCATCAGCGCAGCGCGGAAGGTCGGTTCCGCCTTCAGCTTGCCAGCGCGGAAATCGGCCATCTGCTTCTCGAAGCTCGCACGAAGACCGAATGCATCGAAGGTCTGCAAGGCCCCCTCGGTCATTGGAGCCTTGTCGCGGTCGCTCCACTTGATCTCGATCTCCGGCGCGTAGGTGCGCTCGCTGTACTGGCGGCCGTTCTGAGCGTCATCGGACGAGAACTGGACCACGCCACCGAACCCACCATGCCTGCAGGTGACGACGCCGACCACTCTCTTGTCGAACAGAATGAAGAGACGGTCGGCCGAACTCGTGGGACCGTAGGCTGTCCAAGCCTTGGTCTTGCGATCGAGGTAGACCGCCGGCGCGGCCGCGAACGCGCTGCTGCGGCCATCGGTCCAGACGACGTAGTGGTCCGGGCCCTTTCGCGCCGTGTACAGGAGTTCTCCCTTGCGATAGACGACGAGGTCCTCGCCGCGGATCTCGTCGTAGACCTCGCCGGTGTGGAAGGCGCTGAGGACCTGCTGCCCGCCGTCCTTGTCGACGATCGTCGCGACGTCGCCCGATCCGTCGAGCGCGACGGCGATGGTCTTTCCAGACGTCGGGACGACGGGCGTCTCGCTCGGCGGCTCCTGCGCATGCACCCTCGAGATTGCGAGCAGGAGCGACAGAGACAGGGCGAAGGTCGCCAGCGCCTGCAGCCCGATCGTCGGGACGACCCGTCCGGGCCGTGGGCGGGGAGACGGTGGAGGACAGGCAGGGCTGAGGCGCAAGGATCGCTTGAGAAAGCGCTTCGAGGCGGTGTTCATCGAGGTGAGGTGCTCCTGAACTCGAAGGCGCGGTCGACCGAGCGATGCGTCGCAATCTGGCGCGATTCTCGGGGCGGTGCCTGCGGCCTTGCCAGCGCCGCGCGTGACGAGCTGGGAGAGGGCGAAGGCCTCTCCGACGGAATGCGAGGGCCTTCGTTCCGACGACATCGCGGGCGGCGGCGAGACGACGAGTCCAAGGATTCCCGTGCAGTTCGGAGGCGTGCAACCCCAGGACGAGTGCCTGACGCGTGCGGAGCGTGTCGGTCTGCGACAGGCAAGTCGGCCGGTCGCCATACTTGCACCGCGACCGCCGCTAGGGTCTACTTGACCCAATACCCGCCCGCTCGATGTCGGGATCGAGGCGTCACATGCACCCCCAGCAGGTCCAACCTCCGCCCGACGTCGAGTCGTCTGCCCCCGACGCCACGGGGTTCGACACGCTCTATCGCCGCCTGCGGGCGATCTGTGGGCGGCGGCTCCAGTCGGAGCGGCTCGAGCACACGCTGCAGGCGACGGCGCTTGCGAACGAGGTGTGGATGAGGCTCCATGAGCTCGATCCGGTGAAGGCGGCGGATCCGAGCGGGGCGACCCGATGGTTCGTGGCGAACGCCGTCGTGGCCGTGCAGCACGTCCTCGTCGATCATGCGCGTAAGCGATTGCGGATTCGCCGCGGCGGCGGGCGCGCGCGGGCCGAGCTCACCGAGGATGCGGCGCTCGGCGACGCGCGCCGCGACCAGGAGGCTGCGGAGCGCGTGATCGCCGCGAGCGAGTTGCTGCGCGAACTGGCCGAGCATGCGCCTCGCCAGGCGGAGATCGTTTCGCTTCGCTTCTACGGTGGGCTGTCGCTGCGCGACATCGCGGCGCACATCGGCACATCCGAGCCGACGGTCCGTCGCGAGCTCGCATTCGCCCAGGTCTGGCTTGGCAGCCGCCCTGGGGCGGCCGGATGGTTTGATCTGTGAGTCGGAAGCAGGGTTCATCGGCGCCTCCGCCGGACTCTTCACCGGGTTTCGTCGTGCGGTACGCGCGGATTGCGACGCGCGCGGATGAATTCGACGCGTCTCGGCTCATGGGAGATTCGCTCGGCCTTGATGCATCACCCGAAGCGCTTGAGGCGTTCGCGTCAGCGGTCGAGCGCGACCCTGCACAGCCGCTCCACGCGCTGGCGTCAGTCGACCTATCGCCCTCGGTGCGGGCCGAGACGGAGCGGCTGGTGAACGCCTATCACCGCGGGCTTGCGATCGAGCGGGCGCTTTGCGATCAAGGCGGCGGAATCGACCGGGTGATCGGCGATGTCGCCCGCAGCCGCGCCGCACCCGTCGACAGGGCCGTTCCTCCCCGCATCGACGCCTATGTCCTCGAGCGCGTCCTTTCGCGAACCGAACGCTCGGCGGTGCTGCTTGCCCGGCAGGAGCGGCCGATCCAGCGCGAGGTCGCGCTCAAGCTTCTCTTCGAGGACGCGTCGGACCCCGACATCGCGGCGCGCGTCGAACTCGAGCGGCAGATCCTCGCGGCGCTCGAGCACCCGAACATCGCGCGCATCTACGACTTCGGAATCGACGGTTGCAACCGGCCCTACATCGTCATGGAGCGCGTGCGCGACGGCACGATCACCGACTGGTGCGAGGCGCGGCATGCGCGCGACGGAGCAGGGCGCAACGCCCGCATCGCCGTCTTCCTGCAGGTGGTCGAGGCGGTGCGCTATGCCCATGCGCGCGGTGTGCTGCATTGCGATCTCAAGCCCGCGAACATCCTCATCCAGGAGCTTGATGGCGCGCCCTTGGCGAAGGTGATCGACTTCGGGATCGCGCGGGCCTTCGGCGGGGCGCTCGCGGAACGCGCCGCGCTTGTCGAGCTCACGCAGTCGGTCGGCACGCTCCTCTCGATGAGTCCCGAGGCGCTCGCCCCTGGTGGCGCCGTGCTCGACGTCCGCACCGACGTGTTCGGGCTCGGAATCGTTCTCTTTGAACTCCTCGCAGGACGCCCGCCGCGCGTCGCGCGCGACGGCGATCTCGCGGGAACCGTGCGTGACCTTCTCGAGCAGACCGTGCCGCGGCTCTCGGCGGTCGCGGTCCACGCGCCCGCGGATCTCGAGGCGATTGTCGCGAAGGCATGCGCCTCGCAACCCAAGCGGCGCTACGAGTCGGTGGCCGCGTTCGGGCAGGATCTGCGGGCGTTTCTCGAAGGTCGCGAGGTGTCGGCGCGGCCACGCGGTCGATGGGAGCGCGTGCGGCGCGCCGTCACGCGGCACTGGAAGGCCGCTCTCGCGCTGGGAACCCTGGTTGCGATCGTCGTCGCCGCGCCGTGGATCGCGACGGCGCCCGCGCGTGCGCGGCTTGGCGAACTGCGCGCGCAGGCTGTCGCCGCCGTCGAATCGGCGCAGGCGATCCGCAACGACGCGGGGCGAGCCGACGAGCATGCCGCGCTTGTCGAGGAGGCGCTCGACGCCAGCATCGCGGCCCTGGAACTCGGCGGAAGGACAATGGACTCGCTCGAGCTGCGGGCGAGCGCCCTCGAGGAGGCGATTCTCCCGCGGCTGACGCGCCTGGACCACTCCTCGGTCGCAACCGTGAAGCTCGTGCAGGAGCTCGTCGCCATCCGCGAGGAAGCGCTGCGCGACCACCCATCGGCGCGCGCGAAGGAGAGGCTTTCCGTCGCCCTCGCCTACCAGCTCGACACCGTGCGCGGCACCGACGCGTACCCCGCGCTCGAGGCGCGGCAGCTGGCGCTCGACGAAGAGCTGTTCGTCGAGAACCCCGACGTCCGCGTTTTCGCCGACAACCTCTGCTGGACCTACCAGCGCGTGTACGACCCGATGTGGAGGCGCGGCGAGCACGAGCAGCTGCTCGCGCTTCTGCGCCGCTCGGGCGAGATCAGCGAGATGATCCTCGCGAGGCATGGCGTCGACGCGCGGTCGCTGCACACGGCGGCGGCCGCTGCGGTCTACGTCGCGTATGCCGAACGCGCGGCAGGCGATGTCGACGCAATGCTCGCGGCGACGGCACGTGCCCGCGCGCATGGACTCGCGCTTCTGCGCACAAGCCCGAATCACAGGCTCGGCGCGGGGCAGCTCCTGCGCGCCGCGGAGATGGAGGCCGCGCTGCGCCTCGAGCAGGGCGACGCACGCGAGATCGCCGCGATGCTTGCAGAGGTGCTCAATGAATCGGAGGGTGGCGGCACGTTCGACGCGGTGCTCTCGTTCGCGGCCGATGTCGCGCTCGACTTCCGTCTGGCCGAGGCGCGTGCATGGATTGCGGCGGGCGAGGCGGAGTACACCGAGGAGGCGATCGCGTCGCTCTCTCGCGCGCTCGAGCAGCGCGATGTCCGCGAGCGGCTTCAGATGTGGAACGCGCTGACGGGCTACGTCGTCGATCGCGACATCCTGCGGGTGCGGGTCGCGTGCCTTCGCGGCGACTATGAGGCCGCGCGCGAGCAGGCGCAGGCGATCCTGTCGCTTGCACGGAGCCGCCCTCCAAGCGAGCGCTGCGCGATCCTTTCCGAGATCGCGCTCGCGCTCGGCGAGTTCGACGAGCGCCAGTCGCACGACCCCGCCACCGCGACACTCATCCGAGATGTTGCCGAGGCGGTCGACCGCGGGCTTGCGGACGTGCAAGGCGAGAATTCCGCCGCGGTTTCGCGCCAGCTCGGGCGCCTCGCGACGGGCATCGTCATCGGGCGGCTCGACACCCCCGAAAGGGTGGCCGCCGCCACGGCCGAACTGCGGGCCATCCCAGGCACGGGGATCGACCTCGAGTGGCAGCTGCAGGCGCTCGAGCGCGCGGCCTCGCGACGGGCGGCGAAGGCGGGCGGCGGATTTTCGGAGAATCCACGCGGTTTCTGACCGAGTCGCCGTCCCATGGCGCTCCACGAAGCATCGCGGGATGGCCCGACCCCCGGCGCGGATCGAGGCGCCTCGGGCCACGCGCGGAGAAGTTCGATCGATCTGAGACCACTTATGCGCGACTTGAGCCCTTCCGTCGTCGTCCGAAACCTGATCCTCGCCGCGACCGCCGTCGCGTCATGCGGAACGCAGGCGCTCGCACAGGGCGGATGTCCAGGCGATCTGAACGGAACCGGTCAGGTCGACGCCGTCGACATGTCGATTCTCCTCGGTGCCTGGGGCGGTCCCGGCGGGGACGTCAACGGCGACGGACTGACCGGGGCGCAGGATCTCGCAGCCTTGCTTGCCGCGTGGGGAGAGTGCCCTGGCTGCAGCAAGCAGGGGTGGATCGGTGGCTTCGGGCAGTACCCGTCGTTCGGCACCGTGCGCGACATGATCGAGTTCAACGATGGTTCAGGCATGAGGCTCTGGATCGGCGGCTCGATCGGTGACGCGGCGGGCACGCCCGCGACGCTGGTTGCGTGCTGGGATGGCGCACGGATGTCGGTGCCGACCGGAGGGCTCACGTCGAACACCTCAGCCTATGGAAGCGCCGAGATCTTCGACCTCGAGATCTTCAACGGATCGCTCTACGCGGCGGGCACCTTCAACTTCTCGACCAACGTCGCACCCGTGAACGGCATCGCCCGATGGGACGGCGCGGCGTGGCAGCCGCTTGGAACGGGCGTCCAGCAGTTGAGCGGCCTTGCGGGCGCCGTGTTCGGGCTCGAGGTGTATCAGGGACAGCTCTACGCGGCCGGCGACTTTGACTTCGCGGGCGGCATACCCGTCGGGAATCTCGCACGCTGGGATGGTTCGAACTGGACCGCGGTCGACGTCGGCGTGAGCGGCACGCTGCGCGACATCGAGACCTTCAACGACGGAACGACGCAGTGGCTCGTGGTCGGAGGCGTGTTCAACCGCGCGGGCACGGCGAGCACGACCAGCGGCGGCATCATCGCGCAGCAGATCGCGCGATGGAGCCCTTCGACGGGGTGGCAGCCGTTCCTCTACACGCCCCCAGGCAGCGGCACGACCTACAACGGCCTTCCGAACCAGGTCTTCGCCATCGAGGCGACGGCCGTGGCGGGGACGCCGGCGCTCTACTTCGGCGGCGCCTTCGACAACGTCGCGGGGAACTCCGCCTCCGACCGCATCGTCCGATGGAGCGGCAACGCGTGGAGCGCGCTCGCGTCAGGCCTCGCGGGCTTGGAAGTCGAGGAGATCGAACTCGACGAGAGCGGTGGCGGCCTCACCGTCTACGCCGCGGGAACGGTGCCGGGAGCCATCGTCCGGTTCACGGGTACGGGATGGGCGCAGCTCGACACGGGGCTCAGCGGAGGCGCCTCTTCGCTTCGCGCGAGCGCCATCTATCGCGGTCAGTTCGGGTTCCTTGTCGGCGGGCTCTTCTTCAGCGGCAGCGGGCGCATCCTCGACGGCATCGCCTCGTGGAACGGATCGGTCTGGTCGCCGCTCCTCACGGGTCTGTCGGGCAATGTCAACGCGATCGTCCCGATGCCGGGAACGAACGGCACGCAGGTCTTCCTCGGCGGACAGATCACCGAGGCGGGCGGACGCGCGGTGAGCAACGCGGTGGTGTGGGACGGCGCAGGCTTCATGTCCCTCGGCGGCGGCGTGAACGGAACAGTGACGTCGGCGGTCGAGTTCCAGGGGAGCCTGATCGTCGGTGGCAGCTTCTCGAGCGCGGGGAGCGGCGGCCTTCCCGTGTCGAACATCGCGCGATGGAACGGCACCACGTGGACCCAGCTTCTTGGAGGCGTGAATGGCGCGGTCACCTGCATGGAGGTGATCGATGGAATCCTCCACGTCGGGGGATCCTTCACGAGCGCCAACTCGCAGGCGGCGACCGCGAAGGTCGCGCGATGGAACGGGTCGGCGTGGAGTTCGGTCGCCGCGACCACCGTTCCGACACCAACGGTCCGGGCGCTCGCCCAGTACCAGGGGAAGCTCTACGTCGGCGGAAACAACACAGGGACGGGTCTTCCGCCGCTGCATCGGCTCGACAACGGCACATGGACGGCGCTGCTCGGCCCATTCAACGGCGTTCAGAATCTCATGCCGATCAACGCCATGAAGGTCGTCGACTTCGACGGTGCGGGTCCGGGTGCGCCTGTTCTCGCGGTGGGCGGGTCGTTCACGGCGCTTGTCGTCGGCGGCGTTTCGCTGCCGGGAACGAGCGGCGTCGGGCTCTGGAACGGAACGACGTGGTCGGGAACCGGCACGAACATTCCAAGCGGCGCCGTGGTGGTGCAGGCGATGGCCGCATATCCCGAAGGCACGGGGGAGTCGCTCGCGATCGTCGGGCAGTTCGCGACGGTCGCCGGCCAGCCGATCGACCGGGTCGCACGGTACGACGGGGCACAGTGGTTGTCGCTCGGCGCCTCGTTTCCAAGCGAGCTTCCGAGCGCAAGCGTCCTGAGTTCGGTCGGCGTCTACCAGCGCGGCGGCAAGCCCGAGCTCCTGATCGGCGGCAACTTCCGCCGTGGCCCCGCAGGCGAGCCGAGCGTGGCCAGCTGGGGATGCCGTGATTAAGCGAGGCGTGCGCCAGGGAGGACAGCGCCCCTTACGGCGCCCCACCCCCTCACCACGCCGGAAACCGCGCCGCGCGCCCATTCAGCACGGCGGCGACGTCCTTCACCACCCAGCTCATGTTGTCCATCGCGGTCATGGTGCGGCTCGCGAGGTGCGGGGCGAGGTAGGCGTTGGGGACGTCGAGCAGCGGATAGCCGTTTCCGAACGGCTCGGGTTCGTGGACGTCGAGCATCGCCGCGGCCGCGGGGTTCGCGCGCAGCCAGTCGGCGAGGGCCTTCGTGTCGATCACGTTGCCGCGCGCGGTGTTGATGAGGTTCGCGTCGGGGCGCATCGACTCGATCAGCTCGCGCGACACGAAGCCGCGGTTCGACGGGCGCCCGTCGATGTGGATCGAGATGAGGTCGCTCTCGGCGAACAGCCGCGTGAGCGTCACGGGCTCGGCGCCGAAGCGCTTCTCGTCGGGGATCTCCTCGATGTCGTGGTAGATCACCGTGAACCCGATCGCGCGCGCGACCTCTGCGATGCGCTTGCCGATCCTTCCGAGGCCGAGGATCCCGAGGACAAGCTCGTCCATCTGCCAGAGTCCGACCACGTCCTGGCGGATCTGGTTCCACTCCTCCTTGTCGACCGCTTCCTCGAGGAAGAGCCTAGGCCTGAGCACGTCGCACACGAGGCAGAGCACGTACTCG
>JBIKWD010000269.1:0-3655 GCA_044356505.1 Phycisphaerales bacterium
GGTCGACGCCAACGGCTACGACCTGATCGCGGTGCCGACCGACGAACTCGAGAAGAAGATCTCGCTGCCGATCGCGCGTTCTTGACGCGCCTCGCGCGCGTCGAAAGGGTGATCGGCTGCTACAGTGACGCCATGCTGGATCCCGAGGATCTCGTCGGCGGAGAATGGGCGGACTGGTACCGCCTGACGCCCGCGGAGCGCTGGCTCGAGAGCGAGCGCCTCTGGATCGCCTACCTCTCGATGGGAGGGACGCTTGATCCCGAACCCGATACGCAAAGTCCTTTCTTCGATCCAGTCGCAGCGCGTCCAGGCTCTCCTGATGGGAGGCCAAGCGTGCGTGTTCTACGGCGCGGCGGAGTTTAGTCGCGATACGGACCTCGCCATCCTTGCAGAGGCGGCGAATCTGGAGCGACTCGATGCGGCGCTCGCCGAACTCGACGCCGAGGTGATCGCGGTACCGCCGTTCAAGACCGACTTCCTGCTCCGCGGGCACGCCGTCCACTTCCGCTGCCGCCACCGAGATGCCGCGGGGATGCGCGTCGATGTCATGGCGAAGATGCGGAACGTCGATGAGTTTCCCCTCCTCTGGGAACGCCGCACCGAAGTCGCGCTGCCCGATGGATTCACGGTCGCCATGCTCGGCATCGAGGATCTCGTCGCCGCGAAGAAGACCCAACGCGACAAGGACTGGCCGATGATCCGCCGCCTTGTCGAAGCCCACTACCTCGAGCACCGCTCCAACCCGTCGCCGGCGGCGATCGGATTCTGGTTCCGCGAACTGCGCACCGCCGAGCTTCTGGTCGAGGCCGCGGTTCGGCACCCCGAGAGCCTGCGGGCCGCGATCGGCGCGAGACCGCTGCTCGTGCACGCCGCCTCCGCGAACCTCGACGCGCTCTTTGCGGGGCTGCGCGACGAGGAGGACCGCGAGCGCGCCCTCGACCGCGCCTACTGGAAGCCCCTGCGTGCCGAACTCGAGCGCCTGAGACACGGCGCGAAACCAGGATGACCTGCATGCGCGCCTCCGAAGCCGAAGACCTCGTCCGACCGCTCCTTTGGATCGGGTTTGACGGAAAGATCCCGCCGCCCGAGACGGTGAAGCTGATCCATCGCGGCGTGTCGGGCGTGATCCTCTTCGTGCGCAACGTCGGCACGCGCGACGAGACGCGCGCGCTCATCCATGAACTGAAGGCGATCGCGCCGGGGCCGCTCCTCCTCTCGGTCGACCAGGAGGGCGGACGCGTCGCGCGGCTGACCGAGGGTTTCGAGCGCTTTCCGTCGCTGCGCGAGATCGGCGGCAAGAGCGCCGCCGAAGTCCGCGCGATCGGCCGTCGCCTCGGCGCCATGGTGCGCGACGCGGGCTTCGACATCGACTTGGCGCCCGTCGTCGACGTCGACTCGAATCCTGCGAACCCCGTGATCGGCGAGCGCTCGTTCTCGCGCGATCCCGCGGTGGTCGCCGAGCTCGGTGCCGCGATGATCGAAGGCCTCGAGCAGGAACTCGCAGCGTGCGCCAAGCACTTCCCAGGACACGGCGACACCGACAAGGACTCGCACCACGACCTGCCGCGCCTCGCGCACGCGCTCGAGCGCCTGCGCGCGTGCGAGCTCGTGCCGTTCAAGTCGGCCGTCGCGGCGGGCGTCTCCTGCGTGATGACGACGCATGTCGTCTTCGACACGCTCGATCCCGGCGTCGCGGCGACGATGAGCGCGCCCGCGATCTCGCTCCTGCGCGGCGAGGTCGGCTTCAAGGGCGTCTGCGTGAGCGACTGCCTCGAGATGAAGGCGATCAGCGAGCACTTCGGCTCGGGCAAGGCCGCCGTGCGCGCCGTGGCGGCGGGCGTCGACGCGCTTCTCGTCTGCCACACGCACGAGGCGCAGCACGAAGTGATCGAGTCGCTCGCGGCGGCGGTCGTCGACGGGCGCATTCCCGGGTCGCGCGTCCACGAGGCGCGCGGCCGGCTCGCGGCGCTCGCGGCGCGGCACGCGCGGGCCGTGTAGGCTGCAGGCAACGGCTGGACCGATTGGGGGACCGATGGCTCCGTTTGGAATGAACGACGACGAGTGGCTCGCGGCGCAGTACCTGCTCTTCTTCGACGAGACGGGCGACGAGGAGGAGGCGCGCCGGCGGGTCGACGATCTGCGGGCGCAGCGCGCGGCGGAGCGGCCGAGGCCGATGCCTGTGATTCCGCCCGACAAGGCGCCGCCGCCGCCCTTTCCGCCGCCGTCGCCGCCCCGCCGCGGCTTCTGGGAGGACTTCCTCGCGTGGATCCGGCGGTAGCGTTTTCGCTCTCGCAGCGGCACCCCTTGCTCGGCTACACTGTCCGATTCCCGTGAAGATCCGCAACTTCTCCATCATCGCCCACATCGACCACGGCAAGTCGACGCTCGCCGACCGCCTGCTGCAGGCGACCAAGGCCGTCTCCGAGCGCGAGGCGCGCGCCCAGTTCCTCGACTCGATGGACCTCGAGCGCGAGCGCGGCATCACCATCAAGGCCTCGGCCGTGACCGTGAAGCACACCTACAAGGGCGAGGAGTACGAACTCAACTTCATCGACACGCCGGGCCACGTCGACTTCACCTACGAGGTGTCGCGCGCGCTCAAGGCGTGCGAAGGCGCCGTGCTCGTCGTCGACTCGACCCAGGGGGTCCAGGCGCAGACGGTCGCGAACGCGTATCTCGCGGTCGCCGGCGACCTCACGATCATTCCCGTCGTCAACAAGATCGACCTCCCCGCGGCGAACCCCGACGCGGTCGCGATGGAGATCGAGCAGGTCTTCGGCTTCCCCGCCGAGGAGTGCATCTATGTCTCCGCGAAGACGGGCGAGGGCATCCAGCCGCTCCTCGACGCGATCTGCGAGAAGCTTCCCGCGCCGAAGCCGCCGACCACGAAGAAGCTGCGCGGCCTCGTCTTCGACGCGAAGTACGACGAGTACCGCGGCGTCGTCATGTACGTGCGCGTATTCGACGGCCATCTGAAGCAGGGCGACAAGATCCGCATGATGGGCACGGGCCGCACCTTCTCGGTGACGGAGCTCCTGCGCTACACCCCCTTCCCGCAGAAGGTGAAGGAACTCAACTACGCGCAGGTCGGCTCGGTGTGCGCGGGCATGAAGACCCTCGGCGACGTGCGCGTCGGCGACACCATCACCCTCGACCTCGACCCGGCGGACATCGCGCTCGAGGGCTACGAGGAGCCGAAGCAGATGGTGTTCTGCGACTTCTATCCGTCGAGCGCGGACGAGGACGGCAAGAAGTCGGACTTCGAGCAGCTGCGCGAGGCGATCGAGAAGCTGCACCTCAACGACGCGAGCTTCACCTTCGAGCCCCAGCACAGCGAGGCGCTCGGCTTCGGCTTCCGCTGCGGCTTCCTCGGCCTGCTGCACATGGACATCGTGCAGGAGCGCCTCGAGCGCGAGGGCGGCGTCTCGATCGTCCAGACCGCGCCGACCGTGTCGTACAGGATCGACCTGATGGACGGCTCCGAGGTCGAGATCCACAACCCCGCCGACCTGCCCGACCCCTCGAAGATCAAGGCGATCCGCGAGCCGATCGTGAAGATCGAGATCATCTGCCCGAACGAGAACATCGGCGACCTGATGAAGCTGGCCGAGGCGCGCCGCGGCGTCTTCCAGGCGCAGGAGATGATCAGCGAGTC
>JBIKWD010000090.1:0-12552 GCA_044356505.1 Phycisphaerales bacterium
TGCGGAGAAGCACCTGCAGCGCGAGGCCGGCGAGCCCGAGCGCCGCGCCGAGGAGCATCGCCGCGAGCACCGCGCCACCGCGAAGTTCGAGCGTCTCGGCCGTCGGGAGCGAGAGCGCCATGCGCATGCCGGCGCCATCGGCGACGGGCCCGAAGGAGAGCCGCACGGCGGCTGCGAGCGCCAGCGCCGCGATCAGGACCAGCGCCGCCCGCGTCACCACTTCGCGGCCTCTGCCAGCCGCACGAGGTCGGACCGGTGCGCGACGGCCGCGAGGCTCGGAGAGAGAAGCTCGGGAACCGCGTCGACCGCGATCTTCGGGGTCATGTTCTCCTTCCATGGCACGCGGCGGAGCAGTTCTTCGATGCGCGCCGCACCTTCCGCCGTCTCCGAGATCCCGATGACGGTCTCGGGCGACATCGTCATCAGCGCCTCGGCGGAGAGCTCGACGTAGCCCTCGCGACCGAGCGCGTTGGCCAGGTCCGCGCCTCCGAGGAGCTCGTCGAGGTAGGTCTGCTTCCCGACCGCGAGGAACGGCTCGGCGGAGACGACGAGCAGCACCTTGCGCGCGCCCTCCGCCGCCTGCGCCCCGGCGGCGATGCTCGCGCGGGCGCTGCCGAGGTTGCGCTCGAGCGCGTTGCCGCCGACGTTCGGCTCGACGCCGAAGACCTCCGCGATGTCACCGACGAGCGCGTCGACGTCGGCGAGCGATTCGAGCCTTCGGGCGACCAGACGGATCGCGTGCTCGTCGCAGAATCGCCGCAGCGCCGGATCGACGCCCGCGAGCGGCGGCTGTACGAGGAGGACGTCGGGCGCCGCGAGCGCGAGCCGCTCGGCGTCGAAACTGCGCAGGTCGCCGACCACCGGAAGCGACGCGTCGACGCTGCGGCAGTACGGGCTGCGGCCGACGATGTGGTCGGCGAGACCGAGCAAGACAAGCGAATCGGTGATCGCCGGGCTCGTCGACGCGATCGCCGGCGAGTGGGTTCGCTTCGCGCGGGCCTCGTCGCGCGCAGCGCCGCCGGAAGTCGCGGCGCCGTCGGCCGGCGCGGCGTCCTTCGAAGCGGAGCCTGCATCGCCACCCTTCGGCTTGTTGAGCGGCGAGCCCGGCGCAAACACGAGCCACACCATGGCGAGACCGATCGTGAGACCGATCATCTTCTGGACAAAGGGAACCGGCGGCCCCTGCGTGGTTGATTTCAGCCTGCGGAAGAACATGCGTCCTGCGTCTCCTGCGGTGTTTCCTCGGTGCCGCTGCCTTGGGTTCCTTCGCGTCTCGCTCCCGACGGTTCCGCCCCCGCGATGGCGTCAGAACCCGCGCACGACCACCAGCGCCGCGGCCACGACGGCGACGACGGCGGCCGCGATCACGACCCTCTCGGTCCGTGCGGTGCGCAGCGTCCGGGCGTCGAACTCGCGCACCATCGCCTCCGTCCGCTCGCTGGCCGCGGCGAGCCGCGTCACGGCTTCCTCGAGCGACTTCATCTGCGGCTCGAGGCCGCTCATCACCCTGCCCTGCCGTTCGAGCTCCGATCGCGAGAGCGAGACGACCTCGGTCTGGGAACGCGCCTGCTGCTCCATGTGGTGGAGCCGATCGTCGACCGAGTCGAGCCGGTCCGCGGCCTGCGACATGGTGCGGCCAAGCGACTGGACGAAGTGCTCGAGCTGCGCGCGCATCTCCGGCATCGCCTCGACGCGCTCGGAGAGCCGCTGCAGTTCGCCCTGCACCGCGAGCACCTGCCGGTCGAGTTCCTCGCGGGTCCGCGCGACGAGCGCCTTCATCTCCTCGGCGGCGACCCGCGCGTCGCGGGCGCTCGACGCGGCCGACGACGCTGCGTCGAGGTCGGCCTTCGAGGCCGCGCCGACGAGATTGCGGAGGTACGAGGAAAGTCCCATGGTTCTGGCTCCCGGCGTGGCGGCCGCCGCCCCGCGAGGCTCCGCACTGTAGCAGGCAGGTTCAGCCCACCAACTGCGTCTGCACGAGCCGACGGTAGAGCTCGCAGCGGGACAGGAGCTCCGCGTGCGGCCCGGCGTCGATGACGGCGCCGTCCTCCATCACCACGATGCGGTCCGCCGAGCGGACGGTCGACAGCCTGTGCGCGATGGCGATCATGGTGCGACCGCTGCGGAAGTCGTCGATGGCGGCCGAGATCTGCGCCTCGCTCTCGGCGTCGATCTGGCTGGTCGCCTCGTCGAGGATGAGGACGGCCGGATCGCGCACGAGCGCGCGCGCGATCGCGAGCCGCTGCCGCTGACCTCCCGACAGGCCAGAGCCGCCTTCGCCAAGCGTCGTGTCGGCGCCCTTCGCAAGCGCGGCGGTGAAGCCGTCGGCATGGGCGAGGCGCATCGCCCGCGCGAACGTTTCGTCGCTCACCTTGTCGGCGCCGAGCTCGACGTTCTCGCGGATCGACGCGCGGATGAGGAGCGGCTCCTGCGGCACGACGCCGATCTGCGCGCGCAGCGACCCGAGCGACACGCCCGAGAGGTCGAGCCCGTCGATGCGCACGGCGCCTTCGGTCGGATCGAAGAGCCGGACGACGAGGCTCGCAAGCGTCGTCTTGCCGCAGCCGTTCGGCCCGACGATCGCCACGAACTCGCCGTGGGCGATCCGCAGGTCGACGCCGCGGAGCGCATCGCGGTCGGCGCCCTCGTAGCGGAAGCGCACGCCGTCGAACTCGATCGAGGCGCGGTGGCGCCCGAGCGGCGGCAGTTCGCGCTCGCGCACGCCCTCGGCCGGGATCGACATGATCTCGAGGATGCGCTCGGCGGGCGCGGACGCCGCCTGGATGTCGTTGAGGAGTCCCGTGAGCGGCTTGAGGCTGCCGCCCGCGACGCCGAGCGACGCGAGCGCCATCAGGAAGTCGTCGAACTTCATGCGGCCCTCGAGGATCTCGTGCGCCGCGAGGAACGCGAGCGCCATGATCGCGATGATCGCCATCACCTCGATGAGCGGCGCCGAGATCGAGCGCGCGAGCCGCACGCGGCGGTCCTCGCGGACGACGGCGCGGTTCGCGGCCGCGAAGCGCCGGCGCGCCACGCGCTCGGCGGTCGCCGTCTTGATCCCGCGGAGTCCCTGCATCGCCTCGTTCGAGTTGCGAAGGAGATCCTCGTAGGCCTTCAGCGTGTTGCGGCTTCCGCGGAGGATGCGCTTGCCGAACTTGCGCAGCACGACGCCGATGAGGGGCGCCACGACGACGGCGACGATCGTGAGCCGCCAGTCGAACCAGACCGCCGCGCAGAACGCGCCCACGCCCTTCGTCACCTGCGCGAGCGCCTTGCTCGAGAGCGCGGAGAAGCCGCGTTCGAGTTCCGCCGTGTCGCGGGTGACGCGCGAGACGATCTCCGCAGGCCCGCGCCGCAGCACCGCCGCGAGCGGCAGTCGGAGCGCGTGGCGGAAGGCCTCGAGGCGGATCTCGCTCGCCGTCGCCATCGACAGCGTGAGCGAGCAGTACTGGTGCAGGAAGTTCGCGAGCGCGCCGAACAGCGTCAGCAGAAGCAGCGCGCAGAGGATGACGCCGACGCCCGCGAGCCGGTCGGTCGGAAGCCACGAGACGAGCGCATCGGGCACGAAGCGCGCGACTCCAGGGTGCTCGGCGAGCGCGTTGGCTGTGATCGACGCGAGGTTGACGTTCGGATCGGAGCCGAGGATCAGCTCGAGCACCCACCCGATCGAGACGAGGCCCGACGCGAGCCCGCCGGCCGAGATCACCGAGAACACGACCGTCCCGATGGCAAGCCTGCGCCGCTTCAGGAGCCGTCGCGCGAAATGCAGGAAGGCGGGGTTCAGCATCCTGCCCCATTCTGACGGCAAACCTGCCCCGCGAGCAAGCCGAGCGCCTCCCAGAAGCCCGGCCAGCTCTTGGCCACCACAGCAGGGTCGTCGATGGAGACGCCCGCGCGCGCCGACCCGAGGACCGCGAAGGCCATGGCGATGCGGTGGTCCGACGTGGCCGCGATCGTGGCGGGCGTCAGGGTCGCAGGCAGCGGATGCACGACCACCCAGTCGGGACCCGTCTCCACGCGGCCGCCGAGGGCACGCAGCCCTGCCGCGACCGTCTCGATGCGATCCGACTCCTTCACGCGCAGCGTGCCGAGGCCCGTGAACCTGCTCGGGCCGTCTGCGCACGCCGCGACGACCATCGCCATCACCGCAGCGTCGGGCGCGCGGGCGTAGTCGGCGTCGTGGGCGCGGAGCCGCGCGGTCGAGCGGACGAGCACCGAGGGCGCCGCGTGCGGACGCGCGACCTCCTCGATGTCGGCGCCGCGCATCGAAAGATCGTCGAGAAACCACGAGTCGGGCTGGAGCGAGCGTCGCGAGCAGCCGACAAGCTCGATCTCGCCGCCCATGATCGCGGCGAGCGCTGCGGGATAGACGGCGCTCGACGCGTCGGGCTCGATCTCGATGCGCGCGCCCGCGACGTACTGCGATGCGATGCGGATGCCGCGGAGCCCGGCCCCGGGCGCCGCGAGGTGCACGGGAACGGGCGCGTAGGCGCTCGCCGCCTCGATCCCGTGCGCGGCGAGCGCCGCGAGTGAAAGCGCGATGTAGCTTCCGCTCGTCGGCTCCTCGGTGAAGCGCAGCTGGATGCCGCGCGCGGTCCACGGCGCGATGAGCATGAGCGCGGAGACGAACTGGCTCGACGCCGTGCGGCCGATCTCAAGACCGCCGCCGTCGAGAAGCTCGCCCTCGCGCGGCCCCTCGATCACGACGGGAAGCGCCCGCGGAACGCGGGGAAACTCGGCGCGGGCGCCGATGGCGCGCAGGAGATCGACGCCTTCGTCGATCGGCCGCTCGCGCATCCGCGCGCTGCCGTCGATCTCGGTGCGTCCCGAGGCAAGCGCCGCCACCGCCAGCATGAAGCGCGTCGGCGTGCCTCCGTCGCCGAGGTCGACCCGCGGCGCCGCCCGCGGACGCCCCGCCACCCCGCGCACGCGCAGCGCCGTCGGATCGCCCGCCTCCCACTCGAATCCCGCGCCCATCGCGGCGAGCGCCTCGACCAGCCGGTCGCAGTCGTCCGAGCGCAGCGCGCCAGAGAGCCGCGTCTCGCCGTCGGCGAGCGCGGCGAGCACGAGATGGCGGTTCGTGAGGCTCTTCGAACCTGGAACGCGGATCGACGCGCGCAGAGAATCGCCCGCCGCACGCGCGATGCAGGCGACCTCGCGCGGCGCGCGCGCGGAGGGCTCCGTCAAGACGGCTCCCGCCGGAACACGGCGACGACATCCTCGACGGGAATCACGAACAGGCGGTTGTCGCCCTCGAAATCGACGGGGATCGCGTGCTTCGGGTTGAAGAGCACGCGGTCGTACTGCTTGATCGGGTAGTTCTCGTCGCGCTCGACCTCGGCGCTGACGGTGACGACGCGCCCGGTCAGCGTCGGGATCTCGATCTTGTCGGGAAGGTGCAGGCCGACCTTGGTGATCTTCTTGTCCTCGTCCTTGCGGATGAGAACGCGCTTGCCGATCGGTTCGACGGTCTCGATCGCGGTCTTCTTCTGCGTACGGTCGCCTGCGTCCTTCATGCCGCGATCATACCCTCGCGGGCCCCGCCGATCCGCTACCTTCTCGGCATGCAAGCGCAGCTCGAGGCGTTGATCCGCGACATCCCCGACTTTCCGAAGCCGGGCATCGTCTTCAAGGACGTCACCCCGCTCCTCGCGAACCCCGCGGGCCTCGCGCTCGCGGTCGAGCTGATGGCGAACCCGTTCCGCGGCGAACGCGTCGACGTCGTCATCGGTCCCGAGAGCCGCGGCTTCATCTTCGGCACGGCGGTCGCGACCGCGCTGAGCGCAGGCTTCGTGCCCGTGCGCAAGCCCGGCAAGCTGCCCTACACGACGCGCTCGATCGAGTATGCCCTCGAGTACGGCACCGACTCGCTCCACGTCCATGTCGACGCCGTGAAGCCGGGGATGCGCGTCCTGCTCGTCGACGACCTGCTGGCGACGGGCGGCACGCTCGCGGCGGCGACCTCGCTCGTCGGCAAGGACGGCCTCGGCGCGACCGTGGTCGGCGCGAGCGTGCTCATCGAGCTCGCGTTCCTCTCGGGCCGAGCGAACCTCGGCGACCTCCGCATCGAGAGCCTGCTGCGCTACTGAGCGCTCGTGCCCGAGCCTGCGTCGCCCGAGCGGTTGTAGCCGCTCTGCGGGTCGATGATCTGCGGCGGCGTGTCGATGCCGGATCGACCGCGATTGACAACCACGAGGATCGTCGCCAGCGTGCCGAGGATCAGCAGCGCCAGCGTCGCGATGGCGATCAGCTTGCCGGCCTTCGCGGACCTGTTCTCGGGCGAATACTCGGGGCGGGCCTCTGCGTGCATCCAAGAAGCGTAGCAAGGCCGCCGCCCCGCGACTTGAGCGCGGTGCGGGCGCCCCACTATGATCGCGCCATGACGACCCTCAGCCCTTCGGCCTCCGCCTCGACCAGCACCGATCCCCTGCAGCTGATCGATGTCGACCATGTCCGCTTCTATGTCGGCAACGCGAAGCAGGCCGCGTTCTTCTACGCGAGCGCCTTCGGCTTCCAGGTCGAGCAGATCGCGGACCTCACGACCGGCAGCCGCGACCGCGCGATGTACCTGCTGACGCAGGGCAACATCCGCATCGTGCTCGAGAGCGCGCTGACGAAGGACGGCCCCGCCGCCACCGAGTCGGCCCGCTACGGCGACGGCGTCAAGGACATCGCCCTCACCGTCTTCGACGCGGAGCAGGCGTGGAAGCAGGCGATCAGGAACGGTGGCGAAAGCGCCTACGAGCCAAAGACCTGGTCCGACGCAAACGGCTCGGTCACCTTCGCTGGGATCAAGACCTACGGCCGCGCGATCCACACCTTCGTGTCGCGCACGGGCTCGTACGCGCTCCCCGCGATCAAGGCGGGCGGCGTGTTCATGCCGGGCTTCCGCAAGGTCGAGAACTTCGCGCTCAACGCCTACAACAAGGCGAACCCCTGCGGCCTCAAGTTCGTCGACCACGCTGTCGGCAATGTCGAGGAAGGCAAGATGAACCACTGGGTGAAGTGGTACGAGGAGGTCCTCGGCTTCGCCATGTTCAAGCACTTCGACGACAAGGACATCGGCACCGAGTACTCGGCGCTCATGTCGAAGGTGATGGCGAGCGGCAACCACCTCATCAAGATGCCGATCAACGAGCCCGCCGAAGGCAAGAAGAAGAGCCAGATCCAGGAGTACCTCGACTGGCACGACAACACGCCGGGCGTGCAGCACCTCGCGCTCCGCACCGACGACGAGCTCGCGTCGATCACCGAACTCCGCCGCCGCGGCGTCGACTTCCTCACGATCCCCGACGCCTACTACGAGACGGTCTGGAACCGCGTCGACAAGATGCTGACCGACCACGGCCACCAGGTCGTGAAGGAAGACCACAAGCGGGTGAAGGACCTCGGCATCCTCGTCGACGCAGACGACGAGGGCTACCTGCTCCAGCTCTTCACGAAGCCGCTGCAGGACCGCCCCACGCTCTTCTTCGAGATCATCTGCCGCCGCGGCTCGCAGAGCTTCGGCAAGGGCAACTTCAAGGCGCTCTTCGAGAGCCTCGAGATCGAGCAGGAGCGCCGCGGGAACCTGTGAACCCACAAGAAGCGCGGACGCGCCCTGCGAGAGCGGTACTCCTCGACGAGATCGAGCAGGAGCGCCGCGGGAACCTGTGAGCGCGCGCGACCTCGCTCTTGGATTGTCTCCAGCTGGCCGAGCAGTCCGCGCCGAGCGTTCGTTCTGCTGGACGGGCCGAGCGAACCCTGACGTGGCGCGGCGTCACCCGCTCGGCGCGAGGGTGGCCTTGTCGACCGTGACCGTTCGCTTTCGGCCGAGTTGCGCCCTCTTTCTCGCCCTGCAGCACGCACTCCGGTCAACGCGCACACTCGATGGCGACTCCGAGAAGGATGCGTCGCTGTTTCCGCTCGTCATCGCCTCCAGCGGTACGACATGGAGCTCTCGCATCCATCTTCTCTCTGAGACAAGTTGAAGACGGCATCCACGCACCCCCAGAGGCTCGCTCGCGCACCCATTGTGCTGAGTCAACTCAGCGTCCAGCTCAGGAAAGCTCGACAACGCGCTGCCCCGCCTCGAACGCGGCGATGACCGCCGGCATCGCGCGATCCACGGCACGGTGGAGCGCATCGCGTCGACAGTTTCCAAGCCTCACCCAAAGGAGCCGCCCGCGGTCTCGGCCGCGGTTCGCAAGAAAAGAAGAGATCCAAGAAAGAAGAGATCCTCGTCCTTGCTGACGACGATCCGCTCCTCGCGCATCGCCCAAGACCAGAGGGCCTCATCGCTTGCGGAATCGAGCCCGACCATCGCCACATGCACGCTCTCGTGACCGGCATCCGCCAGAAGGCGAGAGAGGCTCGGCGGGAGCTGGTTGTCGACCACGAATCTCATCAACGAATCTCATCAACGAATCTCACGCGACGCGGACGACCGCATGGCTCGTCTGAACTGCGGCGTAGGCGATCGCCGCGAGGATGTCGTCCCGCTCCAAGGACGGATGGTCGCCGACGATCTCCTCGATCGTGGCGCCGTTCGCGAGCAACTCGAGAAGGTCGGACACGCGCATGCGGCTTCCGCGGATGCACGGACGGCCTCCGCACTTCCCGGGCTCGATGGTGATTCGGTCAAGAAGCGAGGGGTTCACGGGATCAGCATATCGGCCCGCGGCGTCGCGCTGTTACTCGTGGCGGATTCCATTGTGGTCGGTCGCCGTCACGGGCGTACTGGGCGCGGATCAGTTCCTCGAGCACGTCGAGGTGCGCGCCTTCGCAGCGAGCGCCGAACACGCACCTGAGGGAGCGGCCGAAGCCGCGACCGCTCAAACCTCCTGCTACGAGGGGTGGGGACCTTGCTTCTTGCCATCCGTGCTGGCCATCGCGTGGCGTGGATCCGAAGGGGAAAGAAGAGAAGGGGAAAGGAAAGAGGAAAGAGAGGAAAGGTAACTTAGGGGGCCCTCGCGACGCGGAACCCGATGGTGTTGAACGTGTTGCCGGGCGTGAGGTTGCTGCGGAGGGAGGAACGCAGGAAGATCGTGACGAGGTTCCACGAGCCGCCGCGCAGCACGCGATGCGACCCAGTCGCGGGCCCAGGTGGGTTCGTCGACGGGCTCGACGCGTAGTAGCTGTCCGAGTACCAGTCGTTCACCCACTCAAACACGTTCCCCGACATGTCGTGCAGTCCGAAGCCGTTCGGCGCCTTGCTGCCCACGGGGCGGGTCTGGCTGTTCGAGTTCGAGCTAAACCACGCGATGTTCCCGACCAGCGTGTCGTCGTTCGTCCCCGCAGTCTGCGCGGGCCAGCCGTGGAACGCCGTGGTCGTGCCAGCGCGGTACGCGTACTCCCACTCCGCCTCGGTCGGAAGCCGCATGCCCGTCACGGAGAGGAAGCCCTGGATCGTGGTCCACGACACCTGCTCGACCGGACGGTTCGGTACCTGCGCGGCGGGCACCTCCGCGCTCGCCAACTGGAAGAACGACGGGTTCGACCCCATCCGCGCCGTCCACTGCGCCTGCGTCACCTCGTAGCGGCCCATGTAGAACGCGTTCGTCAGCGTCACGGCGTGGACGGGGTTCTCGGCGGAGAAACAGCCCCACTGGTTCGACGCCGAGCACCCCATGTTGAAGGTCCCCGGCGGGATCAGCACCATCTCGATGTTCGTCAGGTTGTCGCGCACGCGCCAAGGAAGGCCCGTGGCGGCGATCGCCTTCCGCAGCGACCCGCTCGTCACGATCGCGGGGTCGGGCGCGAACTCGAGCACCGTCGCCCACGGGAGCGGGTTGCAGGACGAACCCCACAAGACCAGCAGCGCCCCGAGGTCGCCGCCGTCGACCGCGCCGCTGCCGTCGACGTCGGCCGCGCAGCCCGCGCACGGGCCCCACGCGGCAAGCACCGCACCGAGATCCGACCCGTCCACCGTGCCGTTGCCGTCGACGTCGGCATCGCACGCCCCCTGCCCGCGCGCGGGTGCAGCGACCATAATCAACGACACCGCCACGCATCCGACCATCCGAACGAGCCAGCTGTTCATATCGAGATCTCCGCAGCCGCAAGCCCCACAGCGCCACGACGGCGCGCCATCGATCCGCCGCGGCGACGGCGCGACGGATCTCTGCCGTGAAAGCGGAAGGCAGCCTTGTGTTCAATCACGGGACTTGCGCTTTCGTTTGAATTCCCGCGGGCTCGCCCCCTCCCACCCCCCCCCCGAGCACCAGAGGGAGCGCCCGCAGAGACTGCCACAGACGCCCCCCCATTCGGTTGAGCCCGAGTTGCCGCGGTGACCGACCGTGCCGTCGCGGTTGACGCGGCAGGGAATCCGACTCACCACTGCGACAGCAGCAGCGCCAGATCCGCCGCGCCGACGACGCCGTCGCCCGTGAGGTCGTAGGTGGAGCCGCCCCACGCGCCGAGCAGCATCGCAAGATCAGGCGCGCCGACCGCGCCGTTCTTGTCGAGGTCGCACATGCGCACGCGCATGGCGGCGACATCGGCCGCGTCGACCGTGCAGTTTCCGTCGAGGTCGTGGATCGCGCACGCGGCGCTGAACGCGGCGCCCGCGCAGGCCTCGCATGCGGCGAGCTCCGCGGGCTCGACGCGGCCGTCGCCGTCGACATCGCCGAGGCGCGCGGGCGGGTAGACGGGCACGACGAACGAGGTCGGCACGTTCGTGAGCGTGCGCGTGGTCCACGCGCCAGCTTCGGAGACGAGCTTCGGCCAGCGCACGGTCACGCTGTCGGCGGTTTCGGCCGTGCCGATCCCAGCATGGATCACGTACGAGCTCTGGCTCTTGTAGGCGCTTCCCGAGATCACCTCGCGCAGCGCGGTGCGCTTGCCGTGGCGGACATCGACAAGCGCGCCGACCGCGTGCGTGTTCATGCCGCGACCGACGATCTTGAGACGGACGGAACGGTTCTGCGGAGGTGCCGCGTTCACGAGCAGCCGCAGGTTCGCAGGCCGGCTCTGCTTGAGGAGATCGACGTCCCCGTCGAGGTCGAAGTCGCCCGCCGCGAGGCAGTAGGAGTCCTCTGGGTCGCTCGCGCCGCCCGCGTCTGCGAGGTCGAGCATGGGCATCGAACCCATGTTGACGAACAGGTAGTCGGGCACGGGGAACATCGAGTTCGCGAAGAGGTCCTCGTCGCCGTCGTTGTCGGCGTCGAACATCACCGCGCCCCAGCCCGTCGCCGCCCCTTCGACGCCCGCAGTTGCCGCCGAATCTCGGTACGTCAGCGCGTCGTCGGTCGTCAGCAGCACGTGGCCGCTTGTGGTGTTGGTGCAGAAGATGTCGATGAACCCGTTGCCGTCGAGGTCGCCCGTCGCGACGCCCATCGAGTCGATGATGACGCAGGCGCCGTTGTTCGGCTCCGACACGAACGCGCCGCCGATGTTGCGGAAGTAGCGGTTGACGCTGAGGCCGGGATATCCCTTGTCGTTCGAGACGTAGAGATCCGCGTCGCCGTCGCGGTCGAAGTCCTGCAGGATGCACTGGAAGCTTACTCCGCCGTCGTCGACGCCAAGCTGCTGCGAGATCTCGGTGAAGGTGCCGTTTCCGTTGTTGCGGTAGAACCGGTTGCGCATCTGGTTGAAGAGCGTTCCGGTGCGGTAGGCGATGGCGAGGTCGAGGTCTCCGTCGCCGTCGTAGTCTCCGAACGAGCAGCCAGCGCCGGCGCCCGCATTTCCCGACAGGCCCGCCGCAGCGGTGACGTTCGAGAAGACGAGATTCCCGTTGTTGCGGTAGAGAACCGCGGGCTGAAGCCACCGCGTGACGAAGATGTCGAGATCACCGTCGCCGTCATGGTCGCCGGCGACGATGCCCGAGACCTTCGACAAGACCGCGAGCCCGCTGCCCGACGTGCGATTGACGAATGTGCCTCCGCTGTTCTCGAAGAGCGCGATCTGCCCGCTCGAGGCGCCCGAAGCGACGATGTCGTCGTCGCCGTCGCCATCGAGGTCGCAGAGCGCCACGCCGCAGCCGAACTGGCCCGTTCCGTCGAAGATCCCCTCCGTGACGACGTACTGGAGCCCCCGTGCGAGCGCCTCATCCGAGAACGCAGGCATCTGGGCCGACGCCGTGGGCGCGACCTTGATTGCGGAAAGCAGAAGCACGACCTGTGCGGTGCGGCGCAAGAGGTTCCTCCGAGACAGGATTCACCGTACCCGCAGGAACGGCGGTTTCAACCGACTTCGGTCGCGGATTGAAGATTTGGCTCCGCGCCAGCCCAGTCGGGCGGCGGGCATTCGACCGTGGTCCCGTCGACCACGAGCCGCCAGGCGTGCAGAAGCGGGCCGTGCTGCGCCGCGCGGGCGCCGTAGAGCGTGTCGCCGACCAGCGGGTGACCCTCGTGCCCGAGTCCCGCCCGAATCTGATGCCGGCGGCCGGGGCCGAGGAGTTCGACCTCGAGCAGCGTGGAGGGCTCGGCGTCCGCCGCAGCGGCCGACCGCACGCGCCAGCGGCAGCGTCCGATGGTGTCGGGCTCGCCGCGCGTGTGGACGGTCACCTTGGCGCTCCCCTTGTGGCGGCTGGTGAACGAGAGCGTGAACGATCCTGCCATCACGCGTTCGGGT
>JBIKWD010000091.1:0-12540 GCA_044356505.1 Phycisphaerales bacterium
ATCCCGGCTGGCGGCGTCGGCTTCAACTCGCTGTATCGCTGCGGATACAGCTTCGTTTCACCTCCTTGCCATCCGGGCGCCGCGCGGATCTTTGGTCCCGGGGATCCGTCAGACAGAGCCTAGCGCTCGCCGCTGCGCCGGCTCATTCTGGCGGTCAGTCCTTGGATTGAATCCAGGAACCGCCTGGATCGCGTTGCGCGATCGATTCGCGGGCTGAAGCTAACGCGAGCCGCTCATCGACGGCGTGTACGCGCCGAAGTTCCGCATGCTCGAGCGCGATCCCGCGGGGATCGACAGCGACAGGCCCACGAAGGTGTTGTCCTCGATGAGGTCGTAGCCCGCGTTCGCGTTCAGGTCGAAGTCGGGGAAGGTGCGCGTGATCGAGCCCGAGACCGCGCGGAAATCCCCGGCCTGCAGGTCGTACTGCGGGCTGAACGCGATCATGTAGCGCTTGCCCGCGCGGTAGAGGAAGCCCGCCTGCAGCAGCTCGGAGTCGGTCGGCGCGAGATAGCGGTACTCGATGTAGGTGCTGGCGACCGGGTTGTGCCGCATCTCGATGCCGAGCGAGCCGCGCGCGAGGTTCGGCAGCACGCTGTCGGCGTCGGTGACGAACACCTGGTCGTCGAACAGGTAGTTCATCGTTCCGCCGAGCGTGAGCGAGTCGGAGAGCTGCCACACCATCGCGCCGTAGCCGTGGCTTCCCCACTGCGAGAGTTCGGGGCGGAAGGTGTAGAACGCCGGCATCGGCGACTGCGTCCATCGCAGGCTCGAGTTCGGATCGAGAGGATTCACGGGCTGCGGCGTGAAGTCGCTCGCGCCGTCGTTCATGACGAGCCCGAGGTCGAGCTTGAGCCAGTCGACCGACTGCCACGCGCCCGAGCCGCCGCGCTGGGTCTGGAATGTGTTGCGCACGCCGAGGTTGACGGCTGCGCCGCCGGTCGCGCCTTCGTAGTCCTGGTCGTAGATCGGAAGCGCGCCCTCCTCGTTCGAGTCCCAGCCCGCCCAGGCGGTTCCGTACGGCTCGACGATGTGGCGCATGCGGTTCAGGTCGAGGAGCCGGCTCTGCACGGTGTCGTCGACGCGCACGAAGCGCATCGAACCGCGCACGCCGCCGCCGGCCTGGAAGCGGAGGTTGTCGACGCCGGCGGTGTACTGCTCGAACTCGTCGAGCAGGTAGCCGGTCGCCTGGCCGGTCGCGAACGGGGTGACCGTGACCCAGTCGCTTGACAGCGGCACGCTGACCTCGTGGCGCGTGTCGAGGCGCGAGACGAGGTTGTCGCTGTAGCCGGCGGCTTCGTACGCGCCGTCGATCGACTGGCCCGCCGCGATCGCGCCGCCCCATGCGCCGATCGGCACGCCGAGCTGGGCGGGCGTGCCGGTCGTCGGGCGCAGCGACATCATGTTGGCCGACCACTGCTGCGTCCACGTCACGCCGTCGAACATGTTGTCGCCGTAGCGGCGGTAGGAGATCTCGGGCAGCTTGTCGACGACGTATCCGCGGCTTGCGAGCAGGTACGAGTTCGAGATGAAGTCGTTGAGGTCGTACTTGGCGAGCACGGAGAACGACGTGTTGTCGCTGACGCCGTTGAGGTAGGCGCTCGTCTCGAACTCGCGGCGGTTGTCGAACTCGCGCTGGCGCCACGCGCTCACGAACGTCTCGTCGGAGATGTAGGAGAACTGGGTCTGCAGGTTGAACGTGCTCGACAGCGCCGACTGCCACGCCGCATCGACGATGCCGCGGAAACCCGCGTCGATCGGCACGAGTCCGCCCGCGCTGACCTGGTCGGAGCCCCCCGTGTCGTAGAGGCCGTAGAGGTCGATCACGCCGTTGCCGAGCGACTGGCTGAGCGAGAAGGTGGTGCCGATCGCCGCGCCGCGGTCGGTGAAGGCGTCGACCGAGAGCTCGGCGTCGAGGCCCGCGACGGGTTCCGCGCCGAAGAGCGCCATCAGGTCCCACTCGGTTCCGAGCTCGACGCCGCGGTACTCCTCGTAGCCGAGGTCGATCGAGCGGATCGGGATGCGGTCGACGCGTCCCTCGTATCCGGGCAGGGGAACGAGCCGCGTGCCGCCGACCTCGATGCCCGCGCCTTGCGCGCTCACGTAGACCCCGCCCGGTTCGCCCGCGTCGAGGTCGGGCGGCCGCTGGGTGACGGTGACGCGGTCGACGCCGATCGAGAGGTGCGGCGTGAAGAACTCGCTTGTCGAGACGGACGCGCGGTCGGCGGTCCACTGGTCGGCCGCGACCTGCCGGAGTTCGGCTGCGCGCGTGTAGATCGGCAGGTCGCGCCGCCTGCGGTCGTAGGTGCGCAGGACGGCATCGACCATGACGGCGCGGTTCGCGACGAGGTCGTAGTAGACCTGCGATCCGCGCACGGCGTAGTCGCCGTCCGACGCATGGACGGCGCCTTCGAGGTAGATGCCCTCGATCGCGGCGGCATCGAGGCTGCGCACGCCGGTGCGGAGGCCGGCGATCGCGCCCGGAACGAGGAAGATCACGCCCCGCTCGGCGGAGAGCTGCAGGTTGCGCTCGGCGCCGCCCGAGGCCGAGAGGTACTCGAGCTCGACCATGCCCTGCACCGCGACGCGGTCCTGCTTCTCGTCGATCACGATCGAGTCGGCCGAGAACGAGACCGTGCCCTCCGGCCTGAAGATCGGAAGCCCCGTTCCGGCCGGGCTCGCGAGCGCGATGCTGTCGGGAAGCGGCGTCGCGGCGGCGACGGCTTCCGCGAGGCTCTCGCCGGGCTGCGGAGCGCGTTCTTCGGGAACGGTGCGCAGGTCGACCACCGGGCGGAGCGAAAGCGGCTGGGTGCCTTCGGCGATGTCGCGGGTCAGCGTCTGGAGATAGCGGGCGAGCCGCGCCTCTCCCGCCGCCACGAATCCGCGGTTGTCGGGGGCGCCGTCCTCGGCGAGGACCGAGGTGAGCGTGGTGTCGCCGAGATAGCTCGACGTGACGAGGAGATCGCGTCCGCTCGCGCCGAGGCCCGCGCGGCGCGTGGGCTCGTCGGCGCGCTCGAACCAGATCGCGACCTGCGTCGCGGCGCCCGACTCGAGCGGAAGGCGGTTGATCCAGACGGTCGCGCGCCTGGCGCTGAAGGAGTAGCCGCCGAGCGAGACCCGCACGTCTCCGTCGAGGTAGAGCCGCTGCGTGTCGTCGTTCTTCCACTTCCAGACGCGCGTCGCCGACAGGGTGCAGCCGCTTGCGATCGGCTTTGTCGGCAGCACGAATCCGCCGAGCGTGGTTCCGTCGATCGCGCGGCGCGCGTCGCCTGCGGTGCGCGGCTGCGGGGACTCCGGCTGCGCGCGGCACTCGGGCGCCATGACCACCGCCGCGACCAGCGAGGTCGTCGCCAGAAGGAGCACGCCGTTTCGTCGGAGCGGTGAGTCGGGCACTCGGCGCAGGATACCGAAGCGGCGTTGCGCAGGGCGGGCACCGGAGGGGGGAAGCCGCGCGGATCCCCGCCCGGCGAACCGTCAGACGAAACCTACGAGCGCCAGCCGACGGGTGACGCGATCTGCGGCCCGGCCTCGCGAACAACCGCGAAGACGACGGCGAGGCCGACCGCGATGCCGGCGACCCAGGCCGCCTCCGCGTGGCGGCCGACCACCACGAGCCAGCTTGCGGCGACGATCGCCTTCCAGAGGCTTCCGTAGCGGAGGAGCTTCTCGCTCGCCCGTGCGCCGCGCGCGTGGCGGAGCTTCCACATCGCGAACAGTGCGCAGAGCACGACGGCGACCGCAGGCGCCGCGAGCATCGGGCGGTCGTACCAGTCCGGGACGAGCGAGCCTCCGTTCCGTTCGGTCGCGAGGAAGGCGAGAAGCGCGGTCCAGAACAGCCAGCCGAACGCACCGAGCGCCACGGCGCGGCGCGTGAGCTTCGGGCGCTTGTCGGCGAGCAGGTAGGCGGCGAGGCCGACGCCCATCGTCTGGCTCATCGCGAGCCATACCGGCACGAGCGAAGGCGTGTCGGGGCAGAGCGCCACCATCGAGAGCGCGGTCGCAAGCCCCGCCAGCACGAGGCCGAGCGCAGGAACGTGCTTGGCGAAGGCGTCGTAGGCGAGCACCGCCGCGGCGAGCGCCAGCGCGCCTCCGATCGCGACGATGCCGAACGGGATCGCGCCGAGGACGCCGACCGCGAGCGCCGCGAATGCGATGTGGAAGGTGCGGCGCGTCGAAAGCGAGCCGGACGGAATCGGGCGGTCGGGGGCGAAGGCGCGGTCGTGCTTCGCGTCGAGGACGTCGTTGAGGGCCGCGCCGAACGCCATGAACCCGACCGCGAACGCCGCCGCCGCGACCATCGCGAGGACCCCGGGCAGCGCGCCGATCAGCTTCGCAGAGTCCGTCGCGGCGCCCTCCGCCGCGCCGCCGGCCTCGGTGCGCGCCAGGAGCACCATCAGCCAGACGTTGGCGACCGCGCCGAACGCCACGGGAAGCCGCGAGACTTCCGCGGCGGCGATGATCCTTCGGACAAGCTTGGCCATGGAGCCGCATGGTATCGGTCGGCCGGGGCGAAGAGCCGTCTTCCCCGTGCGCCGCAGGGGCGCGTACCATTGCCGCCCCATGCATACCGCCGTTCCACTCGCCACCGACGCCCGCGGACTCCGCGTGGGGATCGTGACCAGCCGCTACCACAGCGAGGTGACCGGCCAGCTTCACCAGGGCGCGCGCAACGCCTTCCTCGAGGCGGGGGGCGGCGACGACGACCTCCTCCTGGTCGACGCGCCGGGGTCGTTCGAACTCGTGGCGATCGCCCACGCGCTCGCGGCCCGCGCCGACATCGACGCGGTCGTGTGCCTCGGGTGCGTGCTCACCGGGGAGACGACGCACGACCGCTACATCTGCGAGGCGGTGGCGAACGGCCTGGCGGACATCGCCGCGCGCAGCGGAAAGCCCGTCGCGTTCGGCGTCCTGACCTGCCAGACCCACGAACAGGCCGCGGCGCGCGCCGGCGGCGCCAAGGGCAACAAGGGCGAGGAGGCCATGCATGCGGCCGTCATCGCGGCGCAGGCCGTTCGGCGGATCGGGCGGCTTCCGCTCGGGAGGCCGGCATGAGCGGTCGCAAGCGTTTCATCCGTCCCGACCGGCGCTATGCGCTGCTGGCGCTCTATCAGTTCGACTCCGGGCTTGCGGGCGACCTCGGGGCGGTGCGTGCGGCGCTCGAGAGCGTCGATGAACTTGGCGACGACGGCGAGGGCGCGGACCTCTCGACGGCGACCGCGCGCGTCGAGGCGCGCGACCCCGAGCGGCAGGCGGAGCGCGCGGCCGAGATCGACGCCGGGCTGTCGCTCGCGTCCCTCGTCTGGGAGTTCCGCAACGACGCCGACAAGGCCGTGCGTCCGTTCACGGCCGACTGGCCGGTGCACCGGCAGCCGGTGATCGACCGCAATGCGCTGCGTCTCGGCTGGTACGGGTTCACGCACGCCGGCGACCCGGTCGCGGTCGCGATCGACGAGTCGGTCGAGCTGGCGAAGACGTTCTCGACCGAGAAATCAGGCGCGTTCGTGAACGCGGTGCTCGACCGCGTCGCGAAGTCGGGCGCCGCGGAGAGCGGCGCATGAGCCTGTTCCGCTCGGCGTTCGCGGCGATCAAGAAGGGACTGCAGAAGACCGCCGAGGCGATCGGCGGACAGCTGCGGTCGCTTCTGCTTGGCCGCACGCTGAGCAACGAGCTGATCGACGAGATCGAGTCGCGGCTGATCGCGGCGGATGTCGGCGTGAAGGCGGCGCGCGAGCTTTCCGCCGGGCTGCGCGAGGAGTTCCGCTCGGGGCGCGTGGCGCGCGGCGAGGACGCGCTCGAGTACCTGAAGGCGAGCCTGAAGGTGCGGTGGCCGGCGCAGTCGCGCGCGATCGCGACGTCGGCTTCGAAGCCGACGGTGGTGCTCGTCGTCGGCGTGAACGGCGTCGGCAAGACGACGAGCGTCGCGAAGATCGCGAAGAGCCTGAAGGACGAGGGTCGCAGCGTGCTGCTGGCGGCCGCCGACACGTTCCGCGCGGGCGCGGTCGCGCAGCTGACGGAGTGGAGCAACCGGCTCGGGATCGACATCGTGAAGGGGAAGGCGGGCGCCGACCCGGCGGCGGTCGCGTACGACGCGGCGGACGCGGCGCTGGCGCGTGGCAGCGATGTGCTGCTCGTCGATACCGCGGGGCGGCTGCACACGCAGGACAACCTGATGCGCGAGCTGACCAAGATCCGCAACGTGCTCGCGAAGAAGATCCCGGGCGCGCCGCACGAGGTGCTGCTGGTCCTCGACGCGACGAGCGGGCAGAACGCGGTGCAGCAGGCGCGGCTCTTCGCGGCGGCCGCGGGCGTGACGGGAATCTTCCTCGCGAAGCTCGACGGGACCGCGCGCGGGGGAATCGTGGTCGCGATCCGCGAGGAACTCGACGTTCCGGTCAAGCTCGTCGGGGTCGGGGAGCGGCCCGAGGACGTCCAGCCGTTCGACCCCGAGGCGTTCGTCGAGGCGATGTTCGCGGGCTGAAAGACGGGCGCGAAGGCGACGAAGAGCGGTTTCCGCGCCACCGGCCCGCATCCGAGGCGGGATTTCGGTTCGAACTGAGCCTGCGCGCGGTCCGGCCGTTGGTGAAACGCGGTGCGTCCCCGTAGCATCTGTGCATCCGCGCCAAGGATGGTCGATAGACAGGCTCCCCGCAGGTCCCCGATGGATTCCGTCTCCGCCAACCGTTCGCGCCCGTCGCCGCCGCGCTGCCTCGCGCGGGGCTTCACGCTGGTCGAGATGCTCGCCGTCATCGGCGTCATCACCATCCTCGTCGGCATCATCGTTCCCACCATCTCGGGGGTCCGCCGCGAGGCCGACTCGGTGGCGTGCCAGAGCAACCTGCGGCAGCTGCACGGCGCGATCGAGATCTACCGCGCGTCGATCAAGGGCAGGCTGCCGATGTGCGACTTCCTTCCGGCTTCGACGCCCGAGGGTCCCGTCGGCGGACTGGTCGAGGTCCTCGAGAACGTCCTCGAGAAGGACTGCAAGTGCTGGTACTGCCCGGCCGACGCGGACGAGGACGGCTCGCTTGCGGCGGGGACGAGCTACTTCTACCTGCCGGGGCTCCTGCGCTACTCGCCGCAGGTCCAGATCCAGGTCGGGACCATGATGGCGGCGTCGATGAACATGCCGGGCCTGACCGAACGCATGCGCGAACGGCAGCGGCGCGATGCGGAGGCGAAGCTCGTCGGCGCGCTCTACGACCTCAATCCGCGGGCGTTCGCCCTCGTGATCGACAGCCAGGACCGGCACAAGAGCGGCGCCCGCGTTCCGCGGAACGCCGTCTACATCGACGGAAGCGTGGGAATCCTGCGTGAAGAGGGCGATGTGGCGGAGGATTGACCCGCAGCGCGGGTGACGACGGCCGACTTCAACCGCAAGGACCAACCATGTCGATCCTCGAGAACATCACCGAACTCCGAGACCGCGCCGACGACGTGCTGCGCGAGGCGTGGGAGCACAGGCGCCGGCAGGTCTTCGGCGCGATCGGAGGCCTCGCGCTCGCGGCGCTTGCGGGCTACGGCGTCTACTGGTGGATCGAGGTGCGTTTCCGTCCACCGCCGTCGATCTTCGATTCGCCCGTCGACGACGTGCTCGGGTACTTCGCGCTCGACGACTTCTCGCAGCTGCCGGTCGAGGAGCGGATCCGCTTCCTCCGCGACCTCGCCGACCGCTTCCGCGGCATGAGCCAGTCGGACAGCGCCACCATGGCGGCGTTCCTCGCGGGTCTCGCGGGTCCTGCCCGCGAGCAGGCGACCCAGAACGCGCGGCTGCTCGCGAAGGACATCCTCGCGCAGGGCGCCAACGACTACTTCAGCCTTCCCGAGAGCGAGCGCGGCAAGTTCATCGACGACTGGATGGTGAAGTGGCTCAAGACGGGCGAGCGCATCGCGACCGGCGAGGAGAGCGACAAGCCCGACGACGAGCGGCTGAAGGACATGAAGGAGCAAGGCGAGCGCGGGCGCGAACGCGCCGCGAACCGTTCTCCGGACCGGATGCCGAGCCTGACCGAGGATGGCGCGATGCGCTTCCTCGACTTCTGGGCGAGCGATGTCGAGAAGGCGTCGAGCCCGAAGGAGCAGGGTCAGATCGTGCGGTTCCTCGGCGACGTGCGGAAGCGCTTCGGAGGGTGAGGCGCATTTGGAACGGCAGCCGCTGCGGCAGCCGCCACTGGCGACACAAGCGAGGAGGGGAGCGGCGGCTGCCGAGGCGGCCGCCTGTCGCGATACGCGCACCAAGCCGACCGCTGCACGGCACGTGCCGCGCAGTGCCTGGCACTGACTGGCACGTGCCGTGCAGCCGTTCGGCTCAGCGCCACTCGTGGCGCGGGTAGCGGCGGCGCAGTTCGTTGCGCATCTCGGGGTACAGAACGCGCCAGAAGTTGGCGAGGTCCTGCGTCACCTGCAGCGGCCGGAAGTTCGGTCCGAGGATCTCGACCACGATTCCCACGCGGCCGCCTGCGACCTTCGGCGTCTCGTCGAGGCCGTAGAAGTCCTGGATCTTCGCGCGCCCGCGTGGCGGCGCGCCGACCGCGTACTCGAGCTTCATGCGGTACCCGCGCGGCAGCGCGAGCGCGGCGGGCGCCATCTTCTCGACGAACTGGATCTCGTCCCACGACAGCGCGCTGCGCACCGCGTCGATCGCGGACTTCGCCTCGACCTCGCGTGCGCGCACGCAGCCGGACGCGATCTCGGTGCGGATGATGTCGAGGTCCTCCTCCGAGTACGCAAGCAGGTTGCGCTCCGGGAACCACGCCGCGACGCAGCGGACGCGCGCGATCCACGGCTCGCAGTGCTCGTCCCAGCCCTCGAGCCTGATCTCGCCCGACTTGATGCGCGCCACCAGCTCGCGTTCGACCTCGGGCGACGGCTTCGCGGGGCGTGCCTTGCGCGCGATGGGCGTGTCGAGGAAGCGCTCTTCGTCGGCGACCTCGACCGCGCGCAGCTCCTTGTTCCACGCCGTCGCGGTGACGGCGCTGAACGCTGCGGGCAACGCGCGCTCGACAACCCCGCGCGGCACGGGATGCGCGACGGGAATGGAGACGAGCCTGTCGTGGTCCGGGCCCGACTCGCGCACCTCGAGCGCCACCGCGAAGCCCGCCTCGTGGACGAGCGACTCCTTCGACAGCTCGACGCGCCGTCTGCCCGCGAGCGCGCAGTGCGGCCGTTCGCGCTCGAGCTTGTACGCGATTCGGTCGACGAATCCCGCGACGAGCGCCGCATCGACCGCCGCATTCGATGCGTCGGTTCCCGACTCCTTCACGCTTCGTGAAAGCTGGTCGGCGACGAGCACCGCCTCGCGGCATGCGAGGCGATCGGCCGAGGCAGGGAGCGCGCGACCCTCGGCCGCCGCCACGAGCCTTTCCCGCACGAGCGCGTCGCTCGGCGGATCGCCCTTCTCGAGAAGCGAGAGCAGCGCGTTCGCGCCGACGCCTTCCGCCGGGTCACGGTCGCTGAGCGCCGCGGCGATGCGCGCGACGCGCCGCGCACAACCAAGACGCGCCGCCTCGACGAGCGCCCGCGCCAGCCGCGGATGCGCCGGCACGCGCGCCATCGCGCGGCCCGTCTCGGTCAGCCCGCGTCCGCCTTCGCCGAGCGCGCCGAGCGTCGCCAGCGTCTTCGTCGCTTCATCGATGCGCGTGGCGTCGGGCGCGTCGAGCCACGGAAACCGCGCGAAATCATCGACCCCGAGCGACATCGTCTCGAGCATCGCGCTCGCGAGGTCGATGCGCGCGACCTCCGCCACCGTGTGCGCGTCGCGCCGCTCGTGTTCGGCGACGCTCCACAGCCGGATCGCGCGCCCCGGCGCCGTGCGACCCGCGCGGCCCGCGCGCTGTTCGGCGCTCGCCTTCGACACCGGCTCGACGCGCAGCGTGTCGAGTCCGCGAAGCGGGTCGTAGCGGTGGATGCGCGCAAGCCCGGAGTCGATCACCGTGCGCACGCCGTCGATCGTGAGGCTTGTCTCCGCGACGTTCGTCGACACGATGATGCGCCGCCGCTTCGCCGGATCGACCGCGCTCACCGCACGGTCCTGTTCCTCGGGCGGCAGCGCGCCATGCAGCGGCAGCACCTCGGCCGCGACGCCCGTCCGTGCGAGCGCGATCCTCGCCTTCTCGCACGTGCGCATGATCTCGTACGCGCCCGGCATGAACACGAGGAAGTGGCCGGGATCATCCGCCTCGCCGCGCGCATACGCGTCCAGCACGCGTTCGATCGCCGCGCCCGCGAGGTCCCACGCCGCATCGCGCGACGGCCGCGCGAGATGCTCGATCGCGACCGGATGGGACCGCCCCTCGGCGAGGATCGTCTCGCACGCAAGGAACCCCTCGAGCCGCTTCGCCTCGAGCGTGGCGCTCGTCACGACCATGCGAAGGTCCTTGCGCCGCGACTCCTGCGCCAGCTTCACAAGCCCGAGCGCGACGTCGACCGCGACCGAGCGTTCATGGAACTCGTCGAGGATGACGGCGCCGACGCGCGCGAGCCCGGGGTCGCGCTGCATCTGTCGGACGAACAGTCCATCGGTGACGAAACGAATGCGCGTCTTCTCCGAGACGCGCCGGTCGTGCCGAGTCTCGTATCCCACGAGCCCGCCGAGCTCGTCGCCGAGCTCCGCCGCCACGCGCGCCGCAAGCATGCGCGCCGCAAGCCGCCGCGGCTCGAGCACCACGACATCGCCTGAAACCCCGGGGCAATCCAGGAGGAACTTCGGCAGCTGCGTGCTCTTGCCCGAGCCGGTCGGCGCGACCACGACGAGACGGTTCCGCGCGGAAACCGCGGCGCGGACAGCATCGCGCACGCGCTGGATCGGAAGGTCTTCGGGCGTCCTCATGCGGGGCAACGCGCGTCAGATCGCGCTTTCGTGCCACGCGTCGCCGCCGCGGCGGCGATGCCGCGGTCCGCCGCGGGTGCCGTCGCCGGAGACGCGCTCCTCTTCGTCGGTCGCGAAGCGCGGCAGCGTGGGCGCCACGACACGCTGGCCGATGTGCGCCTCCCACACGATGCGCACGGCTTCTTCGACGCTGTCGGTGACGGTGAAGATGTCGAAGTCGCCGGGACTGATCGCGGCGTACTGCTCGAGCAGCGTCTTCCGCATCCATTCGAGGAGTCCCGTCCAGAACTCCTTGCCGACGAGCACGACCGGGAACGGCACGATCTTCAGCGTCTGGATCAGCGTGAGCGCCTCGAACAGCTCGTCCATCGTGCCGAAGCCGCCCGGGAAGATGATGAACCCGCGCGCATACTTGACGAACATCACCTTGCGCACGAAGAAGTAGCGGAACTCGATGTCGACCGTCTGGTACGGATTCGGCCGCTGCTCCATCGGAAGCACGATGTTGAGCCCGACGCTGGTGCCGCCGGCCAGCTTCGCGCCCTTGTTGGCCGCCTCCATGATGCCGGGGCCGCCGCCGGTGATGACGGTGAAGCCCTTCTCCGCGAGCATGCGCCCGCACTGCTCCGCCTGCTGGTACGACGGATGCTCGGGCTTCAACCGCGCGGAGCCGAAGACCGCGACGCCCGCCGGGTAGCGCGACATCGTCTCGACGCCGTCGACGAACTCGCTGAGGATGCGGAGCGCGCGCCAGCTCTCGAGGGCGAGCGTCTGCTTTCGTTCGGGAGGATTCATCTCGGAAAGGTACCCACGGGCGCGACGATTGGTCACGGCGACGCCATCGATCCCGAGAGCGCCCGAGCATGCAAACGCAAGTCCATATGAGAAATGGACTTAGATGCGAAGATTTGCTTCGGAATCCGTGTTCCGCTATCCTTGCCGATCTATGGCAAAGGGCTCATCCGCGCGCGGAAAGCGCAGCGTTTCTGGTTCTCCCGCATCTGATTCGAAGGTTCGCAAGTCGGTGGTTGGAAACACGCAGGGTGGCTCCGAAAGGTCGTCGGGCGGCGCACCGCGCGCGTCCGATGCGGTCGTTTCCGCACGGACGCCATCCCGTCTTCCGAAGATCGAGCCGCGCGGCACCATCAAGGTCGGCAAGGTGACGCAGCAGGAGGCCGGCACCGCATCCGCGAAGGGCGGCAACAAGAAGCCGGCCGTGCAGCCGTCCCCCGCGCCGGCCGCGAAGTCCGTGCAGAAGCACGTGGAGAAGTCCGTGCAGAAGCACGTGGAGAAGTCCGTGGAGAAGTCCGTGGAGAAGTCCGTGCAGAAGCCCGTCGCGAGCGCTGCGGTCAAGCCGGTCGCGAGGCCGGCCTCGAACCCGGCGTCCAAGGCAGTCGCGAAGCCGTCGGCGGCGGTCGAACCCAAGGTGGTCCCCGCGAAGGCGGCGACGTCTTCGGCTTCGGCCGCGAACGCGCAGTCGATCCCCGAGTCGGCCCGACGCGCGCTCGCCGCGTCTTCTCCTCGCCAGCAGAACGACGAGCCGCCCGCGCGCCAGCTCGGCCTGCGCGCCACGCGGCCGGTCGAGGTCGCGAACGTGCGCCCGCTCGAAGTGCGCTCCGGGCGCTCGGCCGAAGGGCGCGTGCCGAAGGGCTCCGGCGACATCAACAGCTACAACGCCGCCGTGCGCTACCTCCTCGAGCGCACCGACTTCGAGCGCA
>JBIKWD010000270.1:0-3603 GCA_044356505.1 Phycisphaerales bacterium
GACGGGCGGCGCGATGTCGCGGGGCTTCGACGGGGGCGGTTCGACGCGGGGCTTTGCGACGGGCGGCGCGACGTCGCGCGGCTTCGACGGGGGCGGTTCGACGCGGGGCTTTGCGACGGGCGGCGCGATGTCGCGGGGCTTCGACGGGGGCGGTTCGACGCGGGGCTTTGCGACGGGCGGCGCGACGTCACGCGGCTTCGGTGCCGGCGGCTCGACACGGGGCTTCGGGGCGGGCGGAGCGGCGGGCCGCGCGACGTCGCGCGGCTGCGGAGGCGCCTGCATCGGTGGTTGCGGCGCCGCCCGCGGCGCGGGTTGGGCTGTGGGCTGCGACTTCGGCTCCCCGCGCCCTGGCTTCAACCCGTCGTCCGACCATGCAGGCGAGCCTGCGGCGAGCGCGGCGATGAAACTGATCGACACGCAGGCGGAGGTGAACCGCAGACGACGGACGGACGGACGGCTCTGCATCGTGCGCTCCAGAAGCTTGTGGGTTCGCGTGAGGTGCTCGGCACGGCCGAGGCCGCGCGCGGCCGCAGAATGAAGCGGCCCGCCGACGTTCGATTCCTTCGAAACGCAGTTCGGTCGGGATTGTCGCGTCCGAGAGCCGCACGGCCAAGCAGAATCCGACCTGTTTCCTGCCGATGGTCCGCCGACACCTTGGCGGCGTGCCCGCGGGCCGTCATGCTGCAGCGATGCAGTTGCGAAAGCCCCTCGGTCGTCTCTCCCTGTTCGCACTCGCCGCGCTCGCGGCCATCGGAAGTCCCGCCTTCGCCCAGTACGCGGTCAACGCCAAGGCGCCCCTCGCCGTCCAGGCGACCGGCAGCGACGACGTCCAGCCCAAGTTCGCCGCCGCGCCAGGCGGAGGCCACTACGTCAGCTTCCTCTCCGGGAGCGGCTACGACGTGATGGTGACGCGCCTCGACAAGAACGGAAACGCCGTCTGGGCGGCGCCGGTCGTGGTCGAGGACCGCACGCAGACGTCGACGACCGACTACGGCCTCGCGAGCGACGCAGCGGGCAACGTCTACGTCGCCTACGACCATCCGAGCCTGAACACAGCCGCGATCCGCGTGAAGTCGCTCGACTCTTCAGGCAACACCCGCTGGTCGCAGATCGTCACGGCGCTGTCGGGCGTCAACGTCGGCCGCGTCACCGTGGCAAGCGACGGCGCGGTGTGGGTCGCGCACGCGCTCAACGCGACGCCGCGCATCCAGCGCTTCGACGCGGCCACGGGCGCGCCGACCTTCAACCCGCCGATCACCATCACCGAGACCGGCGCCACGCAGATCCCCGCCGACATCCAGCCGTCGGTCGACGGCGCCGTCATCGTCTCGTGCGTGCGCTACACCACCTTCACGGGCGCGAAGGTGCTGCGGGCCCACCGCATCAACGCCGACGGCACGCGTCCGTGGGCCGCGATCGGAACCCAGGTGTTCACGACCGGATCGCTCCAGTTCGGCAGCTTCCCGAGCTTCATCCCCGACGGCGCGGGCGGCGCGTACTTCTGCTGGTACGCGACGAGCCCGCTCCAGAGCTTCGCGCAGCGCGTCGACGCGTCGGGCGCAGTCCAGTGGGGCGTGAACGGCGTCGCGGTCACCTCGACCACGACCGACAACCGCGTCTCGCCGTCGATGGTGCTCGGCGCCGACAACCGCCTCTACGTCTTCTGGTCGCAGCAGACGCCGAACACCTCGATCTACGGCGTGTTCGGCCAGTGCTTCGCGCAGGGCACGCGGCAGTGGGGCAACAACGGCGCCGCGATCGAGCCGATGTCGTCGACGTACTCGCGCACGTGGGCGACCGCGGGCCGCGTGGGCGATGCCGTCGTGTGCTTCTACGCCGATTCGCCGAGCGCCGTGCTCGACAACCTCCGATGCAAGCGCGTCTCGGGAGCGGGCGTCGTCGAGTGGTCGGCCAACGTCGCGGTCAACCCGGGCGTGAAGTATCGGCTGGCGTCGGCGCCGGCGACGGACGACGGTTGCGTCCTCGCATGGCAGGGCGGCGTCTCGACGGGCGCGAGCGACGTGTTCGCCGCGCGCATCGGTGCCGATGGCGCGCTGGGGCCTGCCCCGGCAGGTGACCCCGCCGACCTCAACGGCGACGGCGCTGTGAACGCGGCGGACCTCGCCGACCTCCTTGGCCAGTGGGGCCAGAAGGGCGGCAGCGGCGATCTCGACGGCAATGGATCGGTCGGCGCGTCGGACCTTGCGATCATGCTGAGCGCGTGGACGGGCTGAACGCCTGAGAATCGTCAGCGACCGAGCCCGCGTCCCTCACGGGAGCGGCGGAAGCTTGTCGGCATCAGGTAGGCCTGGTCGTTGTAGAGGACGACCTGGCCTGAGAGCAGCACGGTCGGCGGCGAGTCGGACTCGCGGGTGATGAGTTCGAGCCGCTCGAGGAGCAGGCACGGAAGGATCTCGAGCGCCGCGTCGCCGCGTCCGCTGACCTGCTCGGGGACGAACCTCCACGAACCGGCGATCGGGTCGCGCATCAACCGTCCGCTGCGAAGGACGAGTCGCGTCCCCGCGGCGAAATCGACCGACTTCTCGTCGACGATCCGGTCAGCGGAGTCGTCGGCGGACGCATCCGCCACCCGTCCGATCGGCGTGCGGCCCACGCGCTCCTCGAGCCGGCGCTCGATGGCCTCGACCGTCGCGTCGTCGTCCTTGCCGATGCTCGGGTCGCGGCGCGCGGGCGTCGGCGGGGGCGGCACGAACTTCGACTCGCCGTTCGGGGCCGTCTGCGGCTTCACATCGGGCGACGGTGTCTGGCTCGGACGCGTGTCGAAGCGGACGATCGGGGGCGCAAGCTCGGCGAACAGGTAGTTGCGGCCCTTGTAGATGTAGACGCGGCCGGTGAGCTCGTACTCGAGCGGCGAGGGCGACAGGTTCCGCGTGCGGAGCATGTCCTCGAGCGTCGGAGAGGGAAGCAGCAGGAACTCGCGTCGGAGATTGCCGGACTCGGGCTGGATCGGGCGGAAGATCCAGTGCTGCTCGTCGGGGTCAAGCGTCAGGTCGCCGACGACGCGGGAGATGACGCTGCCTTCGCGGAGGAGCGGCAGGCGGTAGCCGATGAGGTCGGCGGTCGGGGGAGCGGCGCCCGACGGGCCGCGCGTTCCGGGCGTTGCGGAGGGTGGCGACATCGATGGGCGTGCGCCGCCGACGTCGGTCGCCCCTGGGGTGCCGGTCTGACCCGAGGCCACGGCGAGCGGGACCGCAAGCGCCGTGGCGGCCGCAGCGAGGGCAAGCGATGTGGTCGAACTGCGCGTCATGGAGGGTCTTTCGGCGGTTTTGCTCGGAGCCCGTCAATGGCGGAGCGTAGCCGAGCGCGCGGCCCCCCGCGCGGGTCGCCCTGTGCGGTGTGGTCCGAGTTGCAGGGTCGGATTCGACTGGGATTTGCGTTGACGCACGCGCGAGTTGGTGCGAATATGTTCCCCTGACAACTTCACGGTCGCGTACCCAAGTGGCCTAAGGGAACGGATTGCAAATCCGTGATTCGTGGGTTCAAATCCCACCGCGACCTCTCTCCAACGCCCTGCCTTGCGGCAGGGCGTTTCCGTTCGGCCTCGGTGGGATTGGGCTCGCTTCGCTCGCGGGTTCAAATCCC
>JBIKWD010000271.1:0-3598 GCA_044356505.1 Phycisphaerales bacterium
TTCGGACTCTCACATCAATCCGCTCACGCCGACTCAGGTGCCCCAGTTCGCGAGCACGATCGCGAGATCGTCGGCGCTGACGGATCCGTCGCCGTTGAGGTCGGCCGCGCACGGCGCCGCGCACGGGCCCCATGCGGCGAGCAGCGCGCCGAGGTCGTTTGCATCGACGATGCAGTCGGCGTTGATGTCGCCGGCGCCGTCGCAGATCGCGTTCACCTCGTAGATCGCGAGCGTTCCGCTGATCTCGTGAGCAACGAGCAGCATCGCCTTGCCATTCGGCGAATCCGCCGCGGAGATGAAGGTGATGCCCTCGGGACCGAGGTCGCCTGACCCCGCCACGCCTGTCGCGAAGGAGAAGTTGCGCGTGTTGATGTAGCCCTGGAACACCGGGGCGCTCGGGCTGTCGATGCGGTAGGCGAAGATGCCGCCGACGCGCTCGCAGATCGCGAAGGCGTACTGCTTGCCGTTGATGGTGCCGACCGCCACGCCCTCGGGCTCGGGCCCCTTCGCGCGGCTGCGGTTGTCGCGGGTGTTGTTGGTGTTGCTCGCGTTGAAGTTCGACGGGTAGAGCGAAGCCGTGTGCTGCTCGAAGAAGTCGCCCGAGTCCCACACCCTCTCGATCGCGGAGTTCCAGATGGTGATGCCGCGGCCGCCGATCGGAACGACGCGGTCCCAGTCGCCGTCGCCGTCGAGGTCGCCAAGGTCCTTGCGCACCTGCAGGCGTCCGAGACGCGCGTTGTTCTTGAGCCACGCCGCGCCGCGAAACACGTTCGGGTCGAGCGTCACCGAGGCGTTGCCGACGGTGGTCAGGTCGACGAAGGTGCCCCACTCGCGTGAGTCGCCTTCGTTCGCGGTGACGAGATAGCTCTGTCCACCCGCGGTGAAGAGCGCCATGCCGTCGGGCTGGTAGGTGCCCTCGACCGGCCAGCCGAGGATGCGGTTCACGCCGTCCTGGTCGCTCGGGTCGAGGCCGTTCCCGGAGAAGGTGATCATGCCGAGGGTCGGCGCGGGTGCGCTTGCGTTCGGCACGAAGGTGCCCGTCGCGATGTCCCAGCCAAGCGGCATGCGGAAGTCGTTGTCGTTCAGCACGAAGATCGTGCCCGGGTCGCGGATCGCAAGCCCTTCGACCTTCTCGATGCCGTTCGCGTAGCCGATCGCCGCGAGATCGACGTGCACCGTCTTCGCGACGGGCACGATGCCGGCGGCGGCGAGCTGCGCGGGCGTCATCTTGTCGAGCGTGCCTCCGGGGCCCGCGATCGCGGGCGGAAGCGTCGAGATGTCGGTCGCGCCCGCGAGGTTGATCTCGAAGATCTTCTTGAGCGAGCTGCTGCCGACGGCGCTGTCGCGCTCGACCACGAGGAACCTGCCCGGGCCGAACGCGTGCGCGTCGCCGATCTTGTCGCTCGCACCGCCTTCGAGCACGTAGACGTACTCGGCGGTCACGCTGTTGGTCGTCGGGTCGAACTTCGCGATGCGGATGTTGCGCGACGACTTCGAGTTCGCGTCGTTCGCGACATCGGGATTGTCGAGCGGGCTCTGCACGAAGCAGTAGATCTTGTCCTGCCAGACGGCGATCGCCTCGAAGCCGCGGTTGTCGCGGCGCTGGGCGTAGACCGCGGGGAAGGCCTCTGTGCCGACCGTCACGCCGAAGGCGTTCGCCCCGGCAGGCACGAACCGCGCAAGCATCAGACCCGTCGCATCGAACTTGTAGAGCGCGGGGCGGTACTCGTCGCACATCCAGATCGAGCCATCGCTCGTGCGGCAAAGGCCCTCGAGGTCGCCGCCGAGCGGGTCGTTCGGAATGGCGTTGCCGAAGAGATCGACGGGCTGCTCGTCGGTGTTCGCAAGGCCGGGCGCCACGCCCTGGATGTTCGGGAGGCCCGTCATCGGCGAGCCGTCCGGCTTGCGGAGCAGGATCTGCCCGGTGAGCGCGACCGCGTTCGTCGCGGGGTCGTAGGTGAAGGTGGCGATGCGCGGCTGGAAGCCGGGGAGCGCGAACGGACGCTCGAGCGCCGCGTCGCCGTCGACATTCACGGGTTCGAGGTTCGGACCACGGTCGGTGTTGGCCCAGAAGGTGATGACGCCGGTCGAGGCGTTGACCGAGTCGATCCAGAGACCGCTGAGGCCGCCGAGGAGGATGTCCTGACCCGCCGCTGTCGTTCCGATCGACGGCAGTCCACCGAGCACGGCGGTGGTGAGAGCGGGCGTGCCGGCGTAGTGCTTCTTGGTGCCGAGGGGCTTCACCGAGAGGATGGTGTTCGTCGCGAGGTCGACGGTCGCGACGGCGCTGTGCTCCTGCATCGACACGAACGCAGTCGTCGAGTCGGCCGAGACCACGACATACTCGGGCTCGAGGTCCTGCCCGATCGTCGGGCTGCCGGGGCCGAAGGCCACGATCGACGGATCGATGACGCCTGCGGCGAGACCGTTGAAGCCGAGCGTGGTCACATCGGCCTGCGTGATCCTCTTGCCGCTCACGTCGATGATGCTGATCGAGCCTTCCGGGTCGACCGCATAGGTGCTCGAAGGCTCGCCCTCGTTCGCGGTGATCGCCTTCGTGCCATCCGGCGTGAAGGTCACCATGTCGGGCAGCGCGCCGACCGTGACCGACGCGAGGAGGTTCAGGTCGAGATCGAAGAAGACGACGACGCCGGGGTTCGTCTTGTCGGGCGCCGACACCGCGCACGCGACCTTGCCGTTCTTGACGGCGACGCTCTGGACGCCTCCGCCGTAGGGAAGCAGCGAGAAGCTGCCGGCGGCCACGGGTGCGGCGGGGTTCGCGAGATCGAAGACATCGATCGCGTTGGTGAAGCCGTTCACGACGAACGCGCGCTTCGAACCTGGATCAAACGCGACGATCTCCGCGCCCGCCACGTCGTAGCCCGCGCGCGGCGTGCTCGCGAGATGGCTGAGCGAGATGTGCGGGTCGCCTGCGAAGGCGGACGAGGCGAGCAGCAGGGTCGAGACGGCGACGGGGCGAAGCATGAAAAACCTCCTCGGTTGAGCCGAGGAGGTTCATGCGCGCGGGTCAAGGAACCGTCACGCCCGCGTCAGAGTCGAGTCAAGATGAAGCGCGTGCGACTTTGCGATCGCAGACGCTCACCAGGTGTAGGTGACGGTGTAGGCGATCTCCGCCTTGCCCTCGGCGTTCACCACGACATCGAACGCGATGTTGTCCGAGTCGACCTTCGTGAACGGCTGGTTGTTGGAGGTGATCTTCCAGTTCGTCCAGCGGTACTGCCGCTCGACGACGCGCACCTTCTGGCTGGCGGCCTTCTGGTTGCGGATCTCGATCTTGAAGGTCTCGGTCATGCGCCGCGCCGCGTTGTCGACGGTGAAGTCGGTGCGCGTGCGCTCGCCGACGACATCGAACGCCTGGCCGAGCTTCACCTTCACCGTCTCGTTGCGCGGCGTGTGGCCGATGATGTCCTCGCCGATGAACTCGAGCGTGCCGTCGGCGTCGTCCATCTTGTAGCAGCGGATCTTGCCGGCGGGCATGGGCATGCCGAGCGAGTTGTCTTCCTTGTTCTCGAACGCGACGAAGATCGAGGGCTTTCCCTTCTGGGTGCTGCCGAAGAAGTCGCGGTCGGTCATCGGC
>JBIKWD010000272.1:0-3578 GCA_044356505.1 Phycisphaerales bacterium
ACTGCAGGCTGGGCGCGCAGCCTGCGTGCGCGGCCGCCACTACCCCTGCTTCGCAGGGGATAGTGCCACACGGCACATGCTGCGACTCCGGTGCCGAGCGCTCCGACTTCGCTGCGCTCCGTCGTCGTGGGCGCGCAGCGACGCACCCCAGGCACCAAAGCGAGCCGCCGCAGCGGCGAGCGCTCAATCACGCGAGCTTCGGTACCAGCGCCCGCAGTGCGTTGCCGCGGTGGCTCCGCGCGTTCTTCTCGTCGCTCGAGAGTTCCGCGCTCGTGCGGCCGTCGGGCAAGACGAGCAGCGGGTCGTAGCCGAAGCCGTTCGTGCCGCGCGGCGTGTGGCCGATCACGCCCTCGAAGGCTCCGCGTGACTCGGCGAGGATCGTGCCGTCGGGGCGCGCGATGCAGAGCACGCACACGAAGCGCGCGCTGCGCTTCGCGTCTGGCACGCCTGCGAGTTCGCGCAGCAGCCGCGCGTTGTTCGCGGCATCGCGCTCTGCGCGCGTTGCGCCGACGCCTGCGTAGTACGCGCTATGGACGCCCGGCGCCCCGCCGAGCGCGTCGACCTCGAGGCCCGAGTCGTCGGCGAGCACCGTGCGCCCGAGCGCCTTCGCGTAGGCCCGCGCCTTGATGCGCGCGTTCTCCTCGAAGGTCGCGCCGTCTTCCTTCGGCTCGGGGACGCCAGCGTCGCCGAGCGGCAGGCATTCGATCCCGAGTTGTCCGAGAACGGCCCCGATCTCCTCGACCTTGTGCGGATTCGATGTGGCAATGACCAGTGATTTCATGTGGATTCCCACGGGAGGCTTGCGGCGGCCCGAACGCGTGTCAGCCTACCGCACGGAGGGATCCTCGTTGAGAAGGACCGCTGTCGCCATCGCCGCTCTTGTCGCCGTCGCCCCATGCGCGCATGGCGACTTCGTCTCGATCTCCGCCTCGCGCGACGCGACGCTCTACGAATCGTTCGACGGCTCGCTCGCGAACGGCGCTGGCCAGTACCTCTTCGCGGGCAAGACCAACCAGAACCTGACCCGACGCGCGGTGCTCTGGTTCGACATCGCCGCGTTCGTTCCATCGGACGCGACGGTCACCTCGGTCCGACTGATCCTCAACGTCTCGCAGGCCAACGGCGGCAACCGCACCATGACCGTCCACCGCGCGCTCACCGCGTGGACCGCGGGTGCAAGCGACCCAGACGGCACCGAGGCCCCGGGCGCCCCCGCGCTCGCGGGCGACGCGACTTGGCTGCACGCGAGCGCAGACGGCGCGGGCGGCGGCGCGTTCTGGCAGACAGCGGGCGGCGACTACGCGGCGACCGCGAGCGCCTCGCTCCTCACCACGACGAGCGGGCTTCAGACGTGGACCTCCGCCGCGCTCGCCGCCGATGTGCAGGCCGCACTCGCGAATCCCTCGGCGAATCTCGGCTGGTTCATCGTGGGCGACGAGTCCGCGACCGGCACCGCACGCCGCTTCGACAGCGCCGACAGCGCCGCGCTCGGCGGCATCGTGCCACGCCTCGAGATCGAGTTCACGCCGATCCCGACGCCCGCAGCGGGCGCGCTGCTCGCATTCGCAGCGCTCGCGCGCACACGCCGCCGCCGCTGACCGGCGAAGCACTCAGGTCTGCAGCACGCCCGTGCGGTAGACGCCGCTCTGCTGGGCAGGCGCCTGCGCAGCCACCGCGAGCGCGAGCTCGAGTTCCGCGCGCGTCTCCTTCGGATCGATGATGCGGTCGACCCAGCCTCGGCTCGCTGCGTAGCGGATGTCCTGCTGCTCGTTGTAGCTCGCGGTGATCGCGGCCAGGAGCTGCTTGCGCATCTCCTCGTCGATCTTCTCGCCCTTGCGCTCGCGCGCGGCGAGGTCGATCGAGAGCAGCGTGCCGGCCGCCTGCGCGGCGCCCATCACCGCGAAGCGCGCCCCCGGCCACGCAAGCGTGAGCAGCGGATCGAACGCGCGGCCGCACATCGCATAGTTGCCCGCGCCGTAGCTGCCGCCCACGACGAGCGAGATCTTCGGCACCACGCAGTTCGACATCGCGTTGACCATCTTCGCGCCCGAGCGGATGATTCCGCCCTGCTCGCTGTCACGGCCCACCATGAAGCCCGTCGTATCGGTCACGAACACGATCGGCAGGCCCTTCTGGTTGCAGTCCATGATGAAGCGCGCGCTCTTGTCGGCGCTGTCGTCGTAGATCACGGCGGGCATGTTCGTCCCGCTCGACGGACCTGCCTTGCCGCCCGGCATCCTGCGCTGCGTCAGCTTCTTCTGGTTCGCCACGATGCCGCACGGGAACCCGCCGATGCGCGCATAGCCGCACACGAGCGAACGCCCGTATTCCGCGCGGTACTCGTCGAAACTGTCGCGGTCGACGAAGCACGAGAGGAGCTCGACCATGTCGTACTGCGCACCCGGCTCGCTGCGGAAGACCTTCGTGATCTCATCGGCCCCGCGAGCGGGCGCCACCGCCGCGAACGGCGCGCGCGCCTTCGCGGGCGCCGTGCGCACCGCGCTGAACACGCGGCGCAGGCGCTCGATGCACGCGGGGTCGTCCTTCTCGCGGAAGTCGATCGTGCCCGAGATCTGCGCGTGCATCTCGGCGCCGCCGAGCTCCTCGCTCGAGACATCCTGCCCGATCGCGGCCTTCACGAGCGCAGGGCCCGCGAGATAGAGGCCGCTTCCCTCGGTCATCAGCAGCGTGTCGCACAGGACGGGCAGGTATCCGCCGCCCGCGACGCAGTTGCCCATGATCGCCGCGATCTGCGGGATTCCCTGCGCGCTGATCACGGCGTTGTTCCTGAAGATGCGGCCGAAGTCGTCGGTGTCGGGGAACACGTCTTCCTGGAGCGGGAGGAACACGCCCGCGCTGTCGACGAGGTAGAGAAGCGGCAGCCGCGCGCGCTCGGCGATTCCCTGGGCGCGGATGATCTTCTTGCAGGTCATCGGGAAGAAGGCACCCGCCTTCACGGTGGCGTCGTTCGCGATGACCATCGTGAGCCGCCCGTCGACCTCCGCGATCGTGGTCACCACGCCCGCAGCGGGCGCGCCGCCGTACTCGCGGTACATCCGCCACGCGCTGAAGAGCCCGCACTCCATGGCGCGCGCGCCCTTGTCGGCAAGCAGCGCCAGCCGCTCGCGCGCGGTCAGGCGGCCGTTCCGATGCTGGCGCTCGATGCCCGACGCGCCGCCGCCCTCCTCGATCTTCGCGGCTTCGGCGAGGTACTCGGCGGTGGCGGTCTCGAGCGGCGTCTTGGTCGCGGTCATGCGGTCCTCGGATCGGGCGTTGCGGGGAGCGGAGAATAGACCATCTCCCAGCCTGCACCGCCCCACCTCCCGTGGATGGTTCCGAGAACCTGCAGCCGCCGCAACCCCCTGTCGCGTCCCCCCTTGCAGCGTGGCCGAGGGTTCCTGTATCCTCTTCGATCCTCACTCACCCGTAGGAACTCGGGCGGCGGGAATGCCGCCATTCTCAGGAAACCACATGCAGAACGCCATCGTCGAAGCCAGCCGTCACCACGCGAAGGACACCGGAAGCACCGAAGTGCAGATCGCGGCGATCACCGCCCGCATCACGGAGCTCCAGGATCA
>JBIKWD010000309.1:0-2834 GCA_044356505.1 Phycisphaerales bacterium
CTTCGCTACACAGGAGCGGGGGACGAGGAGAAAATCGCGCCGATCGTTCGCATTTCACTCCCGCGTCTCGCGGTCTTCCCGATCAGTGGCACTGGATACGGCGGTTCCAGCCACGCCTGGGCCTACGCGCCGGGCGCGCCTGATGTCTTTCTGCCGATTCCGACCGGACAGGACGAAATGCATGGGTACAGATTCGTTCGGTACCGAGGGGACTGGTTCGTCTCACGCGGATTGCTTATCTCGCTCGAGGATCGACCCTGATCGAACCGCACCATCACTCGAGAAACCGCGCGCGCAACTCCGGCGTCGGCATCATGCAGGTGTCGCTCTTGCCGAACCAGCGGTAGCGGTTGCGTGCGACCAGGCGGTAGAGCCAGTCGCGAACGCCGCGCGGGAGAACGCGGAAGACGCCGAGCAACGGCCACGGAAAGGGGAGCCGCGCGGCGATCGCGATGGCCGCGTCCGAGCGCTCGAGCGCGCGGCCGCTTGCGATGACGACGATCGTGTCGGGGTCGACTTCGGCGGGCGGCGCGGCGCCGATCTCCGCGCATGCGCGTCGCGCTGCGTCGGACTGCAGTGCGGCGAAGCGGAAGTGCGCGCGCGGATCGCGCGCGATCACGAATCGGACGACGCCGCTGCAGAGGTTGCAGACGCCGTCGAAGAGGATGATGGTGGACGACCGTGCCATCGGTTGAGCTGCGCGCAACGACTTCGCTCAATCGGCGAGCCGCAGCGCCGGAAGCGTCCACGTGCCGTCGATGAGCTCGGGCCTCGGGCCGTAGAAGCGCGCGACGAAGAAGAACGGGCCCTTCGGCGCGGGCAGCCAGTTCGAGGCGCGCGCGCCCTCGGGGCGGTCGTGCTGGATGTAGATCTCGAGCGAGCCATCCGCGCCCTTGTGCAGGCCCTCGGTGCGGTCGCCGACCGAATAGCGGTTGATCGGATTCCCGACGAGCAGGCGGTCGGGCAGCCCGTACATGGTGATCGACCAGAACTCGTTGCAAGGCGGCAGCGCGTCCGGCTCGAAGCGAAGCACCCAGTGCCTCGATCCGTCGAGAACCTTGCCGTCGGGCCCGGTCTGCTGCGACGCGTAGACCGCTTCCTCGATGCTGTTGCCGTAGATCCCGAGCATCGCGCCCATCGAACGGTTGATGAGGTACGCCGAGCCGAGTTCCTCGCGCGTTCCGAAGAAGCCCTTCGACGACGACTGCGCGAGCGCCTTCGCCTTGAGTTCGCTGGCGGACTCGGCTATGCCTTCCTCGATCGCGGCGCGCACGGCTGGGTCGAGCTTCGCCGCGTCGAACGGCTTGCCCGCGCCGATTCCGATGCGGGCAAAACGCGCGAACATCGGCTCTTCGGAGGGAACGACGGGCATGAACTGCAGCAGGAAGTTGAGGTACTCGATCGAGCCGATGCCTGCCGCCTTCTCTTCGTCCCACCGCGGCCACGCGATCGCGGGCGCAGGGGCGGGCGCGGGCGTGCCTGCGAACTTCGAGAGCGGCGTCAGCGTGTACTTCGCCTGCACCGCCTGCATCGCGGCGACATCGGCTGGCCCGTTCAGCTGCGTGCGCGTGAGCGTGCCGGCAAAGTCGGTCTCGGCGCGGAAGACCTTGGTGATTCCCTTCGGCACTTCGCCGTTCCATCGCGGGCCGGCGAAGAGGTAGTTGCCGGCGTCGCGGCCCGTGGCGCGCACGCCCGTGTAGGCGAAGTTGTGCGTGTGGAGATCGAACCACTGGTTCACGAAGTAGCGCGGCGCGGGCACCGCGGGGAGCGACACGACCACAGGCTCCGCGCGAAGGTCAAGCCAGGCCCATGAATACGGGGTATCGTTGTTCGGCGTGACGATGTCGGTGTCCTGAGGCGTATTGAGTCGCGCGTAGTGGCGGAACTGGTTGAAGCCCCCGACAAATCCTGGGAAGTCGCGGTCCTGCGTCTGGCTGTACATCGTCTTGTAGCCCTGCAGCGGCGCGTAGGCGTAGAGCCAGGCTTCCTTCGCGATCGCCCGCGACTCTGCAGGCGTGGGCGGCGTGGTGGGCGCGTGGTGCGCGGCCGGCGTTGCGCGCTCGGAGGATGACGAGGCGCATCCCGCGACGAGCGTCGCGAGGGTGACGGTCGCGATGGCCGCGAGGAACGAGGGGAGGATCGAAGTCATGGTGCTTCCGTGGGTTCCGCGCTGCGCGCGGCGTGCGTGCTGAGGCTAGCGCTGGAAATCGTAGATCGGTCCGAGCGCGAGGATCCGCGCGAGTTCGTCGAGCGCGTCGCGCGATTCGCGCAGGAGCGCGGGGTCGGCGAGGTCTGCGGGAACGAGCGTCTCGCGGTAGTGCCGCGTGACCCATGCGCGCAGCTCGGCGAGCTTCGCAGCGTCGACGAGCACGGCACGGTTCATCGCGGCGAGGTCGGCGTCGGTCACCGGCACGCGCAGGCGAAGGCACGCGGGGCCGCCGCCGTTGCGCATGCTCTCGCGCACATCCATGTAGATCGCGCGCCTGAGCGGATTCGCAGGGGCCGCGATCACGCGGTCGATCGCGGCCTTGACCCGCGGGTTCTCCTCGCACTCGCACGGCGCGACGAGCGCCATCGAGCCGTCGGGAAGGGTCAGCAGCTGGCTGTTGAAGAGATAGCTCTTGACCGCCTCCTCGAGCGTGACCTCGTCGGCGGAGATCTCGGCGATGACGAGCGAATCGCCCACCACGTTGCGCAGGCTCGCGAGCGTGGCGACGCGGTCTTCGAAGGCGCGCTCGTGGCAGAGCAGCATGTTGCCGTTGCCGACCGCGATCACGTCGTTGTGGAAGACCCCCGCGTCGATCGCGTCTGCATTCTGCTGCGCGAAGACGCAG
>JBIKWD010000092.1:0-12362 GCA_044356505.1 Phycisphaerales bacterium
CCGAGCTGCGACAACCCGTCGAACGGCGACTGCCTCGTCGCCCATCCGACGCCTTTCTGCAACACGCCCGAGTGCTGCAGCACGGTCTGCGCGGCCGATCCCTTCTGCTGCGACAACCAGTGGGATGCGGCGTGCGTCCAAGGTGCGAACAGCCTCTGCGTCAGCACCTGCGGCGGCTCGCTCGCGCCGAGCTGCTGCACCCCGCACTCGGGCACCTACTGCAACGACGCGGCGTGCTGCGCGTCGGTGTGCGCGGCCGATCCGTTCTGCTGCAGCACCGCGTGGGACACCCTTTGCGCCAACAGGGCGGTCGAGACCTGCGCCTCGTGCGCACCCAAGTGCCCAGCCGACCTCGACGGCAACGGCACGGTCGGCGCCGCCGACCTCGCCGCGCTGCTCAACGCGTGGGGCACCTCGAACGCGGCGGCCGACCTCGACAACGACGGCGTGGTCGGCGCACCCGACCTCGCCGCGCTGCTCAACGCGTGGGGTCCGTGCTGACGGCCTGCAACTGAAGATCCACCGGAGAGTTCAAGAGTGCGATCTCCCAGCAAGAAGGGCCCCGGCGCAAGCCGGGGCCCTGTTCGTTCGTGGAAGCGGGACCGCGTGGCCGCGCCTCACTCGGCGGCGGCTTCCTCGCGATGCTGCATCTGCGCCTTGAGGCGCGCAAGGATCGACGAGTGCATCTGGCTCACGCGGCTCTCGGAGAGGTCGAGCGTGGCGCCGATCTCCTTCATCGTCATCTCCTCGTAGTAGTAGAGGATGACGATCAGGCGCTCGGCACGCGAGAGGCCCTTGGTGATGAGCGCCTGGAGGTCCTGCTTCTGCACCGCCTGCAGCGGATTCTCCTGACGGCCGTCCTCGACGACGTCGATCTCGCGGACGTCCTTCGAGCTGTCGGTCTCGAAGCACTTGCGCGTGAGGCTGACCATCGAGATCGGCCGCGAGTCCTTCTGCAGCTTCTCGAACTCGTCGCCCGAGACGTTGAGGCGCTTGGCGACCTCGTCCTCGGTGGCGCGGGTTCCCGTCTCCATCTCGATCGACTTGCGCACCTTCTCGACCTTCGCCGTGCGGCTGCGCACGAGGCGCGGCACCCAGTCCATCGACCGCAGCTCGTCGAACATCGCGCCGCGGATGCGCTGGGTGCAGAAGGTCTCGAACTTGACGCCGCGGTCGGGGTCGAACGAATCGACCGCGTCCATGAGCCCGAAGGCGCCGGCGCTCTTGAGGTCGTTGATCTCGACCTCGCTCGGGAGCCGCTTGTGAAGCCGCTCCGCCGCATACGCGACGAGCTCGAGATGGCGGGCGATGAGGAAGTTCCTGACGTCGGTCGTCGGCGCGGTGCGGTACTCGCGCCACACCTGCTCGATCGGGCGCTCGGCCAGCGGGACGGGCTTCGGCGGCGCCTTCGCGGCGCGCGTCGCGGCCGCAGCCGACGCGGTCGACTTGGCCACCGCGCGCGGTGCAGCGGCCGGCTTTGCGGCGGCCTTCGTCTTTGCGGCGGCCTTCGGCGCCACCCTCGCGCCAGCGACCGGCGCCGCGACGCCGACGCTGCGAGAGCGCTTGGTCGCCGGACCGGTCGTGATCCTGGGAGGCTCGGCCGCGGCAGCGCTTCCCGCGCCCCGATCCGTCGGCTTTGCGACGGACTTGCCCGCCGTCACCGCCTTCGCGGCGGCTGCGCGCCCGACGGGCGACTTTGACTTGGTTCCGGAAGAAGAAACGGATGCATGTTCGCGCACGGTCCTGGACATTCGGTCGGCTCCTTGACCAGTCGTCCCACGATTCGGAGCCGCTTTCGGAGGAGTCGATCGCAATCGAATCGTCCGACGACGGCCCGCTCACCTTTCCGCGACGGCAACGCGATGCGCTGCCGCGGGAAACCACTCAGGCGAACCGTTCTCCAGACGGATCGCCTGCGCACGGATGCGTGCCGAGGACAGGATGGAAGTGCTGGACCGCAGTCGTGCCGAGGGAGACACCGGAGAACCGGTGCCGCATCGCCATCGGCGTGGCGGTGTTCGCGAGATCCATTCGCCTCGGCCGCGCGCTCCGCGCGACCATTCCGCTGCAAGACGCACGACGTGCCCTGCAGAACCCGCCCGCAGCCCGCGAACCATCGAAGGATGGGCCCCGGCAAAGCGTGCGTTGCTGCACACGGACATCCATGTCCGCACGCAGCGAGGTCAGTATAACGAGAATCCGATGTGTGCAAGGCCCTTTCGCATCAGGCCGCGCTCTTTTCTTCTTGTTGCGCAGAATCTTCCGGGAAGGCGGTTCTTGCGCGGCGTCCAGCGCTCTCCTCGACCACTCCGAGCGCGTCCTCGTCAAGGACCTCGACGCCCTCGATCGCGCTGCGCGCCAGCGCGTTCTCCTCGATCGCCTTCGTGTCTTCCTCGACCGCCGCCTCGAGCCGCGAGGTCTCCTGCGCGACGATCCAGTCGCAGACAAGGCCGACGGCGAAGCCCACGCCGAATCCGCAGAGCATCGCGATGAGCGCGCGGGTGAGCACCACATCCATCGGGTTGCTCGAGGCCGCGCCCACGAGCACGGCCACCGAGAACGCCGCGAACGCCGTGCAACCGGCGGCGGCCTGCGGAATCGGGATACGGGGCGTTGGCTTGTGAAGCGTCATTGTTGCGCGTCCGGCCGTCCTGCTGGCAAATGCCGCGCCAGCGAAGGGGCCGAACGCAGCGTTCATCAACGATGCGCAAGGAATCCGACGAGCCGCGCGAGGAAGCCTTCACGGCGCGACTCGACGCCGCCCGGAACGCCGTCTCCGGCCAGCACGCGCGAGAGCTGCCGGATAGCCCGCGACGCAGGCGCGTTCGGCGCGCCGACAAGCACGGGCTCGCGGCGACGCACGGCCATCGCGACGGCGGGGTCGTACGGAATCGAGCCGGCGTAGTCGACGCGGACGCTGAGGAACGCCTTCGCGACCCTGTCCATCCGCGCATGGACCGCGCGGCCCTCGTCCTCGCTCATCGCCATGTTGACGACAAGCTGCATGCCGTCGCGCACGCCGCGTGCGGCGAGGGTTTTGATCGCGCCGTACGCGTCGGCGATCGCGGTCGGTTCGGGAGTCGTCGCGACGACGATGGTGTGCGCGGCGGCCGCGAACGCCATCGAATTGGCGCCGATGCCGGCGCCGGTGTCGACGACCACGATGTCCGCGGTGCGCTCGAGGTTCATCAGCTGCTCGAGCACGCCGCGGCGCTGCAGCTGCCCCATGTCGGCGAGACGAGAGACACCCGATGCGCCGGGCACGAGACGGAACCCGCCGGGTGCATGGACCATGACCTCGTCGAGCGTCCGGTCACCGGTGACGACATCCTCGAGCGTCGCGCGCGGCGCGATGCCGCACAGCACGTCTGCGTTCGCAAGCCCAAGGTCCGCGTCGAGGAGCACCACGCGCTGGCCGCTCTGCGCGAAGCTGACCGCGAGGTTGACGGCGAGGTTCGTCTTGCCGACGCCGCCCTTGCCGCTCGACACCGCGATCGCCCGCGCAAGCCGCACCGGACGCGCACGCTCGCGCGCCTTCTCGGGACTCACGCTGACCGCATGCGCCGTCGCGCCCGGATCGGCGGAACCTGCGATGCGTGGAAGCGCGACGAGACGACGCAGCCGTTCGGCCTGGTCGGGCGACAGCGTTCCCTCGCCTGTCGAGCCCGAAGACGAAACCGAAGACGAGTACTTGTGCATCAACGAACCTCGCTGCCCATGACGAGCTCGGCCAGACGGAGGCCGCGCCCGGGCTCGATGTGATCTGGAACTTCCTGCCCGTGCGTGAGGAAACTCACGCGCTTGCCAAGCCGCTCGACAAGGGAGATCAGGGTACCGAAAGTGGCGGCTTCATCGAGCTTGGTCAGCACGATTCGGTCGATTCCGACGGCGCCGAACGCAGTGGCCTCGCGCTCGAGGGTGCGCGCCCCCGCCGTCGCCGAGAGGACGAGGTGCGTCTCGTCGGGGCGCGCGGCGGAGAGGAACGCCTTGAGTTCCGACAGCTTCATGCGGTCGTTCTGGCTGCGGCCGGCGGTGTCGATGAGGATCACGTCGACGCCGTGGAGCTTGCCGAGACGCTCGCAGGCGTGTTCGGCCTCGGATGGACTCGCTGCGATCTCGACTGGGACCTCGAGGATCTCCGCGTAGGTGCGCAGCTGGTCGACCGCCGCGATGCGGTAGGTGTCGGCTGCGACGATGCCGACCGCAAGACCGCGCTTCAACTTGAGTTGCGCGGCGATCTTGGCGAGCGTCGTCGTCTTGCCGACGCCGGTCGGCCCGACGAACGCGATCCTCCGCGCGCCGAACGTACCGCGAACGTTGTACGGGAGTCCGGCGGCGAAGCCGTCTTCTGCGTCCGCGGGAAGAAGCGCTGCGATCCGACGCTCGACCGCTTCGCGCACCACGCGCTCGGAAGGCGCGGCGCCCGCGTCGATGGCGGCCTGCAGGTCATCCGCGACCTGCGAGACGATCCGCTCCGCAAGCTCCGCAGCGACCTCCTGCTCGATGAGCCGGGAGTAGGCGCGCTCGAGCGCCTCCGGGCGCTCCATGGATGCGGGACGCTCCATGGCTGCGGGACGCACGGGCGCAACGGGCGCGACTGGCGCGACTGTCCTCACGGCGACTGGCTTCGGCTCGACGATCCGCGCGGGGTCGGCGGCACTGCCGCGTCCCTGCAGCACACGGCCGACGAAGTCGGAGATCACGGAGAGTTCGTCGGCGACGCGGGCCGAAGGCGTGGCCGGCGTTTCGATCGGCAACTCGACAGGCGGTTCGACGGGCAGTTCGAAAGGCATGGACGCGGACACCGCATCGCCACGTTCTTCGGGGGGCTCGGCGTTCGAGAGCGGCGCTGCGATCGAGAGCGGCTCGGCGGCAGGCTCCGCCTGAGACAGAGACACCTCCATGAACTGCGACGGCACGAATCCGCCCGTCTCGAAGTCCGCAGAGACGAACGCCGCCACCCCGACGCCGAGGTCGGACGGGGCGCGCTGCTCGACCGAGGCGGCTGCAGCGGCCCCCGAGGCGCCCGGCGAGGCCGCCGCGGCTTCGGTGGACGCGGCCTGCGCGGGTGCCGATCGGCTCGGAGCAGGAGACGGCTTCGCGCCTGCCGTCTTCGCAAGCGGACTTGCAAGCTGCGCGACGAGTCCCGACTTCGTCGCGTTCGTCGCAGGTTGCGCGACCAGCACGTACCGCTGCGCAACGGATTCGGTCGCCGGCAGCGGGTGGGTTGGGACGCGGGTCGTGGACTGCGGCTGGATTGCGCTGGAAGGCGAGGGCGAGAACGAAGGGGACGACGAGTATGAGGGGGAGGGCGAGCGAGACGGGGAGCGAGACGGAGAGTGAGACGGGGACGGGGACGGGGACGGCGAGGCTCCGACAGCCCCGGACGATTCGGCCGTGGCCCGCTCGTTGTGCGCTGCCAGGTCGCGCGCAGACGCCTGCTTCTCGAGCTGGATCGCCATCGCCTGCGCGAGACGCCGCGTCTTCTCGCGATCCGCCTCGAGATCGAAATCGAGATCGAAATCGAGATCGGACTCGGGTTCCTCCGCCTTGGCGAAGGAACTCGACTGGGACTTCGACTGGGACTTCGACTGGGACTTCAACTCGGACTTCGATGCAGACTCCGACTCGAACGGCGCAGCAGACGCCGCCTGCGCGCCGTACGCGCGCGCGGCCGCCGAGATCCGCAGACTCTCGCGCGGCTCGAACTCGCCGGACCGCGATCCAGACCGCGATCCGGAACCGCGCGAAGGCCGCTCCTCGCGCTCGTCGGCCGGCGTCTCCGACGGCATGTCCGATGCGCGAGCGGCCGTCAGTTCAACCACCGTCCTGCGCCCGAAGCCGAGGAAACCCCCGCGCTCGAAGGTCCTGGTGTGGAGGATGACGGCGTCGTGACCAAGCTCCTGCTTGACGGTCGCCAACGCCTCGGACATGGTCCAGGCGCGGTACGTCTTCAGCCTGAGCGGAGCTGCGCCCGACGTGGGGCGCGAACCGACGCCCGCGTCCGAACGCGAGCCCGATGCGCCACGATTCACGTTCTGCCTGTTCGTCTGCTGGCTCACGGTGTGCCCTCCTAGCACGCTCGCTCACACGCTGTCGCGCACCTGTCTTGGCGCCGCCTCAGGGAACTCCGTCCCGATGCGGCCCGCGCGACGCGCTTTCCATCGACAGCCTCCCATCGACAGCCTCCCGCTCGCCGCCGCCCCCTCGTGGAGCGGAAGTCGACACGAAAGACCTTCACGGAGAAGGCCCGCGCCCGAGGAACGTTTCGAACCAACCCCACCGCCGCCGGCGAGGTGCGCGTTCAGGCCGCACCTGCGATCGCGGACTCTGCCGCGTTCGCCGTCAACTGCACCAGACCGACGCTTTCGACGTCCGTTCCTCGGACCACCTCGTTGTACCCGAGGACGGCCACCTCCGCAATGTGCGGGTCGAGAATCTGCCGCACCTGCGCGCGCACCGAGGGCGACGCCAGCACCACGACCTTGCGGCCGGTCTCGGCGAGCGGCTGCGCGGTCTCCGCCACCGCCCGCGCGATGCGGTTGGCAAGCGACGGCGGGATCGAGAAGGTCGTTCCCGACGGGCTCCGGTCGATGTAGCCCGAGATCGTGTCCTCGAGGGCCGGATCCATGGTGACGCAGCGGAGCCGCGCACGCCCCCGCTCGTCGACCTCGCTGTACTGCGAGCAGATCGCGCGGCGCAGGCCGTTGCGGACGTACTCGACGAGGACGTCGTGGTCCTTGGTGTGCGGAATCCACTCGGCGAGGGTCTCGACGATCGTCTCGAGGTCGCGGATGGCGACCCGTTCGCGCAGCAGCGCCTGCAGGATCTTCTGGAGATCGCTCGGCTTGACGAGCCCCGGAATGAGGTCCTCGACGAGCTTCGGCGTCTTCTGCTTGAGCTGCGCGATGAGGTTCGTGACCTCCTCGCGGGTGAGCAGTTCGTCCGCGTGGCGCTTCACGAGTTCGCTCAGGTGGGTCGCGAGCACGCTCGTCGCGTCGACCACGGTCCAGTTCGAGCTTTCCGCCTTGTCCTTGAGCCCGCGCTCGATCCAGATCGCCTCGAGGCCGAAGGCGGGCTCCTTGGTGCGGAATCCGTCGAGCTGCCCGTGCGCGAGCCCGGAATCCATCGCCATCAGCAGCGTCGGATAGACGGTGCCGGAGGCGATCACGGCGCCGCGGATCTTGACGCGGTACTCGTTCGGCTCGACCTGCATGTTGTCGCGGATGCGCACCGACGGCATGACGAGCCCGAGCTCGACGGCGAGATGGCGGCGGATACCGCTGATCCGGTCGAGGAGGTCGCCGCCGCGCGCGGTGTCGACGAGCGCGACGAGCCCATAGCCCACCTCGAGCTCGAGCGTGTCGACAGCCAGCAGATCCTCGACCTTGGGCTGCTCGGCCGGCTTCGCCATCGCCTCGTTGCGCGCCCGGACGACGTCGTTGGCTGCCTCGGTCTTCTTCCGCCACTGCATCGCGTAGGCGACGCCGCCGAGGAGGAACGCCGCGCCGAGAAGCGGGATCGTCGGAAGCGGCGTGAGCGAGAGGAGCGCGAGGAAGCCTGCGATCAGGTAGAGCGCCCACGGCTGCGATGCGAGCTGGTTCGGGATCTCCTCGCCGACCGTCTTTCCGCCTCCGGCGCGGGCCACGATGAGGCCCGAGGCGATCGCGACGAGGAACGCCGGCAGCTGCGAGGCGAGACCGTCGCCGATCGCGAGCAGCATGAAGGTCTTCATCGCGTCACCGGCGGTCCAGCCGAGCTGGAACTTCGCGATGGCGAACCCGCCGATGATGTTGATGATCGTGATGATGATGCCGGCGATCGCGTCGCCGCGCACGAACTTCGATGCGCCGTCCATCGCGCCGTAGAAGTCGGCCTCGCGGGAGATCTCGTCGCGGCGGGTGCGGGCTTCCTTCTCGTCGATCGTGCCGGCGGAGAGGTCGGCGTCGATCGCCATCTGCTTGCCCGGCATCGCGTCGAGCGTGAAGCGCGCGGCGACTTCCGACATGCGCGTGGCGCCCTTCGTGATCACCACGAACTGCACGATCACGAGGATGACGAAGATAATCGTGCCGACGATCGCGTTCGAGCCGGCGACGAAGTCGGCGAACGCCTGGATCACGTGCCCCGCCGCCTGAGTCGCCGTCTCGGGGTCCTTCGACTCGATGGAGAGGATAAGCCGCGTCGTCGCGACGTTGAGGACGAGGCGGAACAGGGTGGTGCCGAGGAGAAGCGCGGGAAACACGCTGAAATCAAGCGGCTTCCGCATGTAGATCGTCGTCATCAGCACGATGGCGGCGATGGCGATGTTGACGCAGATGAGGAGGTCGAGCACCGCCGGCGGCAGCGGCACCACCAGCACCCCGACGAGCGCCAGGAAGCAGACGGGCACGATGAGGTGGCGGTACTTCGCCACGAGGTGGAAGATGCGCGGGATGCCCGCCATGTCGCCCTGAAGCTGCGTCGCGTCTGCCATGCCTTCCGTGCCTTCCTTGGTTGCCTGCCGCGCCTCACGCCCGTCACGCCCTCACGTTCACGCCACAGCCTTGCCCTTGAGCCGGTAGACGTACGCCAGGATCTCGGCCACCGCCTTGTAGTGGTCCGCGGGGATCTCCTGCCCGACCTTCGCCTTCGCATAGAGGGCGCGCGCGAGCGGCTTGCGCTCGACGATCGGAATGGAGTGCCTCATCGCGATCTGCCGGATGCGCATCGCGATCTCGTCCGCACCCATCGCCACGATCTTCGGAGCCGCCATGGTCGCCGGGTCGTACTGGATCGCGACCGAGATGTGCTCGGGATTCGTCACCACGACGTCGGCCTTCGGGACCGCGGAGTTCAGCTGCTGCCGGGCGAGCTGGCGCGCGATCTTCATGCGGCGCTGCTTCACCTCGGGATCGCCGTCGGACTCCTTGAACTCCTCCTTGACCTGCTGCTTGGTCATGCGGAGGTCGCGCTCGTGCTTGAGGCGCTGCACCACGTAGTCGAGGATGCCGAGGACGATGAGCGCGGCACCGGCCTGCAGCGCGAGCGTGAGGCCCATCGAGCCGATCTCCTCGAAGCCGCGCAGGAGCCCGATCTCGGGAAGCGCCGCGATCTGCGGGAGCAGTCCGACGGCGAGGCTCCACGCGATCCAGCCCACGACGATCACCTTGAGGATGTCCATCGAGGTCTTGATGACGCCCTGCATCCCGAAGATCCGGCCGAATCCGCTCAGCGGATTGAGCCGCTCGATCTTGGGCTCGAGGACCTTGTTGCTCGCCATGAAGCCCACCTGCCAGAGATGGGAGAGGATCGCGATCAGCGTCGCCCCGAGGATGATGGGCGTGGCCGCGAGGATGGCCTCGATGAAGGGCGGCACGACGAGCTCGGCGGCCTCTTCGGGACGGATGCCGCTCGCAAGGTGGTCGCCGACGAGCGACTTCTCGAGCATCGACGCGAGCGAGCCGAGCAGCGGCTTGATCGTCGACGCGAGCACCAGCACGGCGCCGAGCAGGAGGATCGCGCTCGCGGCGTCGTTGGAGCGGGCGATGTTGCCCTCCTCGCGCGCCTCGCGACGCCGCTTGGGCGTCGCGTCTTCGGTGCGTTCGCCGAGGTCCTCAGCCATGGAGCCTCCCCTGCGTCGCGCGCGCCGGCGCCGTTGTTGCCGTGGCCGGCCTCATGAGCCCGCCCCGCTTGCGAGGAGGAGCGACTCGAGCGCGCCCGCGGTGCCGTCGACGAGCGCCTCGTCGATGGCGGCGAGCGACGCGACGATGACGGCGAGCCCGAAGACGATGCGCAGCGGGAAGCCGATCGACATGATGTTGAGCTGGGGGACGCTCTTCGAGAGGTAGCCCATCACGACCGTCTCGAGGCAGACGATCGCGAGGAGCGGCATCGCGACCCGCAGCCCGAGCTCCATCGCCGCGCTCATCGCCCCGACGAAGACGGCGAGCGGCGATGCGCCCCCTTGGCCCATCAGCATGCCCGGCACCGCCGACGCCGGCACGGACCCGAAGCTCGACACCACCGCCGACACCATCGACTCGAGCCCCCCGAGCGCGAGGAACACGCCGAGCGCGAGGAAGAAGAAGATCTGCTCGAGCGAGTCGGACTCGTCGCCGAGGGCGGGGTTGTAGAAGCGCGCGAAGCCGAGGCCGATCTGCTGTCCCATCGCGAGGCCGCCGAACTGCGCGGCGAGGAGCGGCATCGCGGCCATGAATCCGATGAACACGCCGATCCCGAACTCGACGACGACGAGCAGCGCCGCCATCCCGAGGGTCACGTCCATCGGCAGCTCCGCGTGCCGCGCGACGGCGGGATAGACCGCGAGCCCGAGCGCCGCCACGAGGAGCGCCTTGATCCGCATCGGGATCGCCGGCGACGAGAGCAGCGGTCCCTGCACGGCCATGCCCGAGACGCGGGCGACCACCATCACGGCGGGCACGAGGTGCTGGGAAAGTGCGTCGAGCGCGTTCATCGGGCGGGACTGCTTCAGGCGCGGCTCAGGTGCCGGTGACAGGCGACCAGGCGAACATCTCCGCGGAGAACTCGAGCATCTTCACGGTGATCCACGAGAAGAGCGCGACGGTCGCGGCGACCATCGCGATGATCTTGGGCACGAACACGAGAGTCTGCTCCTGGATCTGGGTGACGGCCTGGAGCACGCTCACGACGAGGCCCACCACGAGCCCGACCACCAGGATCGGCGCGCTGATGAGGAGCATCAGCATGAAGGCGTCGCGCACGACATCGACTGCGTCCGTGTCCATCATGCACCTCCGAGCGGGGCCATGACCCCGCTGAGCAGCGATCCGACGACCAGCGACCATCCGTCGACGAGGACGAAGAGCAGCAGCTTGAACGGCAGCGACACGAGGACCGGCGGCAGCATCATCATGCCCATCGAGACGAGCAGGCTCGAGATCACCATGTCGATCACGAGGAACGGCAGGTAGATGCGGAACCCGATGAGGAACGCGGTCTTGAGCTCGGATATCACGAAGGACGGCACGAGCGTGAGGAGATCGACGTCGCGCTCCCACGTCAGCGCGTCGGGCTCCGACACGTCGATCCCGCGGTGCTCGAGGATCATGAGCACGGTCGGCACGTTTCCGGTCGCCTCGATCTGGGCGATCATGAACTCCCGCAGCGGCTTCTTCGCGCCTTCCCACGCCACGACCTGGTCCTTGTGCTCGCCGCGCGCGTACGGCCCGAGTCCCTCGTCCCACATCCGCGAGAAGGTCGGACCCATCGCCACGGCGCTGAGGAGCACCGAGAGCCCGACGATCGTCTGCGACGGCGGAAGGGTCTGGGTTCCGAGCGCCTGGCGCAGGAGCCCGAGGACGACGACCATGCGGGTGAAGCAGGTGCAGAGGATCAGGATCGACGGCGCGACGGTGAGCACCGTCAGGAGCAGCAGGATGTTGAGCGCCGAGGTGAGTCCGCCCTCGAAGCCGGGCACGTTCCTCGCCGCATCCTCGACCACGCCGATCGGGTTGATCGATTCGAGCGCCGGCGCAGCCTGCGCGAGAAACTGCATCATCGCAGCACCCCGCGGCGGCGGGTGAGGTCGATCGTCTCGATCTCGGCGTTGCGCACCGATGCGGGAAGCCCGGCCCTCGCGTCCGGACGCGTCGCCTTCTGCGTGGAGCGGCGCTCCGCTGCGGGAAGCGCAGAAGTTCCCGGCGCGTCGAACTCGCGGTCCGACGAACGCAGGAGCGAGTCGAAGCTGAACTGCTCGGTGCCGCGGGCGCCGGACTCGCAGCGGGCGACGATGTCGGCGACCTCGGCCTGCGACGTGAACTCGCTGAGCGTCTGGATTCCCTGCGCGCTCTGATGCGTCACGAGCACGCGACGGCCGACCTTGATGAGCACGATGTGGTGTCCGCGCGCGAACGGGTAGCGCGCAAGCACCTCGACCACTCCCGACGGACGCTTGCCGCCGCCGAGCCCGTTTCCGAAGCGCTTCACGAGGGCGCGCGCGCCGAAGATGGCGGCGATGGTCGCGCCGAGCGCGAGCGCCGTGGGGACGACCTGGTCCATGAACGCGCCGCCCGGCTCAGAGCCCGCCGCGAGCGAGCGGCCGCCGCCGTCCGATGCCGCCTCCGACACGGCGGCGGTTCCGAGCGGCCTCCCGGCCGCGGCCGTCCGCTTCGTCGGAGGGATCGGGGTGCCCGGCTCGAGTTCGGTCGGGATCACGACCGTGTCGCGGGCCGGCGTCTCGGGATCGAGCGATGTGAGCTCGACCACGCCGCCGGTGCCGATCCGGCCCGGCGTGGGATCAGGCTTCGCGGCGGGAGCGGATGCGTCGACCGGCGAGTTCGTGGTAGTCGGCGGGGTAGTCGGCGGGGTAGTCGGCGGGGTAGTCGGCGGGGTAGTCGGCG
>JBIKWD010000273.1:0-3556 GCA_044356505.1 Phycisphaerales bacterium
TGCACGACCGTGCCGAGCACGAAGCCTTCCTTGATGCCCGCGATGACGTCGGCTCCCTCGTCGAAGGCGGCGAGCTGCACCTTGCCCTGCTTGCCCGTCTGGCGCAGCACCTCGACCGCGAGCGTCGAGTTGTATTCGAAGAGGCCCGTCATCAGCGCGAGGTCGGGGTGCTTGATGAGCACGTCCTCGATGTTCGCCTTCGCCTTCGCGCGGTCGAACGAATCGGTCCACGTGCCGACGATCGTGTAGCCGGCCTCGTTGACGACGGTCGCGGGCTCGTCGTAGCGCGTCGGGTCGGGCGCGCGGCCGAGAAGGCCGTCGATGAAGCCCTGGCGGCGGCGCTTGGCGTTGTCCTGCTCGAGGCGGCCGATGAAGATCGCGACCTTGCCGCTCTTGCAGCCCTCGCGCGCGAGCTTGCCGCACATCAGGCCCGCCTCGTAGTTGTCCATGCCGATGTAGCAGAGGCGCGGCGCCTTCGGCGCGTCGGAGTCGTTCGTGATGAGGATCGACTTCTCTGCGACGAGGTTCATCACCTCGACCTGATTCGCCGGGTCGATCGGGCTGACGGAGATGCCGTCGATTCCCTTGATGACGAGATCCTCGAGCATGCGCTTCTGGTCGGAGAGTCCGCCGCCCGGGAACTCGACGGTCACATCGCAGCCGAGCTGCTTGCCCGCGGCGATGGCGCCCGCCTTCGCGATCGTCCAGAAGTCGGCGACGCCGTTCGAGACGAACGCGACGTGCGCCTTCGCCTTGGGATTGGCCTTGAACGCGGCGATGCGCTCCTTCTGCGAGGCGACGAGCGTGGCGGCGTCGTCCTGCGGCGCTGCGGCGGCGAGACCGAGTCCGAGCGAGGCGAGCGCGATGGCGGAGATGAGCTTCTTCATTGGGTTCTCCTCTGATTCGATGTCGGCATCTGGTCAGACGACCGTCATGCCGCCGTTCACATGGATGTCCTGGCCCGTGATGAATCCCGCCGCGTCGCTTGCGAGGAAGACGCACGCGCCGCCGCAGTCGCTCGGCACGCCCCACCGGCCCATGGGGATCAGGCGGCGGTACGCCTCCTTCTCGTGCTCGGGATCGTTCTCGTGGCGCTCGACGGGAATCCAGCCGGGCGCGATCATGTTGACGGTGATGTTGAAGGGCGCGAGCTCGCCCGCCATCGAGCGCGACCAGCCGACCTGCGCGCCCTTGGCGGCGACGTAGGCGCTGAACGGCGCCACGCCGCGGTTGAAGACCTCGCTCGTGATGTTGATGATGCGGCCCCACTTCTGCCGCTTCATGTGCGGAAGCGTCGCGCGCGCGAGGAGATACGGGCTCTTCACGAAGAAGTCGAGCATCGACTGGTAGAACTCCCAGTCGTACTGCTCGATCGGCTTGAGGGGCTGCGCGGGCGTCGCGTTGAGGACGAGGACGTCGACGGGCCCGAGCTTCGCGGCGATCTCGGCGTTGAGGCGCGCGACCTCGGCTTCGTCGATCACGCTCGCGCGGAAGAGCCCGCCCTTGTAGCCGGCTGCCTCGTACTCGGCGAAGGTCCTCTCGGCCCACTCCCTGCCGTTCGCGTAGTTGAAGGCCACCTTCGCGCCCGCCGCGCCAAGGGCGAAGGCCATCGCCTTGCCGAGGCCCTTCGACGAGCCCGTGACCAGCGCGACCTTGCCGTCGAGACGAAAGTTCGGGGCCTGCATGAGGCGGCCATCGTACAGAATGCCGCCGCGAAGTCGAGGTTTCAGGCGGGAATTGGCTTCGATGCGCCCGTGTTTCCGGCGTAGGTGACCAGCCTCCAGAGCCACTCGAAGGGCCCGATGCGGAAGACCGACAGCCACGCCGTCGCGAAGACGACGAGGGACAGCCACACGGTGAAGGCGATGAGGGCGGCCTGTGCGTCGGAGACCGTGCCGAACCACGCGAGGCCCCACCACGAGGCGAGCGTCACGCAGACCAGCGACTCCGCGAGATACACCGTGAACGACATGCGCCCCGTGCGCTCGAGCGGCGTCGCGATGAACGCCGGGAGCTTCGGGCCCCACTCGACGATGATCGCGGCGTAGCCGAACGGAAGCGCCATCGCGCCGAGCGAGACGAGCGCACCGTACGCGGCGCGCGCCGGGATGCTGTCGAAGCCCAGGACAAGCGTGGGCACCACCGCGCCGATGCTGAGCGTCAGGCCGACGAGGATCGCCGGCAGCGCGAGGCGGCGGCGGGCCGCAGAGCCCTCGGCGGTGAAGAGCCCTGCCTTGAACGCGTAGACGCCGCAGAGCATCATGAAGAGCGACTGCCAGCCGTAGCTGAAGAGCGCCGCGGCGAAGCCGAATGCGTAGAGCACGCAGCGGAAGACGAATGCGTCGAGCACGGGGCCTTCCGCGAACGCCGCGCGCTCGGCCTCAATCCAGATGGGGTTGTAGGGGTCGAAGTTCGCGGCCATCATGGCGTCGAAGCCGCGCTGGACGAGGTCGCTTGCCGCGAGCTCTGCGGGCGCGGGTTCCGCGGCCCGCATCGTGAGTCCGAGCGCGAGCACCGCCGCCCCGCCGACCGCGAGGAGCGCGACGAGCCCCGCGATTCCGGCGATCACCCATCCGAGCGTCCGCCGCGAGAGCTGCGTGGCCGCCAGCGCAAGCACGCCGAGGAGCGCGTACATCATGAGGATGTCGCCGTACCACACGAGCGTCCAGTGCAGGATGCCGACGAGCGCAAGAATCCCGAGCCGCCGCAGCCCGGCCGGCCACGGGTTCGCTCCCTGCGCCTGCGCACGGGACGCCTGCATGGCCAGGCCGAAGCCGAAGAGCATCGAGAAGAGCGAGATGAACTTGAAGCTGCAGAATGTCTCGACGAACGCCCACGCCGCGGTGTCGGCGCCCGTGCGCTCGCTTCCGTCGAGCGCGGTCGACGGCTCGAGCGCGAACCCCAGCGGGGCGAAGAAGAACCGCGCGTTCACGAGGAGGATGCCGAGCAGCGCGACGCCGCGCGCGATGTCGACGCCACGGATGCGTTCGGCGGAAGCGATGGGCGAGAGGGTCATGGCTCGGATTCTATCGCGGCGAAGTGCGGAAACAGCCTGTCGCTTGACAACATGGTTCCCCTGCGGTTCAACTGCCGCCGTCGGGACGATCCAAGCAAGCGGCTCGTGCCCGCTCGGAACGTCCCATTCCCACAGGCGCGTCGCCAAAGGCACTTCACCGATGTCCAGCTTCCCCACCGGCCAGCCCCCCGTCGAGAGCAAGCGCATTGTCTGCGGCGTCCTCGCCATCCTGCTCGGAGGCCTCGGACTCCACCGCTTCATCCTCGGCGACGTCGTGGGCGGCATCCTCCGCATCGTGATCAGCTTCGCGACCTGCGGCGTCGGCAGCATCCTCAGCCTCGTCGAAGGCATCATCTACCTTACGAAGAGCGACGCCGAATTCATCCAGACCTACCAGATCGGCGGAAAGAAGTGGTTTTGAGTTTGAGCGGTCGCGGCTGCGGCCGCTCCCTCTGGTGTCAGGCCTCGGAGTGAATCCGAGGCCTGCCTGGCATGCGTGATGCAGCGGTCGCGGATGCGGCCGCTCCCTCTGGTGTCAGG
>JBIKWD010000274.1:0-3528 GCA_044356505.1 Phycisphaerales bacterium
TGGTGCTCAAGCGCGGAGACGACGCGCCGGAACTCGCGAAACCCGACTGGTCGATCGAGGGCACGACGGTGCGGTTCGATGTGTGGCGCGTTTGAGCGGTCCCGTTGATCAGGCAGCCATGGCAGCCGCCGCTCAAGTCACGGGCACAGCCGCGTCACCGCGTAGGAGCCGTCCGCCTGGCGCGCATACACGATCCGGTCGTGCAGCCTGTACTTGTCGCCCTGCCAGAACTCGATCCGGTCGAGGCTCACGCGATAGCCGCCCCAGTGCGGCGGGCGCGGCACGTCGCCGCCCGCGAAACGCGCCGTCAGCTCCGCCGCTCGGCGCTCGAGCTCCGCGCGGTTCGCCACCGGCTCGCTCTGGTCGCTCGCCCACGCGTTCACGCGGCTGTCGACCGGGCGTTGCGCGAAGTACTCGTCGCTCTCGGCGTCGCTCGCAAGCGACACGCGCCCCTCGATGCGCACCTGTCGGTCGAGCAGGTCCCAGTGGAACAGCAGCGCCGCCCGCGCGTTGGCCGCGAGCGCGCGCCCCTTGCGGCTGTTGCGGTTGGTGAAGAACCGCGCGCCCTCGCGGGAGAACCCGCGCAGAAGGACGATGCGCGCGCTCGGCGCGCCGTCCGCGTCGATCGTCGCGAGCGTCATCGCGTTCGGGTTCGGCGTCGGAAGCCTCTGCGCCTCTGCGAACCACTGCTCGAACACCGGCACCGGGTCGGAAGGCGGACGGTCGAAGTCGATCGCAGGCGTTGGTCCGTGGCCCGTGCTCATCGCGAATCTCGCTTTCGTGCGCCGTTGCGGCGCGCATCCTTCGTCCGCTTCCGCCCGCCGACGCGCGCGCCGTCCTTCAGGACCGGCGGCTCGTGTTCCTGCATCAGCTTCTCGAGCGCAGCATCGTCGATCTCGCCGAGCGCGTCGAGCAACCTGCCGCCGGCCTTGCCGTCGAGGATCGCGAGCGGATCGGCGAGATCCTTGGTCGCCTCGAGATAGCGCTCGAGCGCGGCGTCGTCGGTCCGCGCACGCGCGGTCCTGCGCGGAAGCGCGGGCGCCGCCTCGATCGCAGCCTGCTCCGCCGTGATCTCGAAGAGCGTCATCCATCCCGCGACCTCGCGCTCGGAGAGCGGGACGCTTCGCCGCGGACTCGGCGGGGGAGTCCGTCCGCGCGACGGCCGCGCGCGCGCCGCGTCCCCGGCGAGGAGCGCGAGGAACTCCTCGCTCTTCACGCACTCGGCGCCGCGGGCCTTCGCGCGACGCGCAACGGCGCGGTCGCTCGTCACGACCGTCAGGCGCCTCGGCGCGCTCGAGCGGTCGAGGAACGCGGCGATGTGGTCGTCGGCGCTCTTCCCGGGCCCGGCGCCTTCGATCACGATCCGCCCGACGCGCGACGCCCCGCGCGGGACTCCGTCGCAGATCAGCCACACCGCTTCCGCCCCGAACCGGCTCGCGGCGATCAGCCGCGCCAACGCCTCCGGCTCTCCGACGGCAAGTTCCGGGGGAAGCACTCCCATGACGTGAAGGACGTTGTAGGTGTCGATAATGATCGGCACGGCGGCGGCAGCATACGCGGGCGGCCTGTCAGGGACCCGTCGGGGCCCGCGCGCGCGGCTCCCGCACGTATCCGCTTGGCTTGACCAGCCTTGCCGATTCGTGTCCAATAGGCGACTCGGCACTTTCCACCCCCAAAGGACACGACTTTCAATGGCAATTCGTATCAAGGCCCGTAGCGGCGAGTCCGTCGAGCAGATGCTCCGTCGATTCAAGAAGCTCTGCGAGAAGGAAGGCCTCACCAAGGACGTGAAGCGCAGGGCGCACTACGAGAAGCCCTCCGAGCGCAAGCGCCGCGACGCCCGTCGTCACGAGCCGCGCCCGGTCCGCATCGGCTCCGACCGCCAGGGTGGCAGCGCCGCGCGCGGCCCGAAGCGCGACTCGAAGGGCCCGCGTGGTCCTCGCGGTGGCGGCTTCTAAGCCCATCCGATGCGTTCCCGCAGCACTGCAGACCCCGAGTCGACGCGCCAGTTCGCGATCGATATGGCGCGCACGCTCACGGACTCGAAGTGCACCGAAGTGGTGCTTCTCGACGTCCGCGGGCGCAGCCAGGTCTGTGACTATGTGATCATCGCGTCAGGCACCAGCCAGCGCCAGATGCGCGCTGCCGCCCAGGACCTCGAGGACCTCGGCAAGGAACGGGGCCAGCACCCGTTCCGCACCAACGCCGACGAGGGCTCGACCTGGATCGTGGTCGACTTCGTCGAGATCGTCGCGCACCTCTTCGAACCCGACCAGCGTCTCTACTACGACCTCGAGCTCCTGCACGCCGACGGCAAGCGCGTCGACTGGCGTCGGCCCGAGGGCGAACTTCCGCCCGCGGCGCGCGCGGCGCGGCAGGCGGCGTCGCGGCAGTTCGGCGCGACCGACGGCGGAAAGGCCGAGGGTTGAGCCGATGCTTCGCGAGGCGCTCTTCGCGAAGATCCACCGTGCGACGGTGACGCTCTGCAACCCCGACTACATGGGGTCGATCACCATCGACCAGGATCTCCTCGACGCCACGGGGATGCGCGTCAACGAGAAGGTCCTGATCGCGGACATCGACAGCATGAACCGCTTCGAGACCTACGTCTTCCGCGGCGCACGCGGGAGCGGCGTGATCGGCGTCAACGGCGCGGCCGCGCGGCTGACCGGCGTCGGCCACCGGGTGATCATCATGAGTTTCTGCCACCTCGCGCTCGAGGAAATGGAGCGGCATCGGCCGAAGGTCGTGATTTGCACGCCGGAGAACAAGGTCGCGCAGAGCCTCGCGTACGACCCGGAGTGACCGCGAAGGAGACCCGACATGTCGCTTCGTTTCCTCATCGAAGGCCCGCTAGCCCGCCGCGTGTCCGCGGTTGCGATCGCCACCATCGCGCTTGCCCAGCCCGCCGGCGCGCAGGACGCGCCGCCGCGCCGCGGAATCGGCGCGCCGCCGCCACCCGCCGCCGCCGCGCAGCCTGAGCCTGCGGAGCGGGTGCCGCTCGACCCGGCCTGGGTCGGCGCGTGGATGGGTGCCGCCGCCGCACCCGACGTCGAGGGACCCGACGCGCCGAGGTTCCCGTTCGTCTTCGTCGTGCGCGGTGCCGAAGCCGGTCCCGTCGTCGAGGTCTGGAGCCTGCCGGCCGCTGCGCTCGGAAGGCCGGCGATCGACGTGGTGGCCAACGGGCGCGCGCTCGCGTTCACGCTCGACTCGCAGGGCGAGGCCGTGCGTTTCGAAGGCACGGTCGCGGTGGGCGACGCGCTTGCATCCGGCTCCGTCTCGCCGCTCTCGCAGCAGCGCCGCGACGCGGCTCCGCAGTTCGCGTGGCGGGCGAAGCGCGTCGACATCGTGTCCGAGCTCGCGGAGTCGCGCGTGTTCGCCGCGACGCTCGAGGTCGGCGGACAGAAGCTTCCCATGCGCCTCGCGCTTGGCGAAGGCCCGAGCGGCTGGTGCGGCGCCATGGACATCCTCGTGCAGGGAGTCCGCGACTTCCCCGTCGCCGTCACGCGCACGGAGAAGGGTTTCGGA
>JBIKWD010000275.1:0-3525 GCA_044356505.1 Phycisphaerales bacterium
CACGCCCCGCACGATGCCCCAGCGCAGTCCGGCCGCTTCGGCGCAGGAGGCGAAGGCGTACGACTCGAGGTCGACGAGCTGCGCGCGGCTGGCGGCGGCGAGGCGGGACTTCTCATCGGGTGTCGTCGCCACCGAGTCGTGTTCGACGATCCGGGCGGTTGCGCCCGGGATGAGCGATGACCGGAGCGGGGCGGTGGCGTCGATTGCCGAGACGACCTCGGCGCAGGCGTGGTCGGTGCCGGGCGCGAGGCGGTCGTCGAGCGAGCCCGCGAGGCCGAGGAGCACCACGAACCGGGGGTTGCGGACGGGCCACGAGCCGCGTGCGGCGAACGCACGACGGATGCCGGCGGCGCCCGGGCCGGTCGTCACGACGGGGAGCTTGCCGAACCGCAGGAAGGCCCGACGCTCGAACGCGAGCGGGCAGAAGACGAGCGGTGGCTCGGCTTCCTTCAGGGTTTCGTCGGGGTCAGGCCCGCGTGCGGACATGCCGACGAGCGTATCGGGAAGCGAACTCGACAGGAGCGGGGGAGCCGCTATCATCTTCGCCTTCCCCTAGACCGGATCGCGGTTCGGTTCCAGCTGGCCCCATCGTCTAGCCTGGTCTAGGACACCTCCCTTTCACGGAGGTAACGAGGGTTCGAATCCCTCTGGGGTCACTCAACGCACAAGGCCGCGGCTCCGCCCGCGGCCTTGTGCGTTGAGTGACCGTGTCCCGCATGGGGCGGCAAGTGCGGCTCGACATCGCTTGGGGCGCGACCCGCCCCATGCGGTCCACAGCGTCTGCTTCCTCCTCGGTTGGCCGTGGTCGCCGCGTCGCTCCGCTCCGCGGCGAGCACGACCGCCCTCGTCGGGCGCATCCGCCCATCGGGATCCGGACTTTCTGCCAGCGCAATGGCGCTGGCAGAAAGTTCGAATCCCTGGCCTGCCGACTCCGTCCTCGCACAAGGCCGCGGCTCCGCCCGCGGCCTTGTGCGTTGAGTGACCGTGTCCCGCATGGGGCGGAGGTGCGGCTCGAGATCGCGCGCAGGGCGGCGTTCCGCTGCGTCAGAGCGGCTTCGTCACCACGTGGTAGCGGCTGTGGAAGCCCGGCGAGATCACGCTTTCGTTTCGGATCAGGCGGCACTCCTCGAGCGCGAAGTGCCCGGCCAGCAGTTCCTCGAGACGCGCGAAGTTGAAGTACGACTGCACCGTGTCCTGCTCGTGGGCGGTCGTCACGCGGCCGATGCCCGCGGTCTTCGCGGACAAGGCCGGGCCGCGGGCGTCGTTCGACGCCAGGCCTGCGAGCACTTCCGCATTGAAGTCAGAGAGGATCAGCAGTTGTTCGCGACCATCCACCGCCATGCTCCGGAATGTGGCTCGGCGCATGCGTCGCACGCAGGCCTCGCCGGGTTGCACCAACCGTTCGAAGGTCTTTATCGGTCGGCGACCGCGACCACTTCAGTGCGTTCAGGGATCCCGAAGTCACGCCCCGGGGGCGAGGGTTCGGTCGAGGAAATCGGCGAGGCCGCCGAGGGTCAGGACGCCGTCGCCCGGCGTCGTCAGTTCCTCCGCGAGGCTTGGGCATTCTCCGAAAGCCGACTGGATCTCCGACTCGACGGCGACCATCAGGGTCACGAAGCCAAGGCTCTCGAGCTTCGCATCGTCGCCGAGGATCCGCTCCGATTCCGCGCGCGCGAGCCGCGATTCGGGCGGCAGCGTCTCGTTGAGGCCGTCGACCGCTCGGTAGATGGCCTCGAGGAGTCGGGCGCGGCGGGTGGCGGGCACGGAAGGTGCGGCGGATGGAGGCATCGGGTGCTCGCGGGTGCGGTCGGCCAATGGGGAATGTCGGTCGGGCCGGGGCGCGATGTGCAGAAAATCGGTCGCAGGCGGTCACGAGGTAGAACCCGCGAGTCGGACCATTGCTTCAGGTTCCGTCTGGGAAATGGTGGGGGAAATGGTGCCAGGCACGTGCCGTCTGGTGCCTGGCACCTCCCGACACGTGCCAGGCACCGTGTTCGTTGGGCCAACTTCGCCCCGCGAGCCGAAATCCATCTTGGCGCGACGACTTGTTCGGTCGAGAGGTCTCGGCCGAACGGACCGTCGTCCCCCCACCCCCCACGCCGAGGCGGAGCTTCTAGTGACCCCAACCACACCCACGTCCGCGCCCCAAGCCACCGACACGCATGCGAGCGGGGAAACGCAAGGCCAGTCTGCAGCGCCTGCCGGATTCTCCGAACTGATTCGGCAGGTCTCCGAGATCGACGCGCGGGTCCGCCCCCAGGCCCTCTTCGACCGCCACGCCACCCCGACCCACGTGAAGCTCGACAACTTCGAGCGCTACGTCCGGCGTCAGGCGCTCTCGCGACTCCTCGCGCGCTACGAGCTCTTCAAGATGACGATGGACGTGAAGGGCAGCATCGTCGAGTGCGGAGTCCATCATGGAGGGGGGCTGTTCGCGTGGGCAAAGCTCTCCGCCGCGCTCGAGCCGATGGCGATCCATCGCAAGGTCATCGGGTTCGACACCTTCGAGGGGTTCCCGGAGGTGGCGGGCGCCGATGCGGCCGCGCACGCCGCCAATCCCGAGCTTCGCAAGGGCGGCTTCGCGGCGGCGTCGGGCACGTTCGAGGAGCTCATGGAGTGCACCGCCGAGTTCGACGGCAATCGGTTCCTCAACCAGTTCCCCAAGGTCGAGCTCGTGCGCGGAGACGCCACGAAGACGATTCCCGCCTACGTCGCGGAGAACTCCCATCTCCTCGTTTCCATCCTGTTCCTCGACTTCGACATCTACGCGCCGACGAAGGTCGCGCTCGAGCACCTGCTCCGTCGCGTGCCGAAGGGCGGCATCGTGGCGTTCGATGAGATCAACAACGCGGCATGGAAGGGCGAGACCGTGGCGATGATGGAGGTGCTCGGCAGCCTCAACTCGTACGCGGTGCAGAAGTTCCCCTTCGATCCGAACATCGCCTACATCCGGCTGTAGCGCGTGCTCCGTGCCTCGGCGCTGCTTGCGTCGACTCGAGCCGTACAGCAGGATGACGAGGTCGGACGGGCCGGTCGTGCCGTTGCCGCCGAGGTCGCGCGGCGCAGCGCACGCCTCGCAGAGTTCGGGCGCCGCGCCGACGCACCGCGTGTCCCGCTCGATGTCGCATAGCCCGAGTGCATCCAGCGGCGGTCGTTCGCCTCCTCGGGAGCGATACCCGGTGAAAAACGCGAGAGGCGCCCTTTCGGGCGCCTCTCGGTCATAGGTTTCGAGCAATCGGTGCGCGGATCAGGCGCCCCAGTTGTTCAGCAGGATGGAGAGGTCCGCCGAGTCGGTCGTTCCGTCACCGTTGAGGTCACCGGCAGCGGTGCCCCAGCCGTTGAGGAGGATCGACAGGTCGGCAGAGTCGACCGTTCCGTTGCCGTCGAGGTCGCCGGGGGTTGCGCAGCCCGCGCAGTTCTTCTCCGCCTGACCGGCGCAGACGATGTCCCACGACGTGTCGCAGCAGAACGGATCAAGGACGCAGATCGAGTTGCAGCACTCGGCGTCCGAGCAGCCGGGCGTGG
>JBIKWD010000276.1:0-3520 GCA_044356505.1 Phycisphaerales bacterium
GCCCCGGCATGTAGCGGTCGGCGATGCCGAGGCGGCGGAGGCGCGTGCGGATCGAAAGCAGGAGCTCCCACATCGGAGCGGGCAGCGTGATGAGCGCGACCTCGGGCCGCGAGGCGGCGCAGATCGTCTCGAGATCCTCGAGCTCCCCGAGGACGGGGGCGAACGCGGGGCGCTGCGCGCTTCCGTTGCGACGGGGGCCGATCTCGACGCGGCCGATGATCCGGGGCGCTCCCGCAGGTCCGGACGGGCCGCCGTTCGCCGGACTTCCGTCGAGCAGCGCGAGCTGCTGCTCGAGAAGATCACAGGCTGCTGGGGGACCGATCAGGATGGCGTTGCTGCGCATGGGGATCTCTGGTGGTCGGGTTGGATCGGATGTCCCGCCGGTACCGATTGGGCGGGCATGTCTCAGAACTGGGTATCGGCCGACGGGGCGGGGGGCTATAGCCAAAGCGCGGAAATTGGAGCCGCCCCGGCGGGGTGGCCGGACGGGGGTCCCGAGGCCGACAGGACAACCGGGGACCGAAGGGAGAAGTCCGGCGGCCGACCGGTCGATTCCCTCTAGGATGGGGTTCGGGCCCATCTCCCACGACGAACGTGGGGCGAACATCGGCTTGCACCAAAGGGCGCACCATGCAGATTCTCGTCACCGGCGGCTGCGGCTTCATCGGATCCCACGCGGCGCTTCGGCTGCTCGACGAAGGGCACTCCGTCACGGTCGTCGACAACCTCTTCCGCGGCCACCGCGCCGCGGCGGACATCCTCGCCCGGGTCGGTGGCGACAGGTTCCGCTTCGTCGAGGCCGACATCCTCGACACCGCGACGCTCGCGCGCACCATGGGCGAGCAAGGCACCGAACTGGTCGTCCACTTCGCCGCGCTCGCCTACGTCGGCGAGAGCGTCGAGCGGCCGCGCGACTACTTCCGCAACAACACCGCCGGCGGGCTGTCGCTGCTCGACGCCATGTCGTCGGCGGGCGTGCGCCGCATCGTCTTCAGCTCGACCTGCGCGACCTACGGCGAACCCGAGGCGCGCTTCATCCCGATCGCGGAATCGACGCCGCAGCAGCCGATCAACCCCTATGGCCGCTCGAAGCTCCAGTTCGAGGAGATCCTGCGCGCGGAGACTGCGAATCCGAAGGACGCGGCCCCGCTCGCCGCCGTCGCGCTGCGGTACTTCAACGTCGCCGGCTGCGATCCGGCCGGCCGGATCGGCGAAGACCACCGGCCCGAGACCCATCTGATCCCGATCTGCCTCGAGGTCGCGCTCGGCAGGCGGCCGCACCTGACGATCTTTGGCGACGACTATGCGACGCCCGACGGAACCTGCGTGCGCGACTACGTCCACGTCACCGATCTCGTCGACGCGCACATCGCGGCGTTTCGCCAGCTCGAGCCCGGTGCGTTCAAGCGCTGGAACGTGGGGATCGGCCGCGGCTACTCGGTGCGCGAGGTCGTCGAGAGCGTGCGCCGCGTGACCGGCCACCCCGTCCCGGTGGTCATGGGCGCGCGCCGGGCGGGAGATCCCGCCACGCTCTTCGCCGACGCGAGCGCGATCCGCCGCGATCTCGGCTGGCAGGCGCGCTTCACCGACCTCGACGAGATCGTGGCGACCGCATGGCGGTGGCGTTCGGCGCACGCCGATGGATACCGATGAACCGCGCAGCCGACGTCCGGGCGCGGCGATGAGGCCGACTCCCACTGAAGAACGACGCCGCGGTTGTCCGCGGCACCGCTCGGTCGGTTCCTCGATGACTGCCGCGCATTCCCCGCTGCATCTCACCTCTTCGCGCGGTGCAGGGCTTTGATGACGGCGCCCATCTTGTGGCGCTTAAGCGGCGCCTTGAACTGGCCCTTGATTTCGTCCCAAAGCCCTCCACGCGCGGGTTCAAGATACTTGACGGCCCCGATGCGCCGGTTGATGTCAAGACTGTCCAGGCTCTCTCCGCGGACGACATAGTTGGTGACAAGGCCAGCGTTCTGCGCGGCACGCGCGCCGAGCATCGCGCGGACACCGGCCCCGATTCCAGCGGCGTTGAAGGTGACGGCTGTGGCACCCACGGCGAGTGCCGCCGTCTGCGCGAGCCCGCCGCCGAGCGAGTGGCCGGTGACCTCGAGCTTGGCGCCGCGGCGCTTCGCCTCCGCCATCGCGAGATCGGCGGCCTTGACGGCCATCCGGTACTGCGGCGGGACATCGTCGAGAGCCTGGCGGGCGTTGGTCAGGATGTCGCTGATGTCGTCGCCGTTCGTACCTCCGAACGCGAGCACCATCTGCTTGCCATCATTCGAGAGATAGACACGGGCGTGGAAGCCGTCCGTCGTCACGTTGTCGATGCCGGGCACGCTGATGCGGCTGAAGCCCGGCACGTTCCGCGAGCCTCCGACAGCATTCGCGATCTCTGCGAGGGCGATGTCGTTCGCCTTCACGTTCGGCTTCTGACCCGGCTCGACCACGGTGCGGAGTCCGGGGACGAGGCTCGCGGCGTCGGCAAGGGCAGCGCGTGCAGTGTGCAACGCCGACTTCGGAATGTCCCAGAGCGCCTTGCCGAACCCCTTCAGGTCCCCCCGTGCGATGCATCGCGCGGCGCGGCCGACCGAGCGGATGCCATCGGCCATGAAGGAGTAGCCACGGATCAGCATGTTCAGGCCGGTCGGGATCACGTCACGGACGAAGTTCTTCGCGACCCCCCACGCGGTCTTCACGAGGTTGACAGGATTGAGATTGCGGGCGACGAACGAGCCGACAGCCTGCACGCGACTCCATGTCCCGCGCGCGACGCCGGCCACGAAACCCACGGCCGACTTGGCCGCCGACTTGAGCACACTGCCGACCTTCTTCACGCCCTTGAAGGCCGACTTGGCTGCCGACTTGACCGCACCGCCGACCTTCTTCACGCCCTTCCACACCTTCTTGAAGGGGTTGAAGTTCTCGACTGCGATCTCGCGGCCGCCGATGTGCATGACACCGTGGTCGTTCTCAGAGCGGATCGCAGCAAGCTGCTTGGAACTGAGCTTCTCGCCGCCCATCAGGCGGCGGAAGATCTCGCCCTCGTCGCCGGGCGTGTCGGTGCGGTTGACGCGCGCATCGAGCGCGTGCCCCGCCTCCTCGATGTAGACCTGGGCCGCCAGCTTCGGGTTGCTGCGAAGCGACTCGTTCAGGTACACGACATTCGCCTTGGAGTCGTATGCGCCGTACGCCGCTCCGATCTGTGCCGAAGTGGCCCAGCGGACCGGCGGCATCCAGCCGAAGTCGCCGGCAAGCGCCCGCTTGCGAAGCGCCTCGAGTTCGGCCGGACTCGCGGAACTCCCGAAGGACGTCCGCATGATGCTGTTGAAACGCGCCGGATCCGCCGCCAGCTTGCCGAATCGCTCGCGAAACTCGCGCGTAGGGTCGGGCGTCGAGCCGGGTCGGACGGATCGCGAAGGCACCGTTGCGGCGCTGGTTCGAACTGAGGCTTGGCCCGCGGGGCGGAGAGAGGCGCGACGGGAAGTGTGATTGCTCGGCTGAACGTGCATGCTGGACC
>JBIKWD010000093.1:0-12252 GCA_044356505.1 Phycisphaerales bacterium
ACTCGAACGACGGCGTGACGCTTCCGAGCGACCCGCTGTGGCTCGTCTTCAACGACGGGCGCAGCACGACCGAGCACAACGAGGCGATCGCGTGGGTCGAGGCCAATCTCGCGGGCGGCGGCGCGCCGTGCGCGGGCGACCTCGACGGCAACGGCGACGTCGGCGCGTCCGACCTCGCCACGCTCCTCGCCGCGTGGGGCACTTCGGGCGCCGACCTCGGCGGCGACGGCGTCACCGACGCGGCGGACCTTGCTGCGCTCCTGGCGGCGTGGGGCGCGTGCCCCTGACGGAGCGCTGCGCGTTCCCCGCGCCTCGCTCCCGCGTTCTCCCTCCCCGTCCCCCTTCCCCCTGTCAACGTTCCTTCCCCCTTTCTCACACCTGCGGACCCTGCTCCGCTTCAAGATCACCTTGGATTTCATCATGCGCACCACTTCCGTTTCTGTTTCGTTCCCCTCCCGCACCTCTTCCCTCGCGGCCGTCGCCGTGGCCGTCGCCGGCATCTCCGCGACCGGCTCGACCGCGCGCGCCGACGGCGAGCTCGGCGACGTGTGGATCTCGTCGGTCGGCGGCACGCTCGTCACCGGCGGCTTCGACCACACCACCGGGACCGTCCTCGATCCTTCGCAGCGCGTCTTCGCCGCCGAGTTCGGCGAGGACCCGTTGTTTCCCTTCAGCATCGACGAGCCCGGCTTCACCTCGGACCTCATCGGCGCGACCATGACGGTCAACCTGCTCTCGGGGCTCGGCCGCTGGAACGGCTCGGGCTTCGACGCAGCGACCTCGTCGCTCTTCATGAGCTACGCAGGCCAGGACTCGTCGAGCATCGCGGGCGGCTCGTTCAGCTTCCTCGTGACCTCGGGGATCGACCTCCACCCCGAGTTCACGCTGCTCGACCCGCTCGACGGCATCTACCTCGCGTCGTTCACCGCGAGCTCCGCGGGCTTCGCGACGAGCGAGACCTTCTACGTCCTCTTCAACCTGAACGAGAGCGAGATCGACCACGACGAGGCGATCGAATGGGTGGAGGCGAACATCGTCCCGGCCCCGGGCGCGCTCGCCCTTCTCGCCGCCGGCGCCGTGCTGCGCCGTCGCCGCCGCTGAACGCGGCGTTCGGCGGACATCGCAGCCGAGGGACATCCCACCCCGGGCGCACGCGGCGACGCGTGCGCCCGTTTCATCTGCAGCACGAGCGCGGCCGCAGGCGCGCTATTCGGGCCGCCGGGCGCGGATCGCCTCGGCGAGCGGCAGGTTGAGAAGCAGGATCTGCGCGAGCTCGGGGTCGAAGTGCTTTCCCGACTGCTCCTCGAAGAACTCGACGATCTTCGCCCGCGTCCAGGTCTCCTTGTAGCTGCGGTGCGAGCTCAGCGCGTCGTAGACGTCCGCGACGGCGACGATGCGTGCGAAGAGCGGGATCTCGACGGACTTGAGTCCGCCGGGATAGCCGCGGCCGTCCCAGCGCTCGTGGTGCCGGAGCGCGATCGACGCCGCGATCTCGTCGAAGTCGGTGCGGATCCCGGTGAAGAGCCCCGCGCCGATCTCGGTGTGGCGCTTCATCTCGGCGAACTCCTCGTCGGTGAGCTTTCCCGGCTTGCGGAGGATCGCGTCCGCGATGCCGACCTTGCCGACGTCGTGGAGCAGCGCGCCGATGCGCAGCGAGTCGCGCACACGGGAGCTGTTGGCGGCGTGCTCGGGATGGCGGTCGCACCACTCGTCGTAGAGCATGATCGCCAGGTCCGCCACGCGGCCGACGTGACCGGCCGTCTCGGTCGGGTCGCGCATCTCGGCCATCGAGATCATGCGGAGGATCATCGCGCGGATCAGCTGCGCGCGCTCGATCGCGACCGACGCAAGCGACGCGAAGTGGGTGACGATCTGCTCGTCGCTCTCGTCGAAGCCGTGCGCGTCGCGGCGCCGCGCGCGGCCATCGAGAAGCGCGATGCAGCCGAGGATCTTGCCCTCCGCGCGTGCGACCGGCACGATGAGGGCCGATTTCGTCCGGTCGCCGAAGAGCTGCTCCGTGCCGAGCAGCGGAAGGTCGCGGCCGGCGCGCGCGCATTCGATGCGGTCGAGCCGCGAGAGTTCGTTCGTGGTCGCGACGCGGCCGACCACGGTGGTCGCGTCGAACGGCAGCTCGAGCGACCGCGCCACCTCGGTGCCGACGAACTCGGCTGCGCGGAGCCTGTCGCCCTCGACCACGAACATCGCGCCGAAGGCGCAGTTCGCAAGCACCACCGCCTCCCGCAGGATCGCGGTCAGCATGATGTCGAGGTCCTGGACGCGCGCGAGGTCGGCCGAGACGCGGGCGATGCGGTCGAGCCGCTCGCGCTGGGCGCCCGCGTCGACGCGCAGCTCGCGGTTGCTCTCGGCAAGACGCAGGTTCACCTGGTCGAGCAGCGCGTTCCGCGACGCGAGTTCGCGCTCGGCGAGCTCGAGCTCGCGGAAGGCGCCGTCGCGCTCGCGGGCGGCGAGGCACGCCTCCGCGTGATGCACGACGCGCGCCACGAACTCGGGCGCGGGCGGCAGCTTCACGAGGTAGTCGTTCGCGCCGCGGGCAAAGGCCTCCGCCTTCTTGGCCGCGTTCTCCTCGGCCGAGAGCACGAGCACCGAGGTGGCCGCGAGGGCCTCCTCGCCACGGTACGCCTCGACGAGCGCCATGCCGTCGCCATCGGGCAGGTTGAGGTCCTGGAGGATGACGGCGGGGTGCAGTTCCTTGGCCCGCGCAAGCCCTTCGACGGCCTTGGAGCAAACCTCGAGCCGAACCCCGATCGGCTCGAGCAGTCGACGCACGCCCTCTGCGACGATCGGCTGGTCATCGACAAGCAGGACAACGAACGGCGATGCAGGCTTCTTCACCTCTGTCACTCCCGCAGGGTATCGGCTTCGCCCGCTTCCGTGTTCGGGGCGGCCTCCGCGGACCTCGACTTCCGCGGTCGCTCGATCCAGCCTTCGGCAAGCCTCCAGCAGCGATGGATCTTCCGGTTGCGGAAGTCCTCGGGCACCGAGCGGTGGCTGATCTCGTGCGCGCCGAACCCGGCCGGGACATGCGCAGGATCAAAGGAAAAACTGCGGGAATTCGTGCTGAAGAAGACCTCGCCGCCGGGAGCGACGAACCGCGCGATCCACCGCATGAGCTCGGGATAGTCGCGGTCGATCGCGAACGAGTCCGCCTTCATGCGCTTCGAATTCGAGAAGGTCGGCGGGTCGCAGATGACGATGTCGTACTGTTCGCCCGCGCTCGGCCCCGCCTCGAGCCACTGCAGGCAGTCGGCGTGCACCGCGGCGTGATCGCCCGCGCCGTCGGCGTCGAGCGCGTAGCCGTTCAACGCGAGGTTGCGCGCGTACCACTCGAGATAGGTCTTCGACATGTCGACGGTGGTGGTCTTCACCGCGCCCCCCGCGCGCGCGTGCACGCTGAACGCGCCCGTGTAGGCGAAGAGGTTCAGCACGCGCCTGCCGCGCGCGCGCTGCTGGACCGACAGGCGCGTCGGCCGATGGTCGAGAAACAGACCCACGTCGAGATAGTCGGACAGGTTGACCTCGAACTTGAGCCCGTGCTCGCCGACGATCTTCACGGCGCCGCGCGAGTCGAAGCGCTCGTACTGGTCGCGGCCGCCTTCGTCGGCGCGCTGGCGGCCGCGGTACTTGATGTGCAGCCGCTCGCGCGGAATGTTGAGCCCCGCGAGGATCTCGGCCTCGGCGTCGATCCGGTAGTCGCGCTCGCGCTCGAGGGTGTCGTCCTTCGTCCGGTGGAAGAACCATGCGACCGCGTCGCCTGCGTTCGTGGCCACGGCCGCGTCCTCGCCCCAGCCGAGGTCGCCGTACCAGTCGACGATCATCGGAAACTCGGGAATGTCCTTCTCGTAGAGACGGAAGCAGGAGATCCCCTGCTTGCGCGCCCACTTCGCGAGATGGCGCATGCGGTTGTCGAGTCGTTCGCCGAGCATGGACCGCGCAGACTACACGACCGCGGGAAGCTCGAAGCCCTTGCGGTACTCGCGCGTCACGCAGGTCTTCGTCGCATCCTCGTGCGTCGAGCCGTCCGCGTTCAGGAACGCGAGCCTCGACTTGTCCCACAGCAGCTCCTGCTGCGGGAAGCGCGCCGCGCGCGAGCAGAGAAGCCCCGCCTCGGCGATGCCGGCCGCGTAGGAGAACGGCGTCTGCACGAACGCGTCGGGCCTGCCCAAGATCCTGTCGGCCCACGCATGCCAGTGGTTGCGCGCGCGGAGCGTGCCCTCGTTGTCGGCGCCGCGGCCCTTGATCGCTCGGAAGTCGACCTGCTTTCCACCGATCCACACCTGCGGATCGCCATCGGGCTGGTTGAAGATCGCGCCGCCCTCGCACACGATCAGCGTGCCGCTGCCCGCCCACTTGCCAGGCGGCAGGCCGAGCTCGGCGCGCGACGGCGCCTGGCTCTGGTCGCCGTAGCGCACCACGAAGCGGTCCTGCGCGAACATCGCGCGGTTCTTCGCCTTCGACACATCGTAGGTGAGCGTCGACATCACTCCGCGCGCGTGATAGAAGTCGCTCGGGTTCAGCGTGTGCGCCATCACCGAGACGGGCGACGGCAGGTCGAACGAGAAGTAGAGAAGATCGAGCAGGTGCGTGCACCAGTCGCCGAGCTGGCCGGTGCCGTAGTCCCACGACGAGCGCCACTGGAGGCCGACGAGACCCGGGCGGCACGGCGCGTCGACCGCTGCGCCGAGCCAGAGCGGCCAGTCGATGTTCGCGGGCGGCTGGATCGGATCCTTGAGGCCGCCGTACCAGAAGTAGCCGTCGGTTCCTTCGCCGGGCCCGCCGATCCACACATGCGCTTCGACCGCCTTGCCAAGAAGGCCGCGACGCAGGATGTCGACCGTGTGCTGGCGGCCGAGCGGGCCCATGCGCTGGTTGCCCGTCTGCGTGACGAGGTTTGGCCGCGCAGCGACCGCCTGCTCGATGGCGACGACTTCGGAGAGCTGCTGGACGAGCGGCTTCTGGCCGTAGACATGCTTGTTCGCACGCATCGCCCAGAGGTCGATGAGCGCGTGGTTGTGGTCGGGCGTGCAGACGACGACGCCGTCGAACCTGTCGCCGTACCTGTCGAACGCCTCGCGGAAGTCGCGGCAGGTGAAGGCCTCCGGGAACTCCGCGGCGACAGACGACAGCACGTTCGAGTCGACGTCGCAGAATCCCGTGAAGACGACATCGGGGTGGCTCTTCAGCTCGTTGCGGTCGGCAGGCGCGATCGATCCACCGACGCCGACCTGGAGGAGCTGCAGCTTGCCGAGCTTCCCGCGGAAACGCGGACGCGGCGCGGGCGCGGGGGCGAGCGCGCCGAGCGCGGAGGGTGCGAACAACGTCGCCGCGGCGAGTCCACCGACGGTGGCCGCTGCGGTCTGGATCAGGTCGCGTCGGGTGAGCATGCGGTCACGCTACCGCTCAAAGGGCGGCCGCACAAGTTCTCTTGCCGCGATCACCCGAGCAGACCCTGCCGCGCGCTCGATGTACCCGCGCTCAGCCCTGCGAGATGCGCGTGAAGATCGTCCTGCGCGCCTTCGCGAGCTGGATCACCGCCACGCCGCCGAGCATCAGCGCAGCGGCGTAGACCGTGCGCATCCCGATCGGTTCGCCGACCAGGAGCCATCCGAGCAAGATCGCGACCAGCGGGTTCACGTACGCGTAGGTCGCCACGCGCGCCGCGGGCTGGTTGCGCAGGAGCCAGATGTACGCCGTGAAGCCGACGAGCGAGCCGAAGACGACGAGATAGCCCCACTGGAGCCAGGTCGCGACCGTGGGTGGATTCGCCATCACCAGCGTCCACTCGTCGTGCCACAGGAGTTCCTTCGGCACGCTTGCAAGAAGCAGCACCACGCCGCCCGACAGCATCTGCATGGCGTTCGCGGCCATCGGCGAGTGCGCGCCGCCCGGGCGCTTCGACCAGACGCTGCCCATCGCCCACCCGAGCGTGGCGACGAGCATCACGACGACGCCGAAGGTGGACACGGCCTCGGTCGACTCGAACGCATCGAGCTTGAGCACCACGACGCCCGCGATTCCGAGCGCGATCCCAAGCCACACGAGCCGCGACGGCGCGTGGTGCGTCCGGTGCATCCAGCGGTCGAGCCACACGAGCCAGAGCGGCGTGACAGCGGTCAGGAGCGCGACGAGGCCGGAGTCGGTCGTCGCGCTTGCGATGGCGACGCCGCCGTTCCCGAGGAGCATGAGGCACGCGCCCACGATTCCCGCGTGTATCCACGAGGAGAGCGTGAAATCGCTGCGCCGCAGGGCCCCCTTCCACCACGCGATTCCGAGCAGGACGAGCCCCGCCACCACGAACCGCGCGCCCGCCATCACGAACGCGCCGTGCTGCGACACCAGCTTGATCGCGAGATAGGTCGAGCCCCAGATGAGATAGACCGCCGCGAACGCAGCGACCACGCGTGTGGCGCTCGGGCCGCCCGTCGAAACCTCGCCCGACTCCGCGATCGCGCCAGCAGCCCCCACTTAGCCCTGCACCCTTGCCGCGCTCTCGACGGTGAAGTACTTCGCCTCGGGGTGGTGCACGATGATCGCGCTCGTCGACTGCTCGGGCACGATCTGCCAGTTCTCGGTGAGGACGCAGCCGATTCTTTCAGGCCGCAGCAGCCGGAAGAGCTTCTCCTGGTCGCTCATGTCGGGGCACGCGGGGTAGCCGAAGCTGTAGCGCGAGCCGCGGTACTGCTGCGTGAAGAGCTTGCGGATCTCGGGGCTGTCGTCCTTGCCGATCCCGAGCTCGGCGCGCATCCTCTTGTGCCACATCTCGGCGAGCGCCTCCGCGCACTCGACGCCGAAGCCGTGGAGATAGAGGTACTCGGTGTACTCGTTGCGCTCGAAGAGCTGCTTGGCGCGGTGGCTCGCCTCCTGGCCGACGGTCACGCACTGGAGGCCGAGCACGTCCTTCTTCCCGCTCGAGACGGGCAGGAAGTAGTCGCTGATGCAGCGCCGCTCGCGCGACAGCTGCCGCGGGAAGCGGAAGCGCTCGATCTCGCGGTCCTGATCGACCGCGTCGTAGACCACGAGGTCGTTCCCGTCGGAGTTCACCGGGTAGTAGCCGTACACCACCTGCGGCCGGAGGATCTTCTCCTCCTTGCACTGCCGCGACAGCCGCTCGAACACGGGATCGGCGTTGTCCTCGATGAAGCGGCGGTACTCGTCCTCGCCCATGAGGTTCTTCTTGAAGCCCCACTGCCCGCGGTAGAGCGCGAGCAGGTTGATGTACGGGTAGATCTGGTCGAGCGGGATCTCCTCGACGAGGCGGTCGCCGAAGAACGGCGCCTTGGGCACCGCGACGGGCGCGACCGTGGGCGCGTCGACGAGCTCGACCTTCGGCTCGGCCGCGCGCGACGCCGCGACCTTCGCATCGACCATCTCGCGCTTCTCGAGACGCGCGTCGATCTCGGCGTCGATGGCGGCGAGCGTCCTCGACGCCAGCGCGTCGCACACCGAGAGCCCTTCGAAGGCGTCGCGGCCGTAGTAGAGCGGGCCCTTGTAGATCTTGCGCAGGTGGCTCTCCGCGTAGTGGCGCGTGAGCGCGGCGCCGCCGAGGATCACGGGCACGGTGATGCCGAGGCGGTTCATCTCGTGGAGGTTCTCCTCCATCACCGCGACGGACTTGACGAGAAGTCCGCTCATGCCGATCGCATCGGCGCCCGTCTTGCGCCACGAGTCGAGGATCGCCTGCAGCGGCTGCTTGATGCCGATGTTGTGGATCTCGAAGCCGTTGTTCGAGAGGATGATGTCGACGAGGTTCTTGCCGATGTCGTGGACATCGCCGGCGACGGTCGCAAGCACGATCTTCGCCTTCTTGCCCGCGCCCGCCTCTGCCTTCGGCATGAAGGGCTCGAGGAAGGCGACCGCCTTCTTCATCACCGCCGCCGACTGGAGCACGAACGGCAGCTGCATCTGGCCGGAGCCGAAGAGCTCGCCGACCGTCTTCATGCCGCCGAGCAGGTGGTCGTTGATGATCGCGAGCGGCGGGTACTTCTCCATCGCCTCGGTCAGGCTCTTGTCGAGGTCGCGGTCCTCGCCGTCGATGATGTGCTGCGCGAGGCGCTCTTCGATCGGCAGGTCGGCGAGCGTCTTCTTGACGGTCGCCTCTTCCGCGCCATCGGGGAAGAGCGAGATGAAGTGGAGGAGCGGGTCGAAGTTCTCAGGCTGCCCCTCGGGCCGCGACGCGCCGCGGCGGTCGAAGATGAGCCACTCCGCGGCGTCCCACTGCTCGGGCGCGATGCGGTTCTTCGGCGTGATCTTCGAGGCGTGCACGATCGCCGCGGTCAGGCCGCGCTCGCGCGCGTGGTGCAGGAACGCGCTGTTCAGGACCGCGCGCGCCGACGGCTTCAGGCCGAACGAGATGTTCGAGAGGCCGAGGATGATGCCGCACTTCGGAAACGCCTTCGCGATGCGCTCGATGCCGTCGAGCGTCTCGAGGCCGAGGCGGCGGTCGTCGTCGTTGCCGGTCGCGATCGTGAAGGTCAGCGGGTCGAAGAGGATGTCCTCCTCGGGAAGCCCCCACTTCCGCGTGTACAGGTCATGGATGCGCGACGCGATCTCGAGCTTGCGGTCGGCGGTCTTCGCCATGCCCGCCTGCTGGTCCTCGTCGATCGTCAGCGCGACGCACGCGGCGCCGTACTTCTTCAGGAGCGGGCAGATGCGGTTCATCCGCTCCTCGCCGTCCTCGAGGTTGATCGAGTTGACGATCGCCTTGCCGCCGTGGCGCTTGAGGCCCTCCTCGATCACGACCGCGTCGGTCGAGTCGAACATGATCGGCGCGTTCACCTGGCGCACGTAGCGCGCAGCGACCTCGGCCATGTCCTTCGGGCCGTTCCTGCCGACGAAGTCGACGCACACGTCGAGCACCTGCCCGCCGTCCTTGATCTCCTCGCGGCCCATCGAGACGAGGCCGTCGAAGTCGCTCTCGTCGAGCAGGCGCTTGAACTTGCGCGATCCGTTCGCGTTGGTGCGCTCGGCGACGATGAGGAACGAGTTCTCCTGCTTGAACTCGACGAAGCCGTAGAGGCTCGAGCAGCCGGGCTCCTGCGGTTCGATCGCGCGGCGCTGCGGCTTCTTGTCGTAGCCGAGTTCGTCGATGAGCGAACGGAGCTCGCGGATGTGCTCAGGCGTGGTGCCGCAGCAGCCGCCGACCGAGTTCACGCCGTATTCCTCGACGAAACGCTGCATCGCCTCGCGGAAGGGCTTCGCCTGCAGCGGGTACTCGGTGCGCCCGTCGACGAGGATCGGAAGCCCCGCGTTCGGCAGCACGCTGATCGCGCGGTCCCAGTGCTTCGCGATGTACGCCACATGCTCGGCCATCTCGACCGGGCCCGTCGCGCAGTTGAGGCCGAGCGAGTGGATCGGGAACGGCTTGAGCGCGTTCACAACCGCGGCGATGTCCGAGCCGAGGAGCATCGTGCCCGTCGTCTCGATCGTCACGCTCGAGAAGATCGCGCGGTCGTCGGGCGAAAGGCCCGCCTCCTTCAGCGCGTCGATCACGGCGTTGATCGCGATCTTCTGCTGGAGCAGGTCCTGCGAGGTCTCGATCATGAAGCCGTCGATGCCGCCCGCGATCAGGCCGCGCGCCTGCTCGAGATAGCTCTCGTGCATCTCTTCCCACGAGACCTGCCCAAGCGACACGAGCTTCGTGCCGGGCCCCATCGAGCCGATCGCGAAGCGTGGGCGGTCGGGCGTCTCGAACTTCGCGGCCGCGGCGCGCGCGACCTCCGCCGCGCGCTTGTTCAGCTCGAACGTCCACGACGCGAGCTCCTCGTCGAACTCCTTGCCGACGAGGATGTTGGCGCCGAACGAGTCGGTCTCGACGACGTCCGCGCCCGCCGCGAAGTAGTTCTCGTGGATCCGCTGGATGATGTCGGGGCGGCTCTTGACGAGGATGTCGGTGCAGTTGTCGCGGCCGAGGTAGTCGCTCGGCGCACAGTCGGCGCAGGCGTGGATCTGCGTTCCCATGCCGCCGTCGAAGACGAGGGTGCGGGACTCGAGGGCCTTCAACAACGATCGGACCGGTGCTGGCATGGCGGAACGATACGTCGAAACCGCAACTCCTTCAACCATTCATCCGGATGAACGGATGGAAGAGGTCCTAAAAACCGTGCCCGCAAACGGCTCCCGTCAACCTACCATCCCCGCCACTCGCAGATTGCAGGGCGCCCATATGCAGCCGATCACCGCCGAACCCGCTTCAACTACCGACTCGAGTCCCGACTCCGATCCTTCTTCTCGTCGGCGGGCGGCGTTGCCCGGCATCGCCGCCTGCGCGCTCGCGATCGCGGCCGCGGTCGGATGCTCGAGCGCGCGTCCGGCACCGCACGCGGACCCCGCCGCGAAGTCGACCACCGTGGCGAGCGCCGCAGCCGAGCCCACGCCTGAAACTGCGCCTGAAACTGCGCCTGAAACTGCGCCTGAAACTGCGCCTGAAACTGCGCCCGCGCCGACGCCGGCACCTGCGATCCGCCCCTACGAGACGTTCGACATGGTGTGGACGACGGTGCGCGACCAGCACTTCGACACGACGCTGAACGGAGTGGACTGGAACGCGGTGCGCGCGGAGTTCGAGCCGAAGGTGCAGGCCGCGCTGTCGCAGGACGAACTGCGCGGACTCCTGACCTCGATGCTCGCGCGACTCGGCCAAAGCCACTTCGGGATCCTCCCGAGCGATGAGGCCGACGCGTCGCCTTCGGTCGAGACCCAGAAGGAACTCGCGGACGGGCCGTCCCGCGCGGAGGAGGACGACGGCGACACCGCACAACCAGGACAACCTGCGGCGGACGCGGCTCCGCTCCCGGGCGGACCCGGCATCGCAGGGCTCGACATCGCGCTCGTCGAGGGCGTCCCCACGGTGATCCGCGTGACGCCCGGCCTCTCGGCCGCGCGCGCCGGCGTCCTCGTGGGCTGGGAGGTCGTCTCGGTCGAGGGCCGCGCCGTCGCGCAGACCCTCGAGCCGCTCCGAAAGTCGCTCGCGGCCGAACAGGACGCGGACTCCCCGCATGCCCGGCAGCTCCGCATGATGCTCGCCGCGACGAGCTCGTATGTCGTGAGCGGCCAGGCCGGCGAGCGCAAGCGCGTCGTCTTCCGCGACGCGTCGGGTGCGGAGCAGGAGGTGACCGTCGCCTTCGAGCCAGCGCCGCTTGGCAGCAGCTTCTTCGGCAACCTCGCGCCGATCCCGGTCGAGGTCGAGTCGCGCGTGGTCGAGGTCCCGGTCGAGGGCGACAAGCCGGTCAGGATCGGCTACCTCTCCTTCAACATCTGGATGACCGGCGCGAGCGAGGCGATCGACAAGGCGGTCGACTCGCTGCGCGGCTGCGACGGCATCGTGATCGACCTGCGCGGCAATCCGGGCGGGATCGGCGCGATGTCGATGGGCGTCGCGGGCCACTTCGTCTCCGAACCTCTGAGCCTCGGCTCGATGATCGGCCGCGACACCACGCTCGCGTTCAACGTCACGCCGCGCAGGCTTTCCGCCGCGGGCAAGCGCGTGCGGCCGATCTCGAAGCCCCTCGCGATCATCCTCGACGGACGAAGCGCGAGCACCAGCGAGGTCTTCGCCGGCGGCCTGCAGTCGGCCGGCCGCGCCCGGGTCTTCGGCGAGCCAAGCGCGGGCATGGCGCTGCCCGCGCGCGCGGTCGAGCTGCCGAACGGCGACGTCCTGATGCACGCGATCGCCGACTTCACCACCTCGACGGGCGTCCGCCTCGAAGGAAAGGGCGTGATCCCCGACGCGCCGGTCTCGCTCAGCCGGGCCGGCCTCAGCAAGGGCGTCGACGAGGTCTTCGAGAGCGCCGCATCGTGGATCCGCGAGCAGACCCTCGCCACCCGCGCCGCAAAGCCGACCGCCAGCGCAGCCCCCGCTCCGAGGCTCAAGCCACGGGAGCGTGCGGTCCAGAGGGCCGCAGAGCGGGCTGCCGAGCAGGCCTCGCGCGCTGCTGCGGCCGTGACCGTTCCAGCGCCCTGATCGCGCCCGCCCCCGAGTTGCATCGGGTCGAGTCGAGCAGGACGGCGACTTTGGCCGATCGAAGCGAAACCTGGGAATGCGACCGCTCTCGACAGCGTCACCCGCCCCCCGACCGTGAAGCCCCCACGACCGTGAAGCCCCCACGATCATGAAGCCCCCACGATCATGAAGCCCCCCAGATCATGAAGCCCCCGGGCCAACCCGGCGCAACCGCCGCACCCGACACAACCGGGCACCATCCAGGACACACCCCATGCAGATCCGATTCGCTCTCC
>JBIKWD010000094.1:0-12245 GCA_044356505.1 Phycisphaerales bacterium
CCAGCGCGTGATAGAGGCGCGCCGCCTCGGGATCGTCGCGCTCGACGAGACGCGTGACATCCGACTCGCCCTTGCTGCGGCGTGCGATCAGGTAGCAGACGGCCCGCGCGCCCGCCGCGTGATGGATGGCGTCGATCAGTTCGGGCGGCACGTCCTCCATCCACTGCCGCGAGCGCGCGAGCATCTGCGGCTCGAGCCTTCCCGCGAGGCCGATCGCGTTCACGGCCGGGCGTGGAGGAAGCGGGGGCGGCGCCGGCGCGCCGCGCGGCGGTGGCGCCGATGGCCTGCGGGCGACGGGCGCCGGGGTGGCGGCCGTCCGCACGGCACCCATCGCGGCGAGGCGCTTGATGCGCTCGTCGATCGGCGGGTGGGTGGCGAAGAGCGTGTTGAGCGACGTGCAGAAGAAGAAGTGGTTGAGCTCGCTGGCGGCCGGGCTCTCGATGCGCGCGGAGTAGTGGTCGCGGATCTTGGCGAGGGCGCCCGCGATTCCGTCGGGATTGCGCGTGTACTGGACCGCGGCCGCGTCGGCGAGGAACTCCCGCTGGCGGCTGATCGCGGCCTGGATCAGCCGGCCGAACAGCATGCCGAGCGAGCCGACTCCCCACACGACGAGGCCGAGCACGATGATTCCTGCGCCGAGGGCGGGCCCCGGGTTGTTCTTGCCGCGGCCGCCCGAGCGCGCGAGCGTCGGGCCGATGAAGCGGAACATCACGTAGCCGAGCACGCCGACCGCCATGATGCCGGCGATGACGGCGGTCGTCCTCGCGTTGATGCGCGTGTCGCCGTGGAAGATGTGGCTGTACTCGTGGGCGACGACGCCCTGGATCTCGTCGCGGCTCAGGTTGTTCATGAGCCCGCGGGTGACGCCGATCACCGAGCGGCTCGGGTCGGGCCCCGCCGCGAAGGCGTTGATCGACTTGTCCTCCATCACATAGACCGGCGGCACCGGCACGCCGCTCGCGATCGACATCTCCTCGACGATGTTGAGGAGCTGGCGCTCGGCCGCGTCGCGGGTGGCGGGCGAGACCCGCCTGCCGCCGAGCATCTCCGCGATCCTGTCGCCGCCTTGCGACAGCTGCGACAGCTTGAAGAGCGTCACGACGCCGACGATGCCGCCGACGACCACGAAGACGCCGATCGCGATCCGCGGATCGGTCCACGCCTGCTGGCCGCCCTTCACCGAAAGCGCGAACGCGATCACCGCCCACAGCGAGGCCATCGTCGCGACGACGCCGGCGATGAACAGGAAGACGAGCCGCCCCGTCCGCTTGCGCGCGTTGTCCTGGCTTATGAAGAAGTCGGTCGACATCCGGTTCCCTCGGATCCTCGCGAAGACGCGCGGTCAGAACTTCACCGAGACGGCCTGGCGCTCGCCTTCGGTCGCCTCGAACAGGCCCATCTCGCGGATTCCGAACATGCCCGCGACGAGGCTCGACGGAAAGACCACGATCGATTCGTTCAGCCGCATCACGCTGTCGTTGAACGCTTGTCGCGCGAAGGCGATGCGGTTCTCGGTGCTCGCGAGCTCTTCCTGCAGCTGGAGCGCGTTCGTGTTCGCCTTGAGGTCGGGATAGGCCTCGACCCGCCCGATCAGCCTGGTGAGCGCGCCGTCGAGCGCGCCCGACGCGTTCGCAAGCGCCGTCATCGAGGCGAATCCCATCGCGCCGCCCTCGACGACGCCGAGGGCGCTCGCGGCCTGCGCGCGCGCCTTGATGACGGCCTCGAGCGTCTCGCGCTCATGCGCCATGTAGCCCTTGACCGTCTCGACGAGGTTGGGGATGAGGTCGTGCCGCCGCTTCAGCTGGACGTCGATCTGGCTGAAGGCGTTCTGCGCTCGAACCTGGGCGCGGCGAAGGCCGTTGTAGGTCGCGATCAGCCAGACGACGACGCCGAGCGCGAAGCCGCCGAGAAGGACGAGCGCGAGGACGCCCGTGCTGGCGAGGAGTACCGGAACGGCGGACATGGCGGCGATTGTATCCATCGATGGCGCGCTCCTTCGGCGGCGCCGATGCGCGGTTTCGCCGGCCTCACTCCTCGCCGAGCGGCTGCCACTTGCCGAGGAGCGCGCGGCTGCGGGCGCGGCGGACCTGCGTGCGCGCGAGGAGGTCCTCGACGAACGCGACCGTGTCGACCATGAAGGGGCCGATCCCGAGCATGATCGCGTCGGCGCGCGCCGCGTCTGCGGCGTCTGTGACCTCGCCGCGCGTCGGAAAGCCGTGCTCGGTCATCGACTCGAGCACCTGCGTCGCCCAGATCACCGGCACGTGCGCCGCCTCGCAGAGGGCGAGGATCTCGTCCTGCGCCTCGGGCAGGTGCTCGAAGCCGATCTCGACGCCGAGGTCGCCGCGCGCGAGCATCACGCCGCAGGGCGGCTCCTTCATCAGTTCGAGGAGGATCTCGGGCAGCGCGCGGCATGCCTGCGGCGTCTCGATCTTGGCGACGACGCCGATCGTGCGGTGCGTGCGCGCCGCGATCGCCGCGTGCAGGTCCGCGATGTCGCGGGGGTTGCGCACGAAGCTCATCGCCACGATGTCGACGTGATCGACGACGAAGTCGAGCGTCTCGAGGTCGTCGTCGGTGAGCGCCGCGATCGGCATGCCGGTGTCGGGCACGTTCACGCCCTTGCGGTCTTTCAGGCCCCACGCGCCCGTGCGGACGGCGTCGACCTCGACGGTGACCTCGCCCGCGGCGCGGTCGACCGCGACGCAGGTCGCGCGGATGTTGCCGTCGTCGAACATCACGCGGTGGCCGACCGCGACGTGCTCGACGACCTCGCGCGGACGCACCGCCACGCGCGCGGGCGCGGTGAGTCGGCCGTTCGCGTCGCGCGGGCCATCGAGCGATTCGTTCGACGCGGCGTGGAGCACGAGGCGGTCGGTGGCGACGAGCGCGATCGGGCCCGACGCGCACACGCCCGTGCGCACCTTCGGGCCCGCGAGGTCGACGCACACGGGAATGCGCCGCCCGGCCGACGCCGCCGCGGTGCGCAGCGCGTCGATCGACGCCTGCCACTGCGCGGGGTCGCCGTGCGAGGCGTTGATGCGCGCGACGTCCATGCCCGCGTCGATGAGCGCGTGGAGGAACGGCGCGTTTCCCGCAGCCCACGGCGGAATCGTCACGACGATGCGCGTCATGTGCGGCATCGGCGTCTCGAGGAGCTCTGTGGCGTGGCGCGCGAGGAGCTGCACGCCGTCGTCCATCGACATCGCGGCGCGCGCGGGGGCGCCCTCGACGCCGGCGATCGCGGCAAGCGCGCGCTCCACGGCGTCGAGCGTCGGCATCACGTGCGCCTCGCGCCGCGCAAGCGAGCTGAGTCCGTGGCGCACGAGCTCGCCTTGCAGCGCGACGTGCCCCGTCGAGCGCAGCGCGAGATAGTGCGCGAGGTTTGCGGCGCTGCGCCGCCACGCGATCGGCAGCGCGTCGATCGAAGGCGCGCGCGCCGCCTCCTGCGCGGAGGCTTGCTCGCGGAGGTCCCGGATCGCGTCGAGGAGTTCGAGAGGCGTCATGTGTGCTCCGTCGGGTTCGCGCGGCGTTCAGCCCGCATTCGCATCAAACGGCAACGTCGACAGCTCGACTTCGGGCAGGCGCTTCTGGAAGTTGCGGATCGACCATTCGTCGCTGAAGAAGATCACGGGGCGCCCGGCGTTGTCGATGCCGTGCGTCGAGTCGGACAGAAGGTCGGGCATCCAGCCTTCGGGTGAACCGTTCTTGCGCCACCAGCGCACGTGCTGCCAGCGCGCCTTCTCGAGCCGCGACTCGGCGCCGTACTCGCTCTTGAGGCGGTACTGCACGACCTCGAACTGCAGGGGGCCGACCGCCGCGAGGATCGGCGTCTTCACCTGGCCCGTGCCGATCTCCATCTGCTGGACGACGCCTTCCTTCAGCAGCTGGTCGACGCCGAGTCGGTACTTCTTCGAGTTGCCCGGCTGCGGGTTCGTGAGATACGCGAAGACCTCGGGCGTGAACTGCGGGATCTCGCTGAAGCGGATCGTGCGGTCCTCGGCGAGCGTGTCGCCGATCTGCAGGATGTCGTGGCCGATGATGCCGATGACATCGCCCGCCTCGCCTTCCTCGACGGTCTCGCGCTCCTGTCCGAACAGCTTCTGCGCGCTCGACAGGCGGATCTTCTTCCCGCTCTGGACATGGACGACGCTCATCTCGCGCTCGAACCTGCCGCTCACCACGCGGATGAACGCGATGCGGTCGCGGTGCTTCGGATCCATGTTGGCCTGAATCTTGAAGACGAAGCCGCTGAAGACGGGATCCTTCGGCTCGACGATGCGGTCGCCCGAGCGGCGCGGGCCCGGGTCTGCCGAATGCTCGAGGAATCCGTCGAGGAGGAGCTCGACGCCGAAGTTGTTGGCGGCGCTGCCGAAGTAGACGGGCGTGATCTCGCCCGCGAGGACGCGGTCGCGGTCGAACTCGGCGCCCGCGCCCTCGAGCATCTCGAGTTCGTCGCGGCCCTGGCGATAGACGTCGGCGTCGATCCGCGAGGTGATCGCGGGGTCGTCGAGCCCCATCACCTGGACGGGCGCCTCGCGCATGCCGCCCTTCGTGCGCTCGAAGAGATGCAGCTTCTTCTCGAGCCGGTCGTAGACGCCGCGGAACTCGGGGCCGTTGCCGAACGGCCAGTTCACGGGGAACGCGCCGATCCCGAGCACGCTCTCGAGCTCGTCGAGGAGCGCGATCGGGTCCTTCGTCGGCCGGTCGCACTTGTTCATGAAGGTGAAGATCGGGACGCCGCGGCGGCGGCAGACCTCGAAGAGCTTGCGCGTCTGCGGCTCGATGCCCTTGCCCGCGTCGATCACCATCACGGCCGCGTCGACCGCGGTGAGCACGCGGTAGGTGTCCTCGCTGAAGTCCTTGTGTCCAGGCGTGTCGAGCAGATTGACACGGTAGCCGTGGTAGTCGAACTGCAGCACCGTCGACGAGATCGAGATGCCGCGCTGCTTCTCGAGCTCCATCCAGTCGGACGCGGTCGAGCGCTGCTCCTTGCGCGCGGTCACCGAGCCCGCCAGCGCGATCGCGCCGCCGTAGAGCAGGAACTTCTCGGTGAGCGTGGTCTTGCCGGCGTCCGGATGCGAGATGATCGCGAACGTGCGGCGGGGGAGATGCGCGGGCGTGGCGGACATGAAGGCGCGGGATTGTCGCAGAAACCGCGTTGGTTGCGAAGGGCTGCGCGCGCGGTTCCAATACGGCGATGCACAAGTCCGCCTTCGCGCTCGTCGCAACCGCGTTCGTCCTCCTGCCGCACGCCGCCGTTCTAGGCCAAGGCCTCCCGCAGGCGGTGCGTCCGCAGGCGGCCGAGGCCGCCGTGACCGTCGATCCCGCGCTGCGCAAGTCGGTCATCAAGATCGCCGTCAAGCAGGAGATGCGCGACCCGTCGACGCCGTGGAAGCGCGAAAGCCCCGAGGATTTCGGCGGTTCGGGCGTGGTGATCGCCCCCGGGCGGGTGCTGACGAACGCGCACGTCGTCGAGCAGACGAGCGAGATCATGCTCGAGACCGACCAGACGGCGCTGCCGGTGCAGGCCGAGCTCCTCGCCATCGACCGGACGCGCGACCTCGCGCTCCTCGAGGTGAAGGACGAGGCGTTCAACCGCGACCACCCGCCGATCCCGCTCTTCGAAGGCCTTCCCAAGGAGGGTTCGCGCGTGACCGTGATGGGCTTCCCGATGGGCGGCGACGCGCTCTCGACGACGAGCGGCGTGATCTCGCGCATCGAATGGGCCGAGATCGGCCAGGGCGGCGAGGACGGCATGCGCGTCCAGGTCGACGCCGCGATCAACTTCGGCAACTCGGGCGGGCCCGCGTTCGTCGACGGCAAGGTCGCGGGGCTCGCGTTCAGCGGCCTGATGGGCAGCGCCGACAACATCTCGTATCTCCTCGCCACCGAGGAGATCGTGCGCTTCCTCGACGAGGCCGCGGCGGGCAGGGTCGACGGCAACACCGTGCTCAACCTCGAGGTGCAGACGCTCGAGAACCCGGCGCTGCGCGCGAAGCTCGGCGCGTCGGGCGACGTGGCGGGCGTCGTCGTGATCGACCAGAAGGGCGGCCCGCTCCAGGCGTGGGACATCATCGTGAAGATCAACGGCCAGGCCGTCGACAACAAGGGACAGGTCACCATCGAGGGCGACCGCAAGGTCGCGATGGACTGCGTCGTGGGCCGCTTCGTGCCGACCGCGGAGAAGCCGAACCATGTGGTCGAGATCCTGCGCGAAGGCAAGCCGATGACCTTCGAGCTTCCCGCGTACACGCGGGCGAACCGCGTCATCCGCGACTACGCCGACGGCAACTACCCGTACCTCGTGTACGGTCCGCTCGTCTTCAGCCCGCTGCACCGCGACCTTCTCAGCAGCGCGGGACGCTGGATGATCTTCCGCCAGAGCCCGATCACGCCGTACATCTTCGACGACCGCCCGAGCGACGGGCGCGAGTTCGTCTCGGTGGTGTGCCCGCTCCTCTCGAGCCCCGTCGCGCGCGGCTACGAGGTGATGCCCGGCCAGAGCGTGAAGAGCGTGAACGGCAAGACCTTCAAGAACTTCCGCGAGTTTGTGCAGTTGCTTCGCGACACCAAGGACGAGTTCGTGGTGTTCGAGTTCAACGAGCTCGGCACCGAGCGCATCGTCCTGCGCACGGCCGAGATCGAGGAGGCCACCGAGAAGCTGCTCGACTCGAACGGCATCCGCCGCCAGTGCTCGAAGGACGTGCGTGACATCTGGGAGAAGGACTGAGTCCGCGTCGCGCGTGGGTCGGCTATTCTCGGGGCGTGAAGCAGCCTTCCCAGACCGAAGTCCGTGAACGCATCGAGGCGCGCGAGGCCGACTGGCGCGCGGGCGCCGTCGTCTACCAGGTGTTCGTCGACCGCTTCGCGCCAAGCGCCGAGCTCGAGGCCAAGCGCGATCTGTACGCCGCGCCGAAGACGCTGCGCGCGTGGCACGAGACGCCCGAGAAGGGCCACTTCGTCGAGAGCGCGGGCGTGTGGAGCCACGAGATCGACTTCTGGGGCGGCGACCTCGCGGGCGTGCGCGGGCGTCTCGGGCACCTGAACGACCTTTCCGCCGACGTCCTCTACCTCAACCCCGTCCACCTCGCCTACACGAACCACAAGTACGACGCGGCCGACTACCTCGCGGTGAGTCCCGAGTACGGCACGCGCGCGGACCTGCGGCTCCTGATCGGCGACGCGCACGCGCGCGGGCTCAAGGTCATGCTCGACGGCGTGTTCAACCATGTCGGCCGCCGGCATCACGCCTTCCAGGCCGCGCTTGCCGACGAGCACAGCCCGTACCGCTCGTGGTTCTTCATCGGACCGCAGTATCCGAACGGATACCGCGGATGGGCCGACGTCGCGAACCTGCCCGACCTCCACGTCGAGCGCGACGAGGTGCGCGAGCATCTGTGGAACGGCGCCGACAGCGCGGTGCGCACGTACCTGCGCGACGGCATCGACGGCTGGCGCCTCGACGTGGCGAGCGACCTCGGACCGCATTTCCTGCGCGAACTCACGCAGGCCGCGCATCACGAGCGGCCGGGCTCGTGGGTGGTCGGCGAGATCTGGAACACGCCCGCGGGCTGGGACCGCGCGCTCGACGGCATCCTCAACATGAACGCGCGCATGACGATCATCGACTATTGCCGCGCGAACTCCGACGGCGCGACCACCGCGGCGCGGCTCCACGACATGATCGAGGACGCGGGGATCGAGTTCATCCTGCGCTGCTGGACCACGCTCGAGAACCACGACACCGACCGCCTTGCGCACCTCGTGCCCGACGAGGCGGCGCGGCGCATCGCGCACACGCTGCAGGCGACGCTGCCGGGCGCGCCCAACCTCTACTACGGCCAGGAACTCGGCATGTCGGCGGCGGCCGACCCGTACAACCGCGCGCCGATGCGCTGGGACCTCGTGCACGACGGCCACCCCGAGTGGGTGTTCATGCGCAGCCTGTACTCGGCGCGGCGCGAGATGCGGGCGCTGGCGAAGGGCGACATCGTCTTCCTCCGCGGGCGCAAGCTGCTCTCGTTCCTCCGCACCACCGACCATGTGTTCGACACGGTGCTCGTCGCATGCAACATGGAGGACCACGAGGTCGAGGAGACGATCTCTGTGCGCGACGGCCGCATCATGGCCGGCACGAACTTCAAGGACGCGCTCGCCTTCGACCGCCCCGACGCCATGCAGGCGCATGTCCACATGGGTTTCGTCACGCTGAAGCTGCCGCCGCGCTCGGCGCGGATCTTCCGCATCTCGATGCCGCCGACGGGGCAGCATTCGCCGTACAAGCGGATGGCGTGACGCGGCCGGCCGCGGCCGCCCGCGCCGACGCGGGGATCCGTGCTCGCGGAGACGTCCCCGATCCGAAGAGTCTGCGCGCCGTGCGACGCGCCGCCCGCGCATTGCCGCCGCTTCAGGCTAAGTTTGTCGCGCGCGGCGCACCGCCGCGACCGTCTCGCGCACATGCAGCGCCTGCGGATCCAGCCAATCTCGATATGAGGAGCGAAGAGGAATGTCGAACACCAGCCGCAGTTCCCGCACGATTCTCCACGGTATCCTCGCCTTCGCGCTTGCCGGCGCGACGCTCGCGGCGGCCGCCTGCAGCACCGCGCCGAAGTCGGAGGCCGAGCGCGCGGGTCTCCAGGTCGACACCACGGCCTTCATCGCCGAGGCGCGGGAGACCGATCCGACGCTCGAGCGCTTCTTCGACAGCTGCGCGGGCTACGCCGTGTTCCCGTCGATCGGCAAGGGCGGCTTCATCGTGGGCGGCGCCTACGGCCGTGGGCAGCTCTTCGACCGCGAAGGCCGCCTGCTCGGCTACTGCGACGTGAGCCAGGGGTCGATCGGCGCGCAGATCGGCGGCCAGAGCTTCGGCGAGATCATCTTCTTCGAGTCGATGCGCAAGCTCCAGTCGTTCAAGGGCGGCGAGTTCGCGCTGGCCGCGCAGGCGTCGGCCGTCGCGCTCGCCTCGGGCGCGGCCGCCGCCGCGAGGTACGACGACGGAGTCGCCATCTTCGTCCTCCAGCCCAAGGGGCTCATGGTCGAGGCGTCGATCGGCGGTCAGCAGTTCAACTACCAGGCTTCCGCCGACGTGATCGATTGACGGGCGACGGTGAACTTGAGCAGGGAACCGCGGGGCGCGGCCAAAACCGCGCCTCGCGTTCAACCTGTGCGGCCTGTGCACGTCTGAGAACGCGAATATCCCGCCGGAACGGGCAAAGTGCCGCGGAGCGCGCTTCCGTGAATCCCATCTCTCTGTGCGATGGATATCTCCTCCGGACAGCCGCTCACCCCCCAGCACCCCGGTCTCGCAGAGGCGCTCGCCGACCCCTTCAACCGCGCGATCTGGGAACTGCTTCGCCGGCGCGCACGCGCGTCGACGGTCGCCGAACTCTCGGCGCTGTCGCTCGCGACGCAACAGCAGGTCGGGGCGGCGCTCGCACGGCTCGAGGCGCTCGGCCTCGTGAAGCGGGCGTTCGAGCCCGGCACGCGGCGACGGACAGCGTTCAAGATCGCGCGCGAGCGGCTCGTGATCGTCTACAACCGCCGCGACGCCGCCCAGAGCGCGGCCGCCGAGGCGATTCTCGCACAGGTCGCCGAGCACGGCCGAAGCGTGCTCGAGACGGCGCGGTCGCAGTCGGCGCAGCACGCGGACGAGGCGATCGAGCTGCATCGGTCGCTCAGCCTCAGCACCGACGAGTTCACCGAGCTCAGGCGCCGCGTCCGCGCCGTCACCGACTACATCGACGAGGTGGAGCGCGCGGCGGAGGATGGCCCGCACCTGTGCAACTACCACATGGCGATCGAGGTCCGTCCGCTGCGGCAGCTCGTGCTGCCGACCGCCTCGCTGCACGTGATCGAGGGTGGGACGGCCCGCCGCGACCGTGGCGATGATGGCGGTTCCCGCGCCGCGGAACAGTCGAGAAGGGAGAGCTCGAAGGTGCTCTCTCCGCGAGAACGCGAGGTCGGCAGGCTGCTCGGCGACGGCAGAAGCTGCCCCGAGATCGCCACGCAGCTCGGGCTGTCGGTGAACACGGTGCGCACGATCACGAAGCGGCTCTACGCCAAGGTCGGCATCCGCCGCCGCGCGGAACTCGTCAACTGGCTGCGGGGGCCGTGACCGGGCTCGGCCGCGGCGCGCGCGGGACGGCGCTCCCGTACCATCGCGCCGATGGCCCGCGAGCACCAGCCAATCCAGATCGGCCTTCCGCCCGAGTCGGCGTGGCGCGTCGCCGAGCCCACGCCGATCACCCTCATCGCGTTCGTCGCGGGAGACGAGCTTCCCGATCCCGGCGACGCCTTCCTCGCGGCAGGTCGCGCCTTCGGCACCGAGCCCGCCTCGGTCGAGCCGATGCCGGTCGATGAACCGTCGATACCGTGGGCGTTCTCCTTCGAAGTCGAGGGTCGCGGTTCCCGCATCCTGCTCTGGTGCGAGCATGCGCAGCCGGGTCAGAGCCCCGACGACCGCGCGCCCGACGCCCGATACCTGATCGTCCTCCAGACGATCCTCGAGCCCTCGACGCCCGACGACGCGCGGCGTGCCGCCGCCGTCGGCGGCTCGGTCTGGCCCGCATCGCTCGCAGACCTCGTCCGGCTCGCCGCGACGGCGGCGACGGCGGTGGGCGCCGACCGCGTCAGGCTGCTCTTCGATCCCCAGCTCGGCCTCGTCTACAGCGCCGAGGAGTGCGCCCGGCTCTTCCTCGGCGGCCACCCGTCCGCAGGCGCCCTCGTCGACGAGCGCCACCTCTACCGCATCGAGCTCCGGTCCCGCGGCCGAGGCACGCCCGTCTGGATCACCACCTCGGGCCTCGCGCGCGTCGGCAAGCCCGAACTCGAGATCCTCGAGGTTCCCGAACCGCTCACCGCCGCCGCGCTCCAGCTCACCGACGCCCTCGCCGCGCGCTTCATCTCCGAGGAGCTTCCGCACGCGGGCGTTCCGTTCGAGGCGGGCGGCGACGTTGCGGTCGCGCTCGTGCCCGCGTCGGAGGCCGCCGGAACCGTCGCGTCCGACGTCGCCGGTTCATCGGGCGACCGCACGCGCCTCGGCCCGATCCCGCGCGCCGCCATCTGCGCGGCGGGCCAGCGCGGCGCCTTCCGCAAGGTCTGGTCGACGCCCGTCGAGGCGCTCGAACGCCTCGTTCGCCACGACGCGGGGCTCTATCTCTCGCTGCGCGTCGTCGAGGTGCGCGAACGCCTCGCGCGCGGCACGTGGAGCGCGTTCGTCGCGGCCCACGCGGCCCACGGCTCGAACGCCACCGTCGCCTTCCTCGTCAAGGTCGCGCGCGGCCAGCAGGGGCCCGACCCGCAGGCCGACACCCCGCGCGAGCACGTCTGGCTCACCGTCGACCGCGCGACCGCCGACGGCGGCGTCGCCACGTCCGTCCACACCGGCTCGGTTGGCTTCGCGGTCGCCGACGTCGGCGACTGGCGCGTCGTCGGGCTTCTCGACGGCGGCGAGAGCATCGGCCCCGACCGCGTCGAACTCCTCCGCTGAAGAACGCGGCGCGGCCGAACCCGTGCGACGCCTCCCGCGAATCGAGCGCGGAACACGCACCCGACCCTCGCCCCGCCCGCGGGACCATGCGAGAATGACCCCGTGGCCCTCTTCGCAGACCGCGACCCCGACCGGCCCCGCTACCGCACCCGCTTCCTGAAGGCGGGCGTCGTCTACGTGATCGCGATCCTCGTCATGGGGATCGCCTCGGGTGCCCGGCCGAACAACCTCATCATCTGGGTCTTCAGCGCCATGATGGCGGCGCTGCTTGCGTCGGGAATCGTCTCCGGGTTCATGATGACGCCGCTGCGGACCACGCGCCTCGAGCCGCGTCGCGGCCGCGTCGGCGAGCCGCTCCTCATCCGCTACGAGATCGCCAACCGCTCGCGCTTCATGCCCGCCTACGACCTCGCCGTCGTCGAGTCGGTCGACCCCCGCATGCTCGAGCCCGCGGGCAACGCGTGGGTGATGCACGCAGGTCCTGGCGACGTCGTCCACGCGGAAGCGGTGTTCCGCCCGGTGCGCCGCGGCCGGGTGGGCCTTTCCGGCTTCGAGGTCTCGACGACGTTTCCCTTCGGACTCCTGCGCAAGATCGTCCGCATCTCCCACCGCGGCGAGCTCCTCGTCCATCCCGAGATCCTCCCGATCCGCGCCGATCTCCTCGCGCGGGTGACCTCGGGCGCGTTCGGCGGACAGCGGCTCTCGCAGCGTGGCGGCGGCGACGACGAGTTCTTCGGCGTGCGCGAGTACCGCA
>JBIKWD010000277.1:0-3505 GCA_044356505.1 Phycisphaerales bacterium
CGGTGACGCCGGACTCGTCGGGCGACCCCACCACCTTCACTACGCCCTGGACGCCGGCGAAGAGCGACTCGAGGTCGCGCGGCCGCGTGGTGCGCAGGATGACGTCCTGGTCCTTGCGCACGATCGTGCGAATGCCGAGCGTGGCGGCCCGCAGACGCAGCTCCGCGAGTTCGAGAAGGTCCTTGGTGACCGCGGGCGGCTCGCCGTAGGCGCTCTCGAGGTCGGCGGCGACCTTCGACAGCGCTGCGAGCGTGTCGGCCTGCCCGATGCGGCGGTAGGCCTCCATGCGCCGCGCATCGCTCGGGATCCAGCCCTTCGGCACGCTGCCCGAGAGGCCGATGTCGACGATGGTGTCGAGCGGCGACACCTTCACCTCGTTGCGGAGCGCCCCGACCGCCTGCTCGAGGAGGTGGCAGTACATCTCGTATCCGACGGCCGCGATGTGGCCGCTCTGCTCCTCGCCGAGGAGGTTGCCGGCGCCACGGAGCTCGAGGTCGCGCATCGCGATGCGGAAGCCGGCGCCGAGCATCGAGAACTCCTCGACCGCGTGCAGGCGCTTCATGGCCTCTTCCTTCACGGACCGGTCCTTCGGCAAGAGAAGGTAGCAGTACGCGCGGTGCTTCCAGCGCCCGACGCGGCCGCGCAGCTGGTGGAGCTCGGCGAGGCCGAACATGTGCGCGTTGTTGATGATCATCGTGTTGGCGGTCGGGATGTCGATGCCCGACTCGATGATCGTGGTCGACACGAGGATGTCCGCCTCGCGGCGCATGAACCGCAGCATCGCGTCCTCGAGCTCCTTCGGCGGCATCTGGCCGTGGCCGACCGCGATGCGCGCGCCGGGCGCGAGGCTCTGGATGTCGGCGGCGACGCTGAAGAGGTCGCTGATCCGGTTGTGGACGAAGAAGATCTGCCCCTCGCGGGCAAGCTCGCGCTGGAGCGCCTGCTGGATGCGGCGCTCGTTGAAGGGAATCACCTCGGTGACGATCGCGCGGCGGTCGGCGGGCGCGGTCGTGAGCGAGCTGATGTCGCGCAGGCCAAGCATCGACATGTGCAGCGTGCGCGGGATCGGCGTCGCCGACAGCGTGAGGACGTCGGCCGTCACGCGGAACTCGAGGAGCCGCTGCTTGTGCTCGACGCCGAAGCGCTGCTCCTCGTCGACGACGACGAGACCAAGGTCCTTGAAGGCGACATCCTTCGACAAGAGCCGGTGCGTGCCGATGATGACATCGACCTCGCCGCGCGCGAGGGCGTCGAGCGTCGACTTCTGCTCGGCGTCGGTCTTGAAGCGGCTCACGCTCTCGACGCGGAAGGGATACGCGCGGAATCGCTCGCGGAAACTGCGCTCGTGCTGCTCGCAGAGGACGGTCGTCGGCACGAGCACCGCGACCTGCCGGCCCGCGTCGACCGCCTTGAACGCGGCGCGGATCGCGATCTCGGTCTTGCCGAAGCCGACATCGCCGCAGACGAGGCGGTCCATCGGGCGCGCGCGCTCCATGTCGCGCTTGGTCGCGGCGATCGCGGTGACCTGGTCCTCTGTCTCCTCGTAGGGAAACTGCGCCTCGAACCCGCGCTGCCAGTCGCTGTCGGCGGGATAGGCGATCCCCTTCGTCGCGGCGCGCGCGGCCTGGACGCGCAGCATCTCGCCCGCGAAGTCGCGGGCGCTGTCCTCTGCTTCCTCCTTCGCCTTCTTCCAGCGGCGGCCGCCGAGCGTCGACAGCTTCGGCCGCACGGCACCCGCGCCGACATAGCGCTGGACGAGCTCGATGCGCGACGCAGGCACGTGGATCTTCGCGCCCTGGTCGAACTCGAGCGTCAGGAACTCCTGCGCGGCGCCCGCGCGCGCCTCGCCCGCCGGGGCGTCCTGCCCGTCGCCCGCGAGCATCTGGAGCCCCACGAAGCGCGCGATGCCGTGGTCCCGGTGGACGACGTAGTCGCCCGGCTCGAAGGCGAGGAACGCATCCTTCGCGCGGCCGCCGGCAAGGGTTCGTCCGCGGCGCCGCACCGGCGCGCGGTGGAGGATCTCGCCGGCCGGCACGACGACGATGCGGTGGTCGCCCGTGTCGACCGCGAAGCCGCGCGAGAGGTGCGCGACCGGACGCGGAATCGACTCCGCCGGAAGCGCCCGCGCGAGGAGTTCGGTGATGCGGGCGCGCTCCGCGTCGCTCTCGCAGAAGAGCGCCGCGTGGGCGCCATCGGCGAGGCCCACGAACTGCGCGATCGCGTGGCCCGCGTCCTCGTCGAAGACGGGCAGCGCGCGCGCGCCGAGGTTCTCCGCTGCGCCGCCCGCCGATCCGAAGGCGTGGAGCTCGATCGAGGCGCGCGTGCGCTTGGCGATTCCCGAGATCGTCGCGGGCGGACCGTACACGCCGCGGCCGTCGCGCACGCGGTCCCAGTAGGCGCGCGCCTGCTCGATGATCTCCGACATCTCTGCGAACACCGCGACCGCCGTCGCGGGAAGAAGCTCCGCGAGCGGCAGCGCGCCCTTTCCCGTCTTCGCGTCGCCGAGCACGGCGTCGAGCGCGACCGCGACGAGCTCGGTCGAGTCGATGCGGCGGTCGGAGGCCTGCGTCGAGAGGTCGATCTCGAAGATGCGCTCGATCTCGTCGCCGAAGAAGTCGAGACGTACCGCGGCGCCCCCGCCCGGCGGGCAGATGTCGACGATGCCGCCGCGCACGGCGACCTCGCCCGGCGACTCGACCGCGTCGACGCGCGTGTAGCCGCCGTCGACGAGCCAGGCGACAAGTTCGGTCGAGGATACGCGGGCCCCCGTCTTGAGTTCGCGCACGAGGTTGCCGAGCGCCGCCGGCTCGGGCACGGACTGCATGAGCGCCGCGATCGGCGCGACGATCGCCGGCGGCGGGTTTCCGTCCGCAAGCCTGCGGACGACGGCGAGGCGCGCCACGGTGAGCTCTGCGCTCGGGCTCGTCTCGCCCGGGAGCACCTCGAGCGCGGGGAACAGCATCGCCTCGACGCCGAGCGCGTGGAGTTCCTCCACCGCGTCGTCGGCCTCGTCGAGGTGCGCGACCACGAGCAGCGTCGGCGTCGCCTCGCGGGCGGCCGCGCACGCGACGAACGACGGCAGGCTTCCCGCGGAGCCCTCGGCCGCGACGGTACCGCCGCGTGCGAGGACGCGCGCGACGAACGGCCCGAGCACGCGCGCGAAGAGCGGCTCGATCGCCGGACGCAACGCCGAGCGCGCGTCGGTGTCCGCGTTCATGGCGTCGTCGCCCGCGCGGAGTCGCGCAGTTCCGCGATGCGGCGCTCGCCGAACCCCGGCACGCGCGTGAGCTCATCGACCGAGCGGAATGGCCCGTGGATGGCGCGGTCGGCAGCGATGCGCGCAGCGAGCTGCGGACCGACCTCGGGAAGAAGCGCGAGCTCCTCGACGGGTGCGGTCGAGAGGTCGATGCGGCAGACAGGCGGCGCGATGCGCACGCCCTCGCCGTCCGACGTTTCCACGGGAGGCGCGCGGAACGCGGCCGACATCGACATCGCCGAGGCGACG
>JBIKWD010000095.1:0-12219 GCA_044356505.1 Phycisphaerales bacterium
TCGGTCTCGCGCTCGACCTCGACGAGGGTCTCCTGGCGGTCGGCGCACCTCGTGCCCGAGACCAGACGTCGGAAGCCATCCCGACGGGATGCGTCTACCTCTTCGACCTTGCACAGCCCGACCTTCCACCGAAGCGCATCGATCCGCCCGGCGATCTCGGCCCGCACGGATTCGGGCAATCGCTCTCGCTCAGACATGGTCGCCTGCTCGTCGGATCGCCGAGCGCCGACAGGCTTGGCGATGGTCGACCCGACGGGACGATCGAGGATGCGGGTGCAGCGTGGATCTACTCGCTCGCCCAAGGCGCCCTCCAAGCAGAGGCCGTCCCGCCGCGGCCGCTCCACTCAGCCCTCTTCGGGGCAAGCTGCGCTCTTGGCTGCGTCGCCGTCCCCGCCGAGCAGAACACGCGCGCACGGGCCATTGGGCGTGGTCCCACGCACGGGCCTGCGGACATGCCCGCATCCACCGCCGCGTCCACGCGGGAGGCTGCGGTCGCGGTTGTCGGCCACCTCTACGTCGAGGAGGAAGCGGTCGCGCCGAGCCCGGGCGCCGCTGCATACCTCGTTCCGCGCGAGACGCCTCCACCCTGAAGGCATGGCGCAGCATCAGCCGCGTGGATAGCACTGATCGAGCGTCGTGCGCCAGTCCGCGACGGTCTCGCAGTCGATGAAGGCCTTCTTGACCTCGTCGGCCTGCGGGTGGTGCGCCGCGAACTTGATGCCGAACTTGCGCATGCGCCGACCGCCCGCGGCCTCGCCGTGAAGCTGCATCGCAAGCTCGAAGTGAGACTCGAGCGCGTGGCGCTGCTCGGCGAGCGTGGGCCCCCGCGCGGGCTCGCCGCGCATCAGGGCGCGCGCCTGCGTGAAGATCCACGGGTTTCCGATGCAGCCGCGCGCGACCGACACGCCGTGCACGCCCGCGTAGTCGTGCATGCGGAAGATGTCGTCGACCGTCCAGATGTCGCCCGAGCCGAAGATCACGCGGTCGGGGTGGCGACGGACGAGCTCGCGCAGGAACTCCCACTTGCCAGGGCCGAGGTACTTCTGCTGCACGGTTCGGCAGTGGACGACCGCCCACGCGTAGCCAAGCTCGTACGTCGCCGCGAAGATCTGCTCGAAGCGCTCGGCCATCTCGGGCGTGTCGTCGAACGCGCGCCGCAGCTTCACCGTGCACGGGATCTCGCGCGGCACGACCGCCCGCACCGCCCGCAGAATCTCGACCGCGTCGTCGGGATAGGCGAGGAAGTGCCCGCCGCGGTTCGCCTTCTTGATCTTCTTGACCGGGCACGCGAGATTCACGTCGATCACGTCGTAGTTCATGCCGACGAGGATCTCGGCGGCACGCGCCATCTCGTCGGGCGTCGTGCCCATCACCTGTCCTGCGATCGGATGGTCGTCGAGGCCCGCGGCGATGTTGTCCTCGATCTCGCCCATGCCGCACTCGGTCGCAAGCAGATCGGGGTCTTCCTTCCGCCGTCCCTTGCCGCCGTTGATGAGGGTGCGGTCGAGCAGCGCCTCGGTCACGCAGAACGGCGCACCATGGCGCCGCGCCACGAGCCGCATCGCGCCATCCGAGTAGCCGGCGAGCCCCGCCTGGAAGAACGGCGCATCGAAACCCTTCACCGTCGCTGGGATCCGCGGGTCGATGGTCCACTCCCGCGCGATCTGGGCGACCGGTCGCGAGATCGGGTAGTCGGGCAGGTTCGGCGGCGAAAGATCGACGGACATCGTGGCTTTGCTCTGCGCGGCAGCGAAGGCCGCATGGGTTCCCTAGGGATCGCAAGGGTACGCGCACGCGGGCCGCCCCGCAGACCATCCATCCAAGCCCGCGCGAGCGCCGCCCGGACGGCGTCCGCTATCCATTGGTCGACAGGTCGGGCTTGTCCGCGCCTCCAGCGCCGCCAGCGCCTCCAACGCCGCCATCCGCCGCTGGAGAAGGCTTCGTCGCCGTTCTCCCGTCCAGTTCGCGGACAATCCCCTGCGCTGTCTCGATGAGTCCCGTGTCGCCCCGCGCGATCGCGTCCTCGGCCGCCACAAACGCGGCGCGGGCCCTCTCGCACTCGCCCGCTTCGAGGGAGTTCGCGGTAGCCCGGACGAGCGACCTGACCGTCGTCGTGGAGCGGTACATCGAGCCGATGCGCGCGAGTTCGTACGCACCGAGTCCGACGATCGCAGCGGCGACGACGCCGATCGCGACGACGCCCAGCTGCGTGCGGACGGGTGTGTCGCGAAGAAGCCAGAGCGCGGTTGCCAGAAGCGCGAACAAGACGACGGGAATCGCGAGGGCCATACCCCCAGTATCGGCGTCCGCCACGACAAACACAAGTTCTCGCAGACGGACGCGGGCCTCGCTCGATCACCGTCGCCGGCGACGACCGCCGATCGCGCCCGCCGCGCCGAGGAGCGCGACCGCGCCAGGCGCAGGGATCGTCGCGTCGGTGAGGACGCGGAACTCGGAGAGGCGGTTGACGAGGTTCGGGGTCGACACCCACATCGTGAAGTTGATCTGGTTTCCGACGACCTGGATCGAGTTCTGGAAGAGCGACGAGCCAGGGCTGCGGAGGAAGCCCGTCGGTTCCCAGATCGTCGCTGATCCGAGCAGCGCGTCCGAGGCGGCCAGCAGCGTGTTGTCGTAGATCACCGCCACGATCGCGCTGCTGAAGGTCACGCTGCCCGTGACCGTCTGGGAGAGCGGGCTCACCTCGAAGTGGATCATGTGCGAGTCGACCGCGCCTCCGAAGAGGGTCGCGTTGTTCGGCGTCGGACCGGTCCAGAAACCGCTTCCGAGGAGGTTCACCGCGATTCCACTCGCGGGCACGGCGACATTCGTCTGCTCGTTCCAGCAGAACGCGTTCGGACCAGGCAGCGCAGAGGTGGCAGCGGAAGGCGGCGGCGCGATCTGGACGACCGGTCCGCTCGTGCCGACGATCGCGGCTTGGGCGCCCGCGGTCGCGACGAGCGCGATGGCGGTGGCCTGCATCAGTGGACTCAGGTTGAGACGGTTGGCGAGGGAATGCATGGCGGATGCTCCGATCTTGGGATGGCTTGCTTGGTCGAAACGGGATTCGAGAGGCGATGCACGCCTCCCTGAACTCTCCGCCCGGTCCGATGCCATCTCTCAATCGCGCCAAGAAACCGCGCAGGAATGCCGCTTTCCGCGTGCCTCGCCGCTCACCGCCGCTTCCAGCGAGCCGCCTCGATGCACGCCACGAGGTGCATGACCCAGCCAAGTAGCCCGAAACTCACGAGCCATACCGCTCCAGCCAGCACGAACATCAGGAGCGCGGCGAGGATGCGGCCTTGCACAAGCTGACCGAGCCCGGGGATGAAGAAGCTGCAGATCGCCGCGATGACATTGCCAGCGCTGCCCTGACCCGGACCCGTACTCGATGAGTTGCTCATGAACATTCCTTTCCGGGGTTCGTCCGTCGAGTTTCATCCTCGCCGCCGAGTCCGCGCCGAAGCGCGGACGAGCCTACCGACACGCGACATCCTCGCCGCCGAGTCCGCGCCGCAGCGCGGACGAGCCTACAACCACGACTCCACGATCCGCGGCCGCATCGGCTGCTCGGCGCAATCGATGTGCACCATGAAGAATCCGCCACGGTGCTTGCAGACGTTCGGCCACATCACCGCACGGTCGGTCTCGGGAATCGGCAGCTTCTCGACGTCCTCGACGCGGTGCCATTCGAGCCTCCCCTCGTCGAATTCCTGGTGGGGGATCTCGTCGGGCCGAATCGGCCGCGTCGCCTCGAAGAGGAAGATCAGCCAGTGCTCCTCGCCCTGGTACGCGCGCTCGCTCACGATCGAGATCAGCTTGATCTCGTCGGGATTGAGCGCGATCGACGCCTCCTCGCGGATCTCGCGCAGCGCGCAGTCATGCGGTCCCTCGCCGTCGGCGATCTCGAGCTTTCCCCCGATCGGCGAGTACATGTCGCGGTTCGGCGGCTTGCGACGATGAAGGAGGAGCAGCCGACCTTCCGTGTCGTAGAGGTAGCAGAGCACCGCGATCTTGTAGGGCAGCGACCGCGCGTCATGCGGGTTCGACGGTGGCTGCGGCATCGGCGGCGTCGGTGGCGTCGTCGGGCTCACGCACGCACCGTCTGCGGCTGCGAAGCCTGCTTCGTCTCGACCGCGACCGCCTCGAGCTTCAGGAGCCCGGCCGCCGCCAGGATCTCGCCGATCCGCGCGACCGTCTCCTTCGACGCCTCCGCGAGCGGCAGCCGCACCGCGCCAGAGTCACGGCCGAGGAGCCGCATCGCGGCCTTGAGCGGCACGGGGTTCACATCGAGCGAAAGCAGCCCCTTCGCCAGCGGGAAGATGCCGCGGTGGATCTCCTGCGCCTCGGCGAAGCGGTCCGACAGGAACGCGTCGCACAGCGCCTGGACGCGCGCGGGCACGAGGTTCGACACCACGCTCACCACGCCCGCGCTGCCGCAGCCCGCGAACGAGAGCGTCAGCGAGTCGTCGCCCGAGAGGATCGTGATCCCGCAGCGCTGGCGGATCTCGCTTGCGGAATCCATCGATCCCGTCGCCTCCTTGATCGCGACGATGTTCGGGTGCTTCGCAAGCCGCGCGACGGTGTCTGGGTTGATCGCGACGCCGCAGCGGCCCGGGATGTTGTAGAGCATCACGGGCAGCGCGCACGAATCCGCGACCGTCATGAAGTGCCGGTAGAGGCCCTCCTGCGACGGCTTGTTGTAGTACGGGCTGACCTGCAGCCCCGCGTCGGCGCCGACCTCGAAGGCGAGCTTCTGGAGTTCGACCGCGTGGCGCGTGCAGTTCGACCCGGCGCCGGCGATCACCTGCAGCCCGCGCTTCTTTCCAAGCTCGACCGCCGTCTCGACGACGAGGCGATGCTCGTCCTCCTCGAGCGTCGGCGACTCGCCGGTGGTGCCGCACGCGACGATGCCGCGCACGCCGCCGTCGGCCTGAAAGGCGATCTGCTCGGCAAGGCGCGTCTCGTCGACGGCGATTCCGTCCGAGGTAAAGGGCGTCACGATCGCTGTGTAGCAGCCACGGAACTCGATCATGGCGCGGAGTGTAGCGGGAATCGCGCGCGTTTCCCGCGCGTTCCCCTCACGAGCCCCTCACGAACCCCTCACGAACCCCGCTACCCGCGCGCCGTCGCCACCATCGCCGCCTTCATCTCGGCGACCGCGGTTCGCAGCCCCGCGAACACCGCCCGCGACACGATCGCGTGCCCGATGTGCAGCTCGCGCAGGTTCGGAATCGCAGCGACCGCGCCGACGTTCGCGTAGTTGAGCGCATGCCCGGCGTTCGGCCGCATGCCGGCCGCCACCACCGCCTCGACCGCGCGCCGCACCTTGGTAAGTTCCGCGGCCGTCCGCGCGTCGCCCACCCCAAAGTCGTGATGCGCATGGGCATACGGCCCCGTGTGGATCTCGCAGAAGTCGAACCCCGCCCGCGCCGCCGCCGCGACCTGCCGCTCGTCCGCGTCGATGAACGCGCTCACCGCGATCCCGGCCGCCTTCAACCGCGCGACCGCCTCGCGGATCCGCCCCTCCTGCCCCGCGACGTCGAGCCCGCCCTCGGTCGTCACCTCTGCGCGCCGCTCCGGCACGAACATCGACAGTTGCGGCCGGAGCGCGATCGCGATCGCCACCATTTCGTCCGTGGCCGCCATCTCGAGGTTGAGCTTCGTCCGCACGACATCCTTGATCCGCGGCAGGTCCGCATCCTGGATGTGCCGCCGGTCCTCGCGCAGATGCACGGTGATCCCGTCGGCGCCGCCCGCCTCGGCCTCGGTCGCGGCCAGCACGGGGTCGGGTTCGTAGGTCTTCCGCGCCTGGCGGACAGTGGCGACGTGGTCGATGTTGACGCAAAGTTCAGGCATGGCTGATGTATCCCGCGGGGGCCGTCAGCATACGCGCCACAGGTATACTCGCGGCGCCGTGCCGAACTTCAACGAAAGCCTCGCCCACCTCCGCTCCGACATCGTCGCGCAGGGGGACCGCGTCCTCGCCATCACCCTCAAGGCCGTCGAGAGCTACTTCGACGGCGACCGCGAGAAGGCGCGCGCCGTCATCGCCGACGACGAGGAGATCGACCGGGTCGATGTCGAGATCGAGCGCGCGTCGATCCCGCTCCTCGCCATGGGCGTGACCGACGAGAAGTCGATCCGCTCGGTCCTCACGATCGTGAAGGTGAACAACGAGCTCGAGCGCGTCGCCGACTGCGCGGTCGACATCGCCGAGGCCGTCCTCTCCGACGTCGCGCTCCCCGCGCGCATCCCCGACGTCTTCCGCGTGATGGCGAACTCGGTGATCGGCATGCTCCGCGACTCGAACCGCGCGCTCGCCTCGGGCAACGTCAGCCTCGCGCAGCAGGTGCTTCTCTTCGACGACACGGTCGCCTCGTTCAAGAAGCAGCTCATGAAGACGGCGCAGGATCAGGTCGCCGCCGGCACGCTTCCGGTCGACTACGCCTTCCGCCTCCTCACGATCACGAAGTCGATCGAGCGCATCGCCGACCACTGCACGAATGTCTGCGAACAGGTCATCTACCTGCACGCCGGACTCATCGTGCGCCACCGTCCAGAAGGCTGGTCGCAGCCGCTTCCACCGAGCCAGTGAAGTTCCCATGCTCACAGACGCCGAACGCCCACTCGCCGACAGAATCGAATCCCACGGCCAAGGACACGTCCTTCGCCACGCGGCAGCGCTTTCGCCCGCCGAACGCAAGGCGTTCCTCGCGCAGCTCGCGGAGGTCGACCTCCCGCTCGTCACGCGCCTCGTGAGGGGCGGCGAAGACGCGAAGACCGACTACGCGGCCGTGAAGCCGGCGCCATACATCGCGCTCGGTTCGCCGGCGGGCGCCGCCCGCGCGCACGGCGAGTCGCTCCTGCGCGCGGGCAAGGTCGCTGTGTTCACGGTCGCAGGCGGCCAAGGCACGCGCCTCGGATGGAAGGGTCCGAAGGGAACCTTCCCCGCGACCGTCGTCACGGGCAAGCCGCTCTTCCGCGTGTTCGCAGAGCAGATCGCAGCCGCCGAGAAGCGCTACGGCCGCTCGCTCCCGTGGTACATCATGACGAGCCCGCTGAACAGCGCCGACACGCGCGCGTTCTTCCGCGACAACAACTGGTTCGGCCGCAACCCGGCCGACACGTTCCTCTTCGAGCAGGGCACGATGCCGTCGGTCACCTTCGATGGCAAGCTCATCCTCGAGACGCCCGCGTCGCTCGCGCTCAACCCCGACGGCCACGGCGGCGCGATCCGCGCGCTCCACGCAAGCGGCGCGCTCGAGGACATGCAGGCGCGCGGCGTCGAGCACATGAGCTACTTCCAGGTCGACAACCCGATGGTCCGGATCGCGGATCCCGTGTTCCTCGGCCTGCACGCGTCGAGCGAGGGTTCGTCCGCCGAGATGTCGAGCAAGATGGTCGCGAAGCGCAACGCGGCCGAGAAGGTCGGCGTCTTCTGCGAGGTCGGCGGCAAGACCGCCGTCATCGAATACAGCGACATGCCGCCCGAGCTCACGAACTCGCTCGACGCGCAGGGCAAGCTCCGCTTCAACGCAGGCTCGATCGCCATCCACGCGATCTCGGTCGAGTTCATGCAGCGCCTCACAGCGGGCGACTTCGCGCTTCCGTTCCACCGCGCGAGGAAGAAGGTCCCCTACTGGTGCGACGACGCGAACAAGACGATCGAGCCCGCCGAGCCGAACGCGATCAAGTTCGAGGCGTTCATCTTCGACGCGCTCGGCCTCGCGAGGAAGTCGCTCGTGATGGAGACGAGCCGCACCGAGGAGTTCGCGCCCCTGAAGAACGCGACCGGCGAAGATAGCCCCGCCTGGAGCCACCAGATCCAGTCGAACCGCAACGGCGACTGGCTCGAGAAGTTCGGCGTGAAGATCCCACGGAAGCCAAACGGCGACGTCGACGCCCGCATCGAGATCGCAGCCGAAACCGCGCTCGAACCCGACGACCTCGCCGACGTCGCCCTGCCCCGCGAGATCAGGCAGGGCGAGGAAGTGCTGCTGTAGGCGGCGCGCGCTCGCGCAGGGGCCGCGAACAGACAACGGCCCCGCGCGGAGCATGTTCCGCGCGGGGCCGTCGCTTTCACGTTTCCCGTCTTTCCCGCGATGGGGCTTTGATTCGTCGGCGGCTCAGGGACACGACCCCCACGATGCGAGCACCTGCGCGAGGTCCGCGCCATCGACGAATCCGTCGTGGTTCGCGTCGCCTGCGCCCGTGGGCGACACCGCGCCCCACGCCGCAAGCACCACGCCGAGGTCGGCCCCGTTCACCGCACCGTCAAGCGTGACGTCCGACAGGCAGTCGCACACCTGCGCGCTGCCCTCGATGAGGAACGGCCCGAGCACGTTGCGCGGCGTGTTTCCACAGATCACCGTGCCGCCCGTCAGCACGCATGCGTCGGGCATGCCGACCACGCGGAGTCCGCCCGCGCCGACGAGGGCGCTGTTTCCGCTGATCGTCGTCCCCGAGATGCGGAGGGTGCCGCGCACGCCTCCGGGTCCCGCGATCTCGAACATCTCGACCGCGGAGGCGCCGCTGCCGCCGATCCCCGCCTCGATGGTGCAGCCGTCGAGCAGCACGACGCCGCCTTCGGTGCGCGCGCCCACCGCCTTGAAGGCGCTCGCCGCACCCGCGCCGAACTGCGAGGCCACGTTGCCCGTGAACGTGCTGTCGGAAACGGCGCCGCTCGACTCGAACCACTGCATCGCGCCTCCCTCGCTGCGCGCGAGGTTCGAGACGAACTCACACCCTGCGACGACGCCAGTTGATCGGTAGAGATACACCGCGCCACCGAAGTCGGACTCGTTGTCTTCAAAGCGGCAGTCACGGACGAAAGCCGACGAGTTCGACCCGTACAGCGCCCCGCCGACGCGGAACGTGGCCTTCGGGAAGATCCTCGAGCCGACCGCGCCGTTGCGGAACACGAGGTCCTCGACGCCCGCCGTCGCAGGCTCTCCGCCGCTGAACCGCGCGATCGAGGTCGCGAGGCCCGCGCCGTCGAGGATCGTCCCACCCTTCGGCGCACCACGCACCACGACGTTCTTGCCGTTCAGCGCGAACGATTCGTTGTAGGTGCCTGCTGCGACGAGGATCGTCCGCGCAACACCCGTGGGCACGGAGTCGATCGCGGCCTGGATGGTCGCGAACTGCGAAGGAACGTTGAGCGTGGACTCACAGACATCGGGAACGCCATTCGCATCGGCGTCCGCCAGTTGTCCGTTCAGAATCTGCCCGTAATCCACGATACCGTCGCCGTTGCAGTCGGAAGACCACTCGATCGCAACGTAGAAGGCGACTCCTCCAGGACCCGATGCATCTACGTCGTTCCACTGTCCCGATGCGGGATTTGCAAGCGGAAACATATGCGCGAAGTCCTCACCGAAGGAATCGTCGGGTTGCCCCGGAAACCAGTTGGTGTAGTTCAAGGGCGTGCCGTCGTCCCATGCCCATCCGCCCGCAGGTTCCGCGCCCTTCTGGCTCTGCGAGAGTCCGATCCAGAGTCGCTCCCACACGCCCATCCCACCGGTGAGCGCAACGATCGTTTCGCCTTCAGCGGAGTCCTCAATGGACGCGAGCACACCACCTCTTGCTGCAGCGAACGCCACTGCGCTCTCACGATCGGTCGATGGCAGAGGCAGCACCGCGTACCAGTTCCCATTCCCGCCCTCGCTCGTCTTCCACTGCACGGGGTACGAACCGATTTCGCACGACCCCCCGGCCACGCAGCAGTCAGGCACGTTGTCGCCATCGAAGTCGGGAAGCTGGCCAGCACGGATCTGCCCGAGGTCGACGATTCCGTCTCCGTTGCAATCGGACGACCACTCGAGGTAGTAGGTGAGGTTTGCACCTTGGATCACGTCGTTCAGGTAGGGCGGCCTGCCGGGGCCCTCGAGTTCCCCGTAGCCCTCGCCACCGAACAGGTCGTTGGGCTCGCCTGGCTGCCAGAGCGTCGCGTCGAAAGGCTCACCGGAAAGCCAGCGCCATCCGCCTGCAGGCTCCACGTAGTTCGGGTCCTTGAAGTCCTGATAGAGGCCTACGAAGACGAAGAGTTCGTTCGTCAGACCGGCGGAACGCAGGAACTCCGCCTCCGCCGCGGTTTCGGTGCATGCGAGCATCGCGCCGACGCTCTCTGCAGCACCGCGTGCACCCGGCCACGACGCTGTCGACGTGGAAGCGGAGTACCAGTGGCCGTTGCCCCCTTCGGACTCCTTCCACTGAATCGGCGGCGCGTACTGCGCGCTTGCCGACTGGAGCGAAGCAAACGCCGTCATCGCCGCCACAACACCCATGTATGAAGCCGCTCTCGTCATCTCGCAACTCCTCGAATGCAACTGTCTGCCGCGGCGCGCCTTCAGGCCATCCGGCCATCACGACATGCGCGCCGACGAGACCCCATGCGGCATGCGTCGGCGCATCCGTAAGCGTCTGATGCACACGCCACGGAATCTGCCTGACGGCCGCTATCCTGCCGCCGATGCCAGCACCGCTGACCGCGCTCCTCAACTCCGCGCTCGCAGGCGACACCGCCGCCGCAGAGCGAGCGTGGACAGAGGTTTACGCCGAGGTCCGAACGATCACCGCGAACGCGATCGCGCGCGAACGCGGCGTCCTTGCGGGCGACGGCGACCTGCATCCGACGGCGCTCGTCCATGAGATCTTCCTGCGTATCGGACGCAATCCGCCGCGCGCGTGGGACAGCCGCCGGCACTTCTTCGGCGCGGTGTCGCAGGCATGCGAGCAGGTGCTCGTCGACCTCGCCCGCGCGCGGCAGACATTGAAGCGCGGCGGCGGCAAGACGCCTGTTCCGCTGACATTCGTCGCGGGCGAACTCGCGCACAGCGACGCTGCGCGCGCAGCGGCCGACGTCGGCCTTCCCGCCGCGCTCGATGCGCTCGCCCGCGAGTATCCGCGCGCCGCCGAGGTCGCGCGGCTCCGCTACATGATGGGCTTTCCGACCGCGGAGACCGCGCGCATCCTCGGCGTGAGCGAGTCCACGATCGAGAAGGACTGGGCCTTCGCGCGCGCGTGGCTGCGTCGCGAACTTGATCGCGGCGCATGACCGTTCTCGCGAAGGATCGGCGGCGGGATTCCGCATGAGGCCCGAGATGGAATCGAAGAGCGACAACCTCGAGGCCCGCCGTGCCCGCGTCCAGGCGGCGTTCGCCGAGGCGATCGACACACCGACGCTCGCGCGCGGGACGTTCCTCTCGCGGCTTCGCGCCGAGGACGCCTCGATCGCCGACGAGGTCGAGTCGCTCCTCCGCTATCACGGCGCGCCCGACGACGCCGCTGGCTCGCTCGCGCATCCGCTGCTTGGCGGCCTCGTCGGAACCGCGATCGCGGGCTTCGAGATCGAGAAGCTCATCGGGATCGGCGGGATGAGCCTCGTCTATTCCGCAACCGAGCGGTTTCCCCATCGCCGCGTCGCGCTCAAGTTCATCCGCCCCGAGCGGCTCACCGCCGCGGCGCAGCGCCGGCTGCGCGTCGAGGCCGAGGCGCTCGCGCGGCTCGAGCATCCGAACATCGCGCGCGTCTTCGCGGCGGGCTCGAAGCCGCTCGCCGTCGATGGCGAACCGCCGCGGGAGTTCCCCTATCTCGTGATGGAACTCGTGCCAGACGCCAAGCCCGTCACGCGCTGGGCGAACGACCGCGGCCTCGACGTCCGCGCGCGCATCCTGCTCGTCGCCACGATCGCGGACGCGATTGATCACGCGCACCGCGCGGGCGTGATCCACCGCGACCTGAAGCCCGGCAACGTGCTCGTCGGCCAAGACGGCGTGCCGAAGGTCATCGACTTCGGAATCGCGGCGGTCACCGACTCGACGGTCACGAGCGCCACCGAGGGGCCGATGGGGACGCTCGCATACATGAGCCCCGAGCAGGCCCAGGGCGGCGGCACCGACACGCGCAGCGACGTGTGGGGACTCGGCGCGCTGCTCTACGACCTTCTCGCGGGAAGGCCGCCGTTCGACGCAGGCGACGGCTCGCTCGCCGCGCATCTCGAGCGGCTCATGCGCGGTTCGCCCGCGCGTGTCGCGACGCTTGTCGCGCGCGCGCTCGGCGCAGACGAGGCCGCACGCCTGCCCGCGGCGACCGACGCCGTGCTCGAGAAGGCGCTCGCCGCGGCACCAAGCGCACGCTACCGCGGCGCCGCCGAGTTCGCGGAGGAACTCCGAAACCTCGTCGAGGGACTTCCCCTCGTCGCGCGCCCCGATTCGCGGT
>JBIKWD010000278.1:0-3491 GCA_044356505.1 Phycisphaerales bacterium
CGTGCGGGCGGATCGGGTTGTTGAGCCACACGTCGCACCCCGAGACGAGCGCGCGTCCGACAGACATGTCGTATTCCTCGAGGAGGAAGACCTTGCCGCGCAGCGCGGGGTGGCGCGTCATCTCGAACACGGTGCGCGCATACGCTTGCCCGCCGAGGTCGCGCGGGTGCGCCTTGCCCGCGAAGATGAACTGCACGGGACGCTTCGCATCGCCCACGATCTTCGCGAGCCGCTCGATGTCGGTGAAGAGGAGCGGTGCGCGCTTGTAGGTCGCGAACCGCCGCGCAAACCCGATGGTCAGCGCCGCAGGATCGAGCGCGTTCGCGTATTCGTCGAGCGCGAGCGGGCCTTCGCCGCGGCGCTCGGCCGCGCGCGTCAGCCGCTCGCGCGCAAAGCGCACGAGGGCGCCGCGCAGCGTCGAGCGCATCTGCCAGAACGCAGCCGGATCGGCCGACGCCGCGCGCTTCCAGCCCTTGTTGCGCGCGGTCGGCGCGCAGGCGTCGAATCCGCACTCGTTCTTCCAGAACGCGCGGGCGTGCGGATCGAGCCACGTGGGCGTGTGGATGCCGTTCGTCACATGCGTGATCGGCACCTCCTTCGCCTTCTTGGCGCCATACGCGCCCTTCCACATCTCGCGGCTCACTTCGCCGTGGAGCTTGGCGACGCCGTTCACCTTCGACGCGAGGCGCAGGCAGACGACCGTCATGCAGACCGGTTCCTTCGCGTCGTCGGGCTTCTCGCGCGAGAGCGACTCGAGCTCGCCGCGCGAGATGCCGCCCTTCGCAAGCGTCTGCGCGAGGCCTTCGCTCACCATGTCGACGCCGTAGCGGTCGTGGCCGGCGGCGACGGGCGTGTGCGTCGTGAACACGGTGCGCGCGCGCACGGCCTTCACGGCTTCGGCGTGCGGCATGCCGCCCGCGCGGAACTCGGCGAGCATCTCGATCGCAGCGAACGCGGCGTGGCCTTCGTTGAGATGGATCTTGGTCGGCGTGATGCCGAGCGCGCGCAGCGCGAGCATGCCGCCGACGCCGAGGAGCACCTGCTGGCGCATGCGCAGGTGCGGTTCGCCCTTGTAGAGGCCCTCTGTGAGCTGGCGGTCTTCGGGCGTGTTTTCCGCAAGATCCGCGTCGAGGAGGTAGACGCGCGTGCGTCCGACCTCCATGAGGAGAACGCGCGCGCGCACATTCGAGTGGCCGACCGGGCAGTTGATCGTGACGCCGGTCTCGCGCACGGGCACGGTCGCGCGGTCGTAGACCGGGTAGAGCACCTTTGTCGAGCCATCCTCGGCGAACTGCTGGATGTAGTAGCCGTGGCGGTAGTAGAGGCCGACGGCGACGAGCGGCACGCCGAGGTCGCTTGCGCTCTTCAGGTGGTCGCCCGCGAGCACGCCGAGACCGCCCGAGTACTGCTGGATGCTCTCGTGCGTCGCGTACTCCGAGCAGAAGTAGGCGATCGTGGCGTTGGGGTTCTTCTTGCGGCAGGCCTCGTCCCACCAGGTGGTGCGCGCGAGTTCGGCGGCGAGCGCTGCGCGCGCGTCGGCGAGCGCGAGGCGGAAGCCGGGCTCCTCGCACGCGGCGCTGAGCGCCGCTGGGCTCGCCTGTGCAAGCACCGCAAGCGGCGAGCGCTTGGTCGCGTGCCAGAGCACGGGGTCGAGCGCCGCGAAAGGCCGCTGCGCGACCTCGTTCCAGCTCCACCAGAGGTTCATCGCGAGTTCACGCAGTTGCGCGCGCGCGTCCTCGGGCGTGATCGGCGCGGGCACGACCGTGCGGCGGTGCGCCGCCTTCGCGGGGCGCGTCGCTGCAGACTTGGCGCTGGCGGATGTCCGGGCGGGCTTCCGTACGGGCTTTGACTTCTTCGAGGCCATTCGCGGAAGGATAGTGGAGCGCAGGTGAACCCGCCTCGGGCTGGAAACGTCGGGGTCTGAAGTCACGGGTGCCCGGGGGACGTGAGTCTCCGGAACGACAGGCGTCGGGGTCGACGTCGGACATCACCCATTCCTTGGACTTCGTTCAAGGGCAGCCGTGGCTTGAGCGGTCGCGGCTGCGGCCGCTTCCTCTGGTGCTGATCACGCAGAAGGCGGCTGTCGCAAGCAGCCGCCGCTCAGGCTTGAGCGGTCGCGGCTGCGGCCGCTTCCTCTGGTGCTGATCATGCCGAAGGCGGAGCGCAGCGAAGCCTGAGCGGGTTGTGCGCAACGTCGCCACCTGTGTCGTGTGGCATCACTTTGAGTGATGGCGGCCAGGAACGGACCGTGTGCGTTCCGACCGCAGGGGCGGCGCGTCGCGGCGGCGGTCGTGGGGCGCCGCGCGCGCTCGATTCCGCCATCACTCAAAGTGATGCCACACGATACGTCTCCGGCGTCGCAGGCCGTTCGCTCCGACTTCGCTGCGCTCCGTCGTCGTCAGCGCGCGCCGCCGCGATGGCCGAAGGCGGAGCGCAGCGAAGCCTGAGCGGGGTGTGCGCGTCGTCGCCACCTGTGCCGTGTGGCATCACTTTGAGTGATGGCGGAATCGATCCCGCGACAAGCTAGAGGACTGCCTGTCTTCAGCTTGCGCTGTCCTCGCAGTCGGGTTGTCATCGGTGCGTTCGTGGCCGCCATCACTCAAAGTGATGCCACACGGCACAGCGCACGAAGCTCGGGACACAGTGCTCCGACTTCGCTTCGCTCCGTCGTCGTGGACATGGGAGCTGGCGAGCGCGCCTCATCGTACAAGCATCGCGAGCGCCTCGCGCCATTCGAGGTAGCGGTACGGGACGCCGAGCCGCTCGTGCAGCGCGAGCGTCGCGGCATGGAGCTCCTCGTAGAGCTCGCTCTGCCACTCCGAGGCGCGGCCATCGGCGCCCTTGTCGCAGAAGAAGATCCGACAGCCGAGCGGGCGCTCCTCGTGCTCGCCACAGAGGCCCGCGCGGAGGTACGGGCAATCGCCTCGCGACTTCGCATCGTCCACTTCGAGCAGGCGCAGGGGGTTCGCGGCGCGCGTCGCGCGTGCGGCGTCGATGCGTGCCACGACGAACGCCGCCTCGAGACCCGACACATACATGCGGTGCCCGTACGCCTCGAACCGACAGCAGGCCCCCGACGCAAGGCAGATCGGGCGCTTCGTCCGGATGACCTCGGCGACGCGTTCGCGCGCCGCGCGGAAGAACTCCGCGACCTCTTCGGTCGCAGCGGCCGCGCGCCATTGGGCGATGTCTTCTTCTGCGCTCACACGGGAAGAGTACCGCGCTTCGTTGCAAGTCCCGCGCGAGAGGGTCGTCGTCGCTGACCCAGGGTCGTTCGCCGACGGCGAAGCCGGAGCAGCTTGCGTGCGGGTCGACAGCCAGATCGCGTGGCACTACTTCCAGTAGTGCGGAGTCGCCGAGCCCCCGATCCCCCCGCAGCACCACTGGAAGTGGTGGCACCCATTCAGGCTGTCGACGTCGGACGGCGTTCGCTCGGGCTCCGCCCTCGGCGCGGGCAGTCATCGTGCCGCAAAAAACCCGCGGCGGGCCCC
>JBIKWD010000096.1:0-12153 GCA_044356505.1 Phycisphaerales bacterium
TCGAGCTCATCGAGCTCGTCTTGCGCCTCATCCGCAGAATCCCCCAGAATCGAGTCCAGGCGGGAAACGGTCGCACGTTCCTCGACCGCCACGGCCGAGCCCGCGACCGCAGGGAGCGCGGCAACCACAGCGGCGGCCGGCAAGGCTTCAGGCGAAGGCGCGGGAACGGTCCTTCGGCTTCCTCTGCGCGATGGCGGCGCGCTTGGCGACAGCATCAGCCCGACGAAGACGAGGAACGCACCGCACGCGAGCACCCAGAGCCGCCGCGGCCCGGTCGCGAGGCGCGAAAGCAGCGTGTCGGGGTACGCGGGCGGATTCGGCAGGATCGCGGGCTCCGAGTCCTCGATCCACTGCGTGACGGTCGCGTTGAGCGACGGGACGAGCAGCATCGAACGCTCGTCCTTGGGCATGAGATTGAGCTGGCTCGCGGCGAGACGGCCGACAAGCTGCTCGTCGCCATGCTCGAGGTCGTTGAGAAAGCGGTCGTAGGCCGCAAGCTGCCGGATCGACTGGTCTTCGAGCGCGCGATGGATCTCGAGCGTGTTGCGGAGTTCCTGCAGATCGCGCTGCGCGGGGATGAGCACCCCTGCGACAAGAAGCAGCAAGCCCGCGATGACGAACGGCCACCCCGGGTCGATTCGGAACAACGGAACTGGCTTCGCCTCGAACGGCGCGCCCTGCTGCTCTGGAGCGGTCTGCATCGGTTCGGTTATCGACACGGCGGGTGGGGATCCTACAGATTCCGCGCAGACGCGGGCACGCGGCGCCTGCGCAGCGGACAAGGCACAGCCAAGGCCCGCCGTCGGGGGACGGCGGGCCTTGGGCTTGGTTCAGGAGGCAGGCCCCGAGATCAGACCAGCTTCGGGAAGCTCGGCTGGCCCTGCTCGTTCGGCTTCGCGGCGAGGTCCTTCACGACCTTGACGAGGTCCTTGACGTGCTGGGCGCTCTCGTTGAAGAGCTTCTGCTCGTCGGCGTTCATCTTGATCTCGACGATTCTTTCCATGCCGCCCTTTCCGAGCACGCACGGGACGCCGACGAAGTAGCCCGCGCCCCTCGCGCCCGGGGCGACGCCGTACTCGGCCTCGCAGTACGCGGCGCACGGGAGGATGCGCTTCTTGTCCTTGATGATCGCCTCCGCCATCTGGATGACGCCCGACGCCGGCGCGTAGTACGCCGAGGTGCCCATGAGCTGGACGATCTCGCCGCCGCCGACCTTCGCGCGCTGGACGCACTTCTGGATCGTCTCCTGCGAGAGGAGCTGGTCGATCGGGATGCCATGCACGCTCGTGAAGCGCGGGAGCGGCACCATGTCGTCGCCGTGGCCGCCGAGAAGGAGCGCCTGGATGTCCTCGACCGAGCAGCCGAGCTCCATCGAAAGGAACGCCCGGAAGCGCGCCACGTCGAGGCAGCCCGCCTGGCCGAGCACGCGGTGCGCGGGGAAGCCCGAGCTCTTCCACGCGGTGTAGACCATCGCGTCGAGCGGGTTCGAGAGGACGATGATGATCGAGTTCGGCGCGTTCTGGGCGACCTTCTCGGCCACTTCCGAGACGATCTTCATGTTCGTCACGATCAGGTCGTCGCGGCTCATGCCCGGCTTGCGCGGGAGGCCGGCCGTGATGACGACGATGTCGCTGTCCTTGATGAGCGCGTAGTCGCTGCCGCCCTCGATCCTGCAGTCGAAGCCCTCGATCGGCGCGCTCTCGTAGAGGTCGAGCGCCTTGCCCTTCGCCACGCCGTCGTTGATGTCGATGAGGACGATGTCAGCGAGTTCCTTCGAGGCGGCCCAGACAGCGCAGGCGGCTCCGGTGTTGCCTGCTCCGATGATCGAGATCTTCGCGCGACGCATGTGACGGTTGCTCCGAGTGAGTTGTCGAATGTGGACCCTCGCCGACGGGCGAGGGGCGGCGATCATAGCGCGGCCCATCGCGGCCGACGGACCGCGCGGCGCCCGCTCCAAAACGCCCGCAGCCGCCCGGGAGGGCGGCTGCGTTGCGATCGGGGAAATGCGCCAGAAAGGACTCGAACCTTCGACCTCACCCTTATCAGGGGTGTGCTCTAGCCAGCTGAGCTACTAGCGCGCGATGCCGCCGGTGACGGACCGTCAAGTATAGCGGCGTCGGAATTGGCCCGCAACCGCCGCTGGGAGGCCCTGTCGCGCGGTGATTTCCGCGCGTTCCCCGGCTACCAGGCGGCGAGATCGCCGACGAGCGGCTCCACCAGGTCCTTCATCGAGACGATGCCGAGCGGGCGGTCGGGACGGTCCGCGACGAGCGCGAGCTGAACCCGCTCCCGCCGCATGGCTTGGATCGCATCGAGCGCCTTCGTCGCGGGCGCGATCGTGACGATCGGCCGCACGAGCGCGGACGTCGGCGCCTCGGGCGACGCGAAGTGATCGACCGCGACGAGAACGCCGCTCACCTTGCCCGCTGCGTCTACGACAGGAAGGCGGCTCGCCCCGGACTGCAGGAACACGCGAGCGCGCTCGGCCGGCGACGCCGCGATCGAGATCCACGCGACGTCGCGCCAGACGCGCATCTCCTGCCTCACGCTGATCTCGCGCATGGTGAAGACGCGGTCCGCGAACCCGAGCTGCACCTCGCTGAGCCCGCCGCTTCCGGCGCCCTCGGCAAGCAGCGCCGAGACGCGCGCGCGCGCCTCGATGAGCTCCGCCCGAGCGCCGCGGCCGAAGATGCGCGACGCGAGCGTTCCGATTCCCGCCACGATCGGCACGATGCCCGTCGCGCAGAGAAGGACGCGCAGGCCGGTGAGGAGACCCGCATAGCGCGGCATCCATCGGTCGGCGTGGACGCGGAAGAGATCCTTGGGCAGCACCTCGCCGAACAGGAACACGATCGGAACGAGCACGAGCAGGTCGAGCGCCACGGCCTGCACGGCGCTGTAGCCGAGACCCGTGAAGATCTGCGACACGCCGAAGCTCGCGAACCAGCCGGCGATCGCGTTGGCGACGAGCAGCGTCGAGAGCAGCCGCTTCGGCTTCGAGTACTCGCGCGCGAGCCGGGCGCTGTCGGTGTCGCCGCGCGAGGCGCGCACCGAGAGCCGAACGTGCGACATGGTGTACATGCCGGTCTCGAGGCCGGCGAAGAGGCCGGCGCTGACGACGCCGGCGACGGCGATCGCCCCGAAGCCGAGCAGCTCGGCGACCGCGGGCTGCGGCGCGGCCTCGATCATGCATCACCGCCTTCCCGGCGCAGCGAGACGAGCACGCTCTCGATGCGCGCGCCCGAGACCGCCTCGACCTCGATGACCATGTTGCCGAGCTCGACGCGGTCGCCGACCCTGGCGATGCGCGAGAGCCGCTGCATCACGAGTCCCGCCACCGTGCTTGCGCGCGCCGAGACGACGCGCGCGCCGAAGAGGTCGCCCCAGCGCGAGACGCCCATCTCGCCGCTCACGCGCCAGGTGCCCGGCACAACCTCGACCGGCGCGTCGATCGACGTCTCGCCGATGTCGGCGATGTCGCCGACGATCTCCTCGACGCAGTCCTCGAGCGCGACGATTCCGGCCGTGCCTCCGTACTCGTCGACGGCGATGGCGAGCTTGGTGCCGGTGCGCCGGAAGTGCTCGAGAAGCTGCTCGAGCGACGCAAGCTCGGGTACGAACCGCGCCGGCTCGATGCACTCGGCGCGGGCCGGCCGCTGCGCGGGCAGCAGGTATTTCTTGAGCTGCAGGATGCCGAGGATCTCGTCGACGTCGCGGCCGATCACCGGAAGATGGGTGAGCCGCGCCTCGGTCGCGACGCGGCGGATCTCGGCTTCGTCGGCGCGGGCGTGCACCGACCACATGTCGACGCGCGGCGTCATCACGTCGCGGACGCGCAGGCGCCTGAGCCGCATGACGCCCTCGATCGCCTCGCGCTCCCGAACGTCGATCGCGCCCTCGCGGGCCGACTGCTCGAGAAGCGCCGCGAGCTCGGCCGAGTCGACCAGTCCCCCGCCCTGGCTCGCGGCCGACAGCCTGCCGATCGGCGCGAGGACGTACCGGTCGATCGCCGACGCGAACGGACCGATCACGGCGCAGAAGACGGCGGTCGGCCGCGCCGCGAAGCGCGCCGATCGGACGCGGTCGGCGTTGCCGACGAGTTTCGGCAGGATCTCGGCCGACAGCACCATGCCGAAGAGGGAGACGACCGCGAGCACCACCGAGACGAGCACCGACTGCTCGAAGCTCGTCACGAGCACCGAACTGACGACGAAGTAGCTCGTGCTCACGATCAGTGCGCCGAGCATCGTCCCGACGAGCAGGATCCGCGGCTGCCCGAGGAGGCCGTCGACGATCTCCGCCGCCCGCGGCGACACCCGCCGCAGGGCGAGGCGCTCCGACGGCGTCAGCGCGAAATAGGTCGTCTCGATGAAGCTGAAGAAGGCGTAGATCGCGAGAAGCGGCGGCATCGCGGCCAGCAGGGCGATGTCGACGCCCGTGAGCTCGGGCACCTCGAGCGGCCCGATGAGCCGCTGAAGCGACTCGAACGACAGGTCGTCGAGGGTCACGCCTCCGCCCTCCCCCCCGCGCCGAGTTCGCGGTCAAGCTGCTCGACCATGCGATCGAAGGACCTGATGATGCCGATGCCTTCGGCGATCCGGCGGGCGCGGGCCTCGTCGATCGCTCCGGCGCCCGACTCCGCGAATCCCGCGGCGATCCAGGCGACGGCGGCCTCGCGGCGCGACATCGCCTCCGCGCGAAGTTCCTCGGTGCGCGCCGCGTCGCCCGCGCATCCATCCGCGCGCTCGCGCAGCTCCATCATCTCGAGCAGGAAGTCCTGCGGAAGGACCCGTGCGTCGACCTCGGAGGCGCCGCGCAGCTCGAGGAGCGCCTGGGCGCGCTGGACCGGATCCGAGAGGATCCGCATGGCGTCGTTCACGCGGGCGCTGTCATCGATCGCTCCCGCCGCGTCGGGATGCGCAGCAGCGGCGAGGCGCATCCAGGCCGCGCGCAGCTCGCGTGGCGAAAGGTCGAAGCGCGCATCGACGCCGAGGATCTGGAACGCCTCCGAACGGCGCATCGCGGTCATGCCTCCGAACCGGACACGCGCTCGATCTCGTCGTAGCTCGTGATGCCGTTCGTGACCATCTGGAAGCCGTAGCCCTGCAGCGAGGTGAACAGTCCGTTCCGGAGGACTTCGCGGATCTGCTGCGGCGTCGGCTGCTTGAGCACGATCTCGCGCAGCATGTCGTTCATCTCGAGGAGCTCGAAGATCGCGCGGCGGCCGTAGTAGCCGGTGTCGAGGCAGAACGCGCAGCCGACCGGCTCGAAGATCGTGGTCATTCCCTCGATGCCCTTGCCCATCTTGAGCTGCTGGGCAAGCGTCGGCGCGATCTGCCGCCGGCAGGTCGGACAAAGCACGCGCACGAGCCGCTGCGCGAACACGATGTCGAGCGCGTTCGCGACGAGATAGGGCTCGACGCCGAGATCGAGAAGCCGGAACACCGAGCCGATCGTGTCGCGGGCATGCACGGTCGAGAACACGAGGTGGCCCGTCATCGCCGCCTGCATCGCCACGTTCGCGGTCTCGACGTCGCGGATCTCGCCGACGAGGATGACGTCCGGGTCCTGCCGGAGGATCGAGCGCAGGAGGCCGCCGAAGGTATGTCCTTGCTTCGAGTCGATCGGAATCTGGGTCGCGCCCTCGATCTGGTACTCGACCGGATCCTCGATCGTGATCGCGTTGCGCTGCTCGAGATCGATCTCGCGGAGGCAGGAGTAGAGAGAGGTGGTCTTGCCGGAGCCCGTCGGGCCGCAGGCGAGGACGAGGCCGGCGTCGCGGTTGCAGACCGAGCGCAGCTTCTCGTACATCCACGGCAGCATGCCGAGTTCGTGCAGACGGCTCGGCGCGTTGGCAGGGTCGAGGACGCGGAGCACGAGCTTCATGCCGTGCACGGCCGGCGTCAGGCTCACGCGGTAGTCGACGCGCCGCGACTTGACCTGCACGTTGAAGTGGCCGTCGAGCACCTCGGCCTTGACGCTCTGGTCGAACTGGCAGAGCACGCGGACGACGCCGATGATCTTGCGGAAGACATTGATCGGAAGATCCTCGACGAGCGTCACCATCACGCCGTCGACGCGGATGCGGATGTTCGCCTTGTCGGGCTTCGGCTCCATGTGAAGGTCGCTCGCACGCGAGCGGAAGCACGCAAGGAGGAGCAGCCGCATGATCTGGACGCTCTCCGCAGGCGCGTCGCTTTCCTCGGACGCGGCAGCGTGGAGGGTCTGACCCCGCGCGTCGACGAGCGCGATGTCGGTCTCCGAGAACTGCTTGGACAACGCCGCGTCGCAGACCCGTCGGATCGCCGCCTCGTAGCCCACCGCTCCGGTGGCGGAGGCGTCGGACGCGGCGGACTTCCGGCCGCCCGCCGACGGCTGCGCCGATGCCTTCGAGGGTGCATCGGGGGCCATGAACCTGATCTCGAGCGTCCCGACGCGCACCACGTCGCCGGAGGCCAGGGCGGCGTTGGTGATCCGGACGCCATTGAGTTTCGTGCCGTTCCGAGAACCAAGGTCCTGAACCCACCACCCGTCCGGACGCCGCTCGAACAGGCAATGCTTGCGGCTCAGCCCGTCGTCGTTGTACTGGATCTGGTTATCAGGGTGCCGTCCGACGGAAATCGGCTCGCCGCCGAAGTCGATTCGACGGGTCCAGCGGGGGCTGTTGACCTCAAGGAACGCCATCGGAGAATTGTAACCTACGCGGAATCGGGCTGTTGGTCGGACTTGACACGCGGAAAAGGCGCTATGCTGCGCGGTTGACCGCACCACTGAACGTCAGTCCCCTGCGCGTCGAGAGTCAATCAGGTCACGAAGCACGTAGCGCTCGCGTGACGCGAACTGGCCTAGGAGGCCAGACATGTTCAAGATCTTTGTCGGAAATCTCAACTATCGTACGACGCCAGATGGCCTTCGCGAAATCTTTTCTGCGCATGGAGAAGTGCTGGACGTGTTCATTGGTACGGACCGTGAGACCGGCCGCTCGCGCGGCTTCGGTTTCGTGACCATGGGTTCGAAGGAAGCCGGTGCGGCTGCCATCGAGAACCTCAACGGCAAGGACTTCGAAGGTCGCGCCCTCGTCGTCAATGAGGCCCAGCCCCGCGCGCCGCGTCCCGGCGGCGGCTTCGGTGGCGGCGGCGGCGGCGGTAGCCGTGGCGGCTTCGGTGGCGGCGGCGGCGGTGGCCGTGGCGGCTTCGGTGGCGGCGGCGGCGGTAGCCGTGGCGGCTTCGGTGGCGGCGGCGGTGGTGGCCGTGGCGGCGACTTCGGTGGCCGCGGCGGACGCGATCGCGACAGCGAGCGCGAAGGCCGTCGTGAACAGCGCGACGACAACTGGTGATCGCCGCGTTTGATTGCGCTGCGTCCTGACCTTGAGCGTCAGGCAGCAGGCAAACGAGTACACATCAAGCACGCGCACGCTTCGGCGTGCGCGTGCTTGTTTTTCGACCCTGCTTGTCTCTCGACATCGTGTGAACACTGAAGCAAGGACGCTGTTGAGCGACCTCGGCTGTCAGCCTCAATTGTGAGCAGATGGTCCCGGCACTCTCGCGTCAGGCACGACCGTCCTTGGCCGCAGCGTTCAAGGCTGCGGAGGACGCCGCGTGCCGCCGCTGGCGTCCGGGGAATCGCCTGGAGGCTGTCGCGGCGGCTGGGGGCTCGGCGGCGAGCCGGGCGGAGAACCAGGTGGAGCGCCGAAGGCCGGACGCGATGGAGGGCCGCCGAAGCCACCAGCAGGTCCGCTGCCCGGACCGCGGAGGCCTCTGTTCATTCCCCTTCGCATTCCGCCACCTCGAGGCGCACCCGCCCTGCCTCCACCCTGTCGATTGAAGTGCGGACCGAACGGACCTTGCCTGACCTCTTTCGTGGCCTTGGCAGCCGCCGCGCCCTTCTTCATGACTTCGTTGATGGTCAGCGTCTTACCGAGAAGTCGCTTGCCCTGCGTCGCCTTCACGGCGGCTCGCCCGATCTCGGGATCACGGATCATGATGATCGCGAAGCCCTTCGGCTTGCCCGTGGCGGCGTCGGCCGCGAGAACCGCGTCTTCGATCGTCGCGAATGGCGCGAAGAGCTCGCGGATCTGCTCGATCTTCACCCGGGGATCGAGATTCCCCACGTAGATTTTGAACATTGGCACGGTCTGGACTCCCAGCCCCATCTGGAAGGAAATCTCCACGACTCGAAGCCGATCGGTCGCGGTCCCATCGAGCGCTCGGGCGCGGATTCCCGCAAACAGCTGGAATCCTCGAGCATATCCGCCTGTGGACATGGCGGTCGATTGGATTGCAGCGACTCACCGCGAGGCGACGCAGCCAACGACTCCTGAATGGTACACGCGATCGAACGCCCGTGCAGCACGGCCGCCGCGCGCAGCGCCCGAGTCTCCGACCGCATGAGGCACCACCCATGCGCGCGGGAACGACGACCAACAAGACGCCCACGCCGGAACGCGGTCCCATCGCCGCCTGCCACAATTCGCTTCTGCCGCAGTTCGAATGAGCCACGAACCTCCACATGATCCCGATCGCAGCTCAGTTCCTCCACAAGCTCGTCTGTGGGCGCTCCGTTGCTACGCGCGCGGGTCCGTCAAGGAGCCACGCTCCGTCGATGAACCGCATCAGACGAACCGCAGCAGATGAATCGCAGCAGATGAATCGCGAGGTCAAACGCGAAGGGGAAAAACAAAGCGAGCCTCGCCAGGGGTTACCTGGCGAGGCTCGTAAAGTCGGCGATAACCTACTTTCCCGCTGAGCAGTATCATTGGCGACAATGGCTTAACTTCTGTGTTCGGGATGGGAACAGGTGTGACCCATTGTCTATGGTCACCGACAAATCCAAGACAACCCTGTCGGGCAGCCTTGGCGAAAGCGCTTGTGTGTTCACGAATCGCACCAGAATGAGACTGGCGACTCCGGACCGGCCGGCCATCGGTATGACGATGGTTTCGAACACGGAAACCGGTAGACGCGACAAAGTCTTTGACCGTTAGTACCACTTAGCTGAACGGATCTCTCCGCTTACACATGTGGCCTATCAACCTTGTAGTCTTCAAGGGGTCTCAAAGCAACACTTATCTCCGGGTGGGCTTCTCGCTTAGATGCTTTCAGCGATTATCCCTGCCGCACGTAGCTACCCAGCTATGGACCGAGCGGTCCAACTGGCACACCAGGGGTGCGTCCAACCCAATCCTCTCGTACTAAAGTTGTCTCCCGTCAATGTTGCAACGCCCACGACAGATAGGGACCGACCTGGCTCACGCCGGTCTGAACCCAGCTCGCGTACCACTTTAATAGGCGAACAGCCTAACCCTTGGGACCGCCTTCAGCCCCAGGATGTGATGAGCCGACATCGAGGTGCCAAACCGCTCCGCCGCTATGGACGCTCGGGAGCGATCAGCCTGTTATCCCCGGGGTACCTTTTATCCGTTGAGCGACGACCCTTCCACACAGAATCGCCGGATCACTAGAGCCCTCTTTCGAGACTGCTTGTCCTGTATGACTTGCAGTAAAGCTGGCTTGTGCTCTTACACTCGACGTGCGGTTGCCAACCGCACTGAGCCAACCTTTGCGCTCCTCCGTTACTTTTTGGGAGGAGACCGCCCCAGTCAAACTGCCCGGCATGCAGTGTCCGCTGCCCCGCTTCAGGGGAATCAACGTTAGACCACGAATCCGATCAGGGTGGTATTTCACCATTGGCTCCATCCTGGCCGAAACCAGAACTTCAAAGCCTCCCACCTATCCTACGCAGATTGAATCCATGATCACTGCAAGCGTACAGTAAAGGTCCACGGGGTCTTTCCGTCTTGCCGCGGGTAAGCGGCATCTTCACCGCTACTACTATTTCACCGAGTCGGTCGTGGAGACAGTGCTCCAGTGATTACGCTATTCATGCGCGTCGGAACTTACCCGACAAGGAATTTCGCTACCTTAGGACCGTCATAGTTACGGCCGCCGTTTACCGGCGCTTCGGTCGCTAGCTTCGCCTTGCGACTAACCAGCTCCCTTGACGTTCCGGCACCGGGCAAGCGTCACACTGTATACGTCCTCTTACGAGTTAGCACAGTGCTGTGTTTTTGATAAACAGTTCCCAGAGCCTTTTCTCTGCGCCCTCTCTTGCGAGTAGGGCCCCCTTATTGCGAACGTACGGGGTCAAATTGCCTAGTTCCTTCACGACCGTTTTCTCGAGCGCCTGAGGCTATTCGCCACGCCCACCTGTGTCAGTTTTGGTACGGACTGCATGGTTGTATCCGGACGGTTTTTCTTGGAACCTCTCTGCCCAACATCGGCCTCAAGGGCCTGGACGCTTCACTGTCCCGCTGAGCTTTGAGATTCGTCACGCCGGCGTGACCTTCCATGCAGGTTGCGGAATGTTGACCGCATGTCCATCGACTACGCTTGTCAGCCTCGTCTTAGGATCCGACTAACCCTGGGCGGAATTACCTTCCCCAGGAAACCTTGGGCTTACGGCGATGGAGATTCTCACTCCATTTATCGTTACTCAATCTGGCATATTCACTTGCTGCCGCTCCACCAACCCTTGCCGGGAAAGCTTCACAGCTGACAGCAACGCTCCCCTACCACTGACAATGTCAGTCCACAGCTTCGGTACGAACCTTATTCCCGATAATTATCGGCGCCGGATTCCTCGACTAGTAAGCTGTTACGCACTTTTTAAATGGTGGCTGCTTCTAAGCCAACATCCTAGCTGTCACAGCAATCCGACTACCTTTTTAACTTAGATTCGATTAGGGACCTTAGCTGGTGGTCCGGGTTGTTTCCCTTTTGACCACGAAGATTATCCCTCGTAGTCTTACTCCCGTGCCTGCCAAGTTGGTATTCGGAGTTTGATTAGGCCGGATAGGCGGGTAGCCCTCCAAACCCATTCAGTAGCTCTACCCCCAACTTGTGATACACGAGGCTAGTCCAAAAACTATTTCGGGGAGAACGAGATATCTCTGGGTATGATTAGACTTTAACTCCTCCCCACAGGTCATGCCAGAACTTTTCAACGTTCACGGCTTCGGTCCTCCAGGAGGCATTACCCTCCCTTCAACCTGCCCATGGGTAGATCACCCAGTTTCGCGCCTACCCCCCACGACTACACGCCCTTTGAAGACTCGGTTTCCCTTCGGCTGCGCCAGGGTATGGCTTAGCCTTGCCGTGGAGAGTAACTCGCCAGATCATTATGCAAAAGGCACGCTGCTACCCTTACGGGCTGCAACCGCTGTGTAAGCACGTGATTTCAGGTTCTTTGAACTCCCCTTGTCGGGGTTCTTTTCATCGTTCAGTCGCCTTACTGGTTCACTATCGGTCGTCAAGTAGTACTTAGCCTTGGAGGGTGGTCCCCCCGTGTTCAAGCCGGATTTCACGAGTCCGACTCTACTCTAGGGCTGGCCAGCTTCTGCAGTACAGGACCGTCACCTTCTTTGGTTGGCCTTTCCAGACCATTCGTACAGACTGCTGGTTGATCCGCGTTCGCTCGGCGCTACTAACGGAGTATCGGTTGATATCCTTTCCTCTCGCTACTAAGATGTTTCAGTTCACGAGGTTCGCTTCTCACGGCCTATACATTCAGCCGTGGATGACTCATAAGAGCCGGGTTGCCCCATTCGGAAATCCCAGGATCACAACTTGGTTACCAGTTCCCCTGGGCTTATCGCAGGTTCCTACGTCCTTCATCGCCTCTTGACGCCAAGACATCCATCACGTGCCCTTGTTGACTTGATCGCGTCTACCGAGTGCCGTGGTCGGACATCCTTCGATGCCTTCCGGGCTTCGGTCTTGATCATGGCTTCACTTGCATTGATGAAGCCGACACCCTTCCTTGAACCTGGATCGCGTTGCCGCTCGCCAGGCTGAATTCCGGATGCAGTCGCCTAGTGCTCATATCTCGGTGCGATTACAAACTGCTCGAGCCGCGTATGACGTGGAGGCCGCGTTTTCAGCGGTTTTCACGTCGTGCACGCTCGCGCAGCATCGCGACACATTTGCACGCTTTCAAACGAGTTGTCAAAGAGTCCTCAGCGGCCCGAACTGCGTGGGCCGAAGCGGGAGGGACAAGGATAGCGATTTCGGCAAACCTGTCAATGCCTCTTGCTCGCGGCTCGGGTGATTTTTCTTGAACAGGCGATCCACGCGCGTTTGAAGAGGTTTCAGGACG
>JBIKWD010000097.1:0-12144 GCA_044356505.1 Phycisphaerales bacterium
CCCCCGCCGCGAGCACGCGTCCGCGCGGCCCGAGGCCACCGAGCTCCCGCGGCTTTCCGACGACGGTTCGGCCCTGGTCCTGGCGGGTCGGCTCGGGGCTCGTCTGCGCGAGCGTGTCGAAGAGCCACGCCATCACGTGCGTGTCGGCCCCCGCTTCTGGCGCGACGACGTCGTAGGTCGGCCCGAGCTGGTGTCCGATCGCGCTGCAGTAGCGGCGCGTCATGCGCATGAGCTCGCCCGGCGAGAGTTCGCGCGGGCACGCCTTCACGCCGCCGAACGCGCCGCCGAACGGCACGCGCGCGAGCGACGCGCGCAGGGTGGCGAGCATCGCGTGACCCTTCACGGCGTCGAGCGACAGCTTCGGGGCGATGCGCATGCCGCCGAGATACGGGCCGAGCGCGTTCGAATGCTGCACGCGGTAGCCCTTGAAGAGGCGATGGCGCCCGTCGTCCATCTGGACGGGAAACTGCACCATCACCTCGCTCTTCGGCTGCGCGAGGATCAGCTGCTGGTGGTGCCGGAGGCCCGCCATGTCGGCCGCGAGCAGGAGCCGCGAAGCCATCTCGTGGAACAGGTTGCCGGGCTGCGGCGCGACGCCGATCTCCTCGAAGATCCGCATGCCAGCGGGGCGAACCGAGCGTGTGACCGACGAGCGTTCCATGACGGATCAAACATACGCTGAAACGGGCGCAGCGCTGCGGAAAGCGGCAAGTTCGCACGAGATGCGGCGGTCGGCGGCCGCATGAAACGTCGCGCCGCCCTTATCGGATACGCCTCGCGCGCGGTCACTTCACGAAGCGGACGCGCCCCCACCAGCGCGGGTCGTGCATGTCGATCTGCCACTGCGGGGTCCAGACCCAGTTGTCCTCGGGCTTGTTCGGCGTCTTCTCGTACACGGGCTTCGGAGCTTCGCCGCCCGCCGGCGCGTTCACAGGGCGAACGAGCTGCCGCGGTGCGGTCTTCCCCTCCCAGTTGTGCAGCCACTGCACGCGCGAGAAGTTGATGCGCCATTCCTCGCCCGGCTTCGGACGCGCGGCGCCGCGCTCCTTCTCGCCGAAACTCGGCTTGTCCCACGCGGGCGGCTTGAGAGAACTCCACGGAATCGCCCACTCGAGCGACCAGCCCTTGTCGGTGTCGGTCGGATCGTTGAGCGTTCCGTCGATGTGGATCGCGGTCTTGAGTCCCTCGCAGTTCCAACCGTGCTCCGCGGGGCCTTCCTCCTTGTAGCGCCGGTGGAGATAGAGGTCGAAGATGGTGCCGAAGGCGTTGACCTCGAGCTCGTAGTACTCGCGCGTGTCGCCATCGGGGTCGATGAAGACCTCGAAGTCGTTGTCGCGGAACACGATGTCGTCGTGGTTCCTGAGCGACGCCCACACGTGCGGCTCCTCCATGAGCGCGCCGATGTAGAGATACGTGTCGTCCCACAGCATCTTGACGCGGGTGCGGTAGCGCGGCGCCGGCAGTTCGGGGCCCTGGATGTCGAGGAAGTCGTCGGTCCACGCGGCGAGAAGCCAGACGCCGTCGTCAAGCTTGCCGTCCATCTTGACGGGCGTGGTCGCGTACACGCAGCGGTAGTTCTTCTGCGGAAACGACGGCTTCTTCGGCGTCGGGTCGCCAGGGGGCGGAAACGCGCCGCCTGCGGCTGCGGCGTGGCCGGCAGGCGTGGTGAGGGGCGTGGTGAGGGGCGTGGTTGGCGGCGTGGTTGGCGGCGTGGCTGGCGCCCCGATCGGGGGGGTGAGGTTCGCGGCGAGGAGGACAGCGATGAACATGAGGAAAGGGTAGCGAATGCGGATGTCGCGGGCGAAGACGCTTGATTCGTTCGACGCACCGCGTCAGACTTGCCGCGATGCTCCGCACCGTCGCCGCCACGCTTGCCTCCGCGACCGCATTGGCCGCCGTGGCCTCCGCGCACGCCCAGTCGAACGAGAAGACGCACTTCACCTACCTCTGGCACATGGAGCAGCCGATCTACTGGCCCGACCGCCAGGCGGGCACGCAGCGCTACGAGCGCGCGTGGCAGTCGATCCTGCGCCGCGACGCGGGCGCCACGAATCCCGAGAACGACCTGCGCGGCATCTTCGGGCTGCCCGACCGCGTGGCCGCGTATCAGTCGCGTCCGCGCGACACGGTGTCTGCGATCTCGTGGGCACCCGAGGCCGGCGCGCAGGTGTCGTACTCGGGCGGCCTCATCGCGAACATCCAGAGCTTCGCAGAGGCGGGCGGCCAGCTCGGCTACTCGCCGTCGTGGTTCGCGCCGTGGCGCGAGGCGCGCAACTGGCAGACGAACGGCGCAGGCGCGAACAAGCCGCGCATGGACATCGTGCAGTTCTCGTTCCACCACGCGCTGCTTCCCCTGATCGACGGCGATGCGATCCGCAAGGAACTCGCGCTCTACAAGGAGATCTATCCCCAGGCCTGGGGCGCGGCGCAACCGCAGTCGCGCGGATTCTTCCCGAGCGAGATGGCGTTCTCGACGCGGCTGATCCCGTATCTCGCAGAGGCCGGCATCGACTGGACGTTCGTCTCGGGCGAGAAGATCTCGCGCGCGTGCGCCGACTTTCCCGTGGTGTTCGGTTCGGGCGGCATCAACTGCGATCCGCCCAACCAGGCCGATCAGATCAATCCCGCGCAGGCGAACTACCGCCGCATCGCGATCTCGCGCGGATGCGCGCCCGCGGAAGCCGTGCCCTTCGCGTTCACGCCGCACCGCGCGAAGCATGTGAACCCGGAGACGGGCGCCGAGAGCTTCATCACCGTCGTCCCCTGCTCGCAGCACCTCGGCTGGCTCGACGGCTACAACCCGATGAGCGTGGGCGAGCTCGGTGCGCTCGAGCCGTTTGCGAATCCGCTGCGCCCGATGCTGGTCGTGCTCGCGCACGACGGCGACAACGCGTGGGGCGGCGGATTCTCGTACTACATGGAGGCCGTGCCGAACTTCGTCTCGACCGCGCAGTCGCAGGGCTATCGCGCGACGGTCGTCGAGAAGTACCTCGCCGACCATCCGGTGCCGGCGGGCGACGTCGTGCATGTCGAGGACGGCGCGTGGGTGAACGCGGACGGCTGCTTCGGCAGCCCGCAGTTCCTCAACTGGAACTGGCCGCCGACGCTGCAGAACGGCCAGATCGACGTCGCGAACGGCTGGGCCGAGGACATCCGCAACTGGGCCGTCATCACCGCCGCGCAGAACTTCGTGTCGACGGCGGAGGCGATCCATACGGCGCAAGGCCTGCCCGTGCGCAACGCGCAGATCCTGTCGCCCACCGCCGCGAGCCGCGCAAGCGAGCGCGCGTGGCACTTCTACCTCGGCGCGCTCAACTCGGGCTACATGTACTACGGCACCGCGCTCGACATGGAGGTGAAGCCGACGGTCGCGTGCAACGAGGCGATTGCCGAGGCGCAGACGGTGATCGGCGCCGCGGCGCCCGCGGCCGACACCGTGGCGCCGACCGTGTGGATCCCGCAGCGGTTTCCGTGGAACCCGGGCTCCGTCAACTTCGGGCCGATGTACGGCTACCAGCAGTTCGTGTCGAACGGCGACTTCACGGTGTGGAGCTTCGTGCACGACGTGTCGGGCACGGAGAGCGTCGTGCTGAAGTACCGGCTCGACGACGACGGCGTGAATCCGCTTTCGTCGAACGCGAACGAGCTCTACGCAGGCGGCGCGGGCGTGGGCGCGTGGCAGTCGGTCGCGATGACGCGGCGTGCGTTCCCGGCGGGCAACGTGTTCAGCAACCCGGGGATCAACTTCAGCGAGATGCCGAACGCGATCGCGGACCAGTGGCACGCGCAGATCGTCGGCGTGCGTTCGAAGCTCGTCGACTACTACATCGAGGCGACCGACGCGCGCGGCAACGTGCGCAAGAGCCCGATCCAGCACGTGTGGGTCGGCGACGGCAGCGGCTCGGGCGGCGGTGGCGGCGGCGGCGACGTCGCGGTCGTGACGCCGACCCCGCTGGTCGCGGGTGAAAGCGCCACCGTCGTCTACAACCCGGCGGGCCGGCCGCTTGCGGGCGCGACGACGGTGCGGCTCCACTACGGCTACAACGACTGGTCGCAGGTCGCGAGCCCGGACGCCACGATGACGTGGAACGCGAAGACGCAGCGCTGGACGGCGACGGTGCCGCTGAGCGCGAGCGCAAGCCAGTTCGACTTCGTGTTCACGAACGGCGCGGGCGTCTGGGACAACAACTCGGGCAACGACTGGCACCATCCCGTCACCGGCACGCAGGGCTCGAGCAGCTGGACGCTCGACGGCGTGCGCGATGCGGACGCGGTCGAGATCGCGGCGAACGCGGCGGGCACGCGCAGGCTGTGGGCGGGGATCAAGGGCACGACGCTCTACGTCGCAAGCGAAGACGCGGGCGAAGGCGACGACGTGTTCATCTTCGTCGCGGCGCCGGTCGGCGCGCAGCGCAGCGCGCCGTGGGGGAAGACGGGCCAGGTCGCGGGGTGGACGGCGTTCCTCGCCGATGAGAACGACAACGACTACGAGGGCTGGTTCAACCAGCTGGGGAGTTCGCTTGTCGGCGGCGCGGCCGCTGCCGCGGCGACAGGGCCGAATGGCGGCGTCGTCGAGGGCACGGTCGACCTCGCCGGGCTGTTCGGCGTCGCGCCCGCGCAGCTTTCGTTCGCGGTCGGGCCGTATGCGACGGCGAACGGCGGCGTGCTGAAGCCGCTCGGTCAGGCGCCTGCGAGCGCAAACGGGAACGGCACGCTCGAGGCGGCGGAGTATGTGACGGTCGATGCGTGCGCGATCACGGTCGTGGCAGGCGGCGGCAATGCATGCTGCGCGGCCGACTTGAACGGCGACGGCGGCGTGAACGCAGCGGATCTGTCGCAGCTGCTCGCTGCGTGGGGCAGCGCGAACGCCGCGGCCGACCTCGACGACAACGGTTTGGTCGGCGCGAGCGACCTCGCGATCCTGCTCGCGGCGTGGGGCGAATGCTGAGGGGCGCGGACGGCGCCTGAATACCGCCGCCGAGGCGACGACACGAGTGCGGAGCGGAGCGAAGCACGAGCAGGTTGGCGACGGCGTCGCCGAACGTACCGTGTGGCATCACCTCTGGTGATGGCGGCGACGAACACGCACGGCGCACCACGACGGCAGTCTGAAGGCGCAGCGTGCGTTCGCGGCCGCCACTACCCCCTGCTGCGCAGGGGGATAGTGCCACACGGCACATCCTGCGAAATCGGCCATCGTCCGCTCAGGCTTCGCTGCGCTCCGCCTTCGTCGGCGCTTTCCTGTCTCGCCGGCGCCCATGAGCTTCGCCCACACCCGCGAGCTTCCTCAGCGCCCACGAGTGCGGAGCGCAGCGAAGCACGAGCAGGTTGGCGAGAAGGTCGCCGAACGTGCCGTGTGGCATCACCTTTGGTGATGGCGGCAACGAACGCGCGGTGCGCACCACGACTCCCACCTGAAGCCTGTCGCTCGCGCCCGGCGCCGCGACGCGTCACCCCTGCCTTCACCCGCGCGGCGCGGAGTCGCGCGCGAGGTAGACCGTCTGCGACGGGAACGCGAAGCCGCTGCCGTGGCGCGCCACGATCTCCATGAACTCGAGGTTGAGCCGCTCGAGCGTCTCGCGAAACTTCGCCGGATCGTCGGTGCGGATGAGCGCCTTGATGTCGATGTCGAGCGACGAGTTGTTGAAGAGAAGGAAGTGGACGCGCACCGACGCGGGGTCGACCATCGCGTCGTTCTCGAGCAGCGCGCGGATGTCGCCGACGATCCGCCGCATCTGCGACGCGGTCGTCTCGTAGCGGACCCCGAGCACGGCGCTCAGCCGAAACGCGTCGCGCTCGCTCAGCTTCTCGACCCGCGACTGCGCGAGGTCTCCGTTGGCGATGACGAGGAGCGTGCGGTCGAGGGTGCGGATCTGCGTCGATCGGATGCCGATCCGCTCGACCGTGCCGATCGTGCCGCCGAGGTTCACGGTATCGCCCGGCTTCAGCACCCGGTCGGCAAGCACCGACGCGCCGCCGAAGAGGTTGCCGAGCGTCTGCTGCGAGGCGAGGGCGATCGCGGCGGTGCCGATGCCGAGGCCTGCGATGACCGCCGAGAGGTCGAGCCCGAAGATCTGGAGCGCGGCCGATGCGCCGAGCAGGTAGACGAGCATCGCAGCGACGACGCGGCCGATGCGCACGATGCCGACCGCCTCGGAGATTCCGCGCGCCTCGAGCTTCTTCTCGAGGATCACCGACATCGCGCGGATCCAGCGGACGATCGCCCACGCGATCACGAAGATGCTCGCCGCCCGCAGGCCGAGCGAGAGATTGTCGCGCGCAGGGACGCTGAGCGCGAGCCATCCCTCCGCGAGCCGCATCGCCACGAACGAGAGCAGGAAGCCCAGCGGCGTCGCGATGGCGCGGACCGTGGGCGCGAAGACGCCGATCCCGCGCAGGGCGTCGCTTTCGGCGCCGCTTCGCAGCGCACGAGAGACCGACATCCCGACGAGCAGTCCGATGGCCGCGATCAATGCAAGCCCGATCCACTGCCACAGCTCGATCTCGGCAAGGCGCACGTCGCTGAAGAACGCGGGGAGCGCGGTCGTCCACCACGAACCGATGCTGCGCGAGACCGTCGGGACGGCGGCGACCGTCTCGGGCGCGAAGAACCACTCCTCGTCGCTGCGGAGGAGGTTGACCTCCATCGCGGCGCCCTCGGTCGCGATCTGCCCGAGCGACACGCGACCTTCCGCGTCGAGCTCGCCCTCGCCGGTCCTCTCGTCGGGCAGCGTGTCGAAGTCGATCCAGAGACGGGTGTCGAGGATCGTCTTGAGCGCGCGGGCGATGCGCGCGGGGCTCTCCCCCTCGGGCCAGCCGTCGGCGGGCGGCTCGAGCAGGGCGCCCGCGGCCTCCCAGTTGCCCTCGCGCGAGAGGGTGATGAACGCATAGACGGCGTTCCGCGGGGTCTCCTGGTTGCGCTCGGGGGGGCCGAGCTTCTCGTCGGACCCGCTTCCGTCGGCAGCCTCGGACTGCTGAGCCGATGCTGGCGACGCATCGACAGATGCGGCAAGGACTTGCGTCGGCCCGAGGAGCGCGACCGCTGCGAGGACGATGCATGCAGACGCGAGAAGTCGAGCGAGCCTGCAGGTGGGCGCTTGGAAGTGCTGTTCGATGGCCATGGTGTGGTCCGGAGGGCGCGCAGTCTAGCGGCGCGCCGAGGGAATGCGCGTTTCCCAATCTGCAACTGAGAGGTGCGTACCGAAGGTGCGGAGTGCCTTCGACGCGCTCGCGTGGGGCCGGGTGTTCCGTCCACGCCGTCGCACGACACCAGAGGGGCCTTCGCCCCCCAGAGAAGACCTGCCAGGACCAACCATGCGCATCTCGACCCGAACCAGCATCGTCCGCACCATCGCGGCCGCGACCACGCTCGCGGCCTGTACCGTCTCCTCCACAGCGCTCGCCAACGGCGAGACCGATCCGATCGGCTTCTGGACGATTCCGTTCCCGACCGACTCGGGCGAGATCCGCGGCGTCGGTGAAGGCCGCAAGCCCGCACACACCGAGGAAGTCGCTTCCGCCGAGGCGCCGTGGATCCGCGTGGTGTTCGACCCCGCGCTCACCGAGCTCAAGGGTCCCGCCCGCGGCGACGGCGCGACCTACATCCGCGTCACCTCGCTCAAGGACGGCTACTACCAGATCCTCAACGCCGACACGCTCGCCCAGTGGGGCTACAGCACGGCGTACTTCAACGGCGACGCGGTGACCATCGAGGTCTTCGCCGCCGAGGGCAGCTCTGCGCGCCTTGGCGTGCTCGAGGTGCAGGCGGGCGCGGTTGCCGATGGCAACGTCGCCTCGATCTGCGGCCCGACCGACGACCGCATCGCGTCGACCGACCCGCGCGTCGGACGCGTGATGCCCGTCGGCTGCACGGCGTGGCTCTTCGACGGCAAGCCGAACGCCATGCTGTCGGCAGGACACTGCTTCGATGGCACGGTCGCGACCGTCGTCCAGTTCAACGTGCCCGCCTCGTCCGCTGGCGGCGCGCCGCAGAACCCGCCGCCGTCCGACCAGTACGCGATCGACCCCGCGTCGGTCCAGTTCGCGAACACCGTGATCGGCAACGACTGGGGCCACTTCGGCGTGTTCTCGAACTCGACGACGGGCCTCTCGCCGCTGGTGGCGCAGGGCGGAACGTCGTTCGCGCGCACGGCGCCCGTCGCGGGCGGCAACATCCGCATCACGGGCTTCGGAGTCGACAGCTTCGGACCTGCGAACCAGACCAATCAGACCCACTTCGGTCCGTTCGACAGCTTGACGGGCACCATCATCCGCTACCAGGCCGACACGACGGGCGGCAACTCGGGCTCGCCGATCATCCGCGAGGCGACCGGCCAGGCGATGGGCATCCACACGAACGCAGGCTGCTTCAACAACGGCGGCGGCGTGGGCGGCGCAAACCAGGGCACGACCTTCGGCAACGCGGGCGTCCTGAACGCGATCGCGAACCCGCTCGGCGTGGCAGCCGCCACCACGGCGTGCGGCGCCTCGGGCGAGAGCTGCTTCACCGCGCACTCGACCCCGCACTGCAACGACGCGGCGTGCTGCACGACCGTCTGCGCGGCCGACCCGTTCTGCTGCAACACCTCGTGGGACAACCTCTGCGTGACCAGGGCGTGGGACCTCTGCCGCAACTGCGGCCCGGGCTCGGGCTCGTGCTACTCGACGCACGGACCGGGCTGCGAGGACATCTCCTGCTGCTCGAGCGTGTGCACCGCGGACCCCTTCTGCTGCGACACCGCGTGGGACAGCCTGTGCGTCCAGCGCGCCGAGGCAAGCTGCCGTTCGGGCATCACCTGCGAAGAAGCGAAGCTGCTCACCGTGGCCGTCCCGGCGACCCTCTCCTTCTCGACCCTCGATGATCCGAGCGGCTCGGACGACTCCACCTGCGGCGACGGCGATGTCTACGCGGTGTGGCGCCGCTATGTGCCGGAGTGCAGCGGCATGTCGACCATCACGATCTGCAGCAACGACGCCGTCCAGCCCACGGTGGCGGTGTTCTCGAGCTGCGGCGGCACGCAGCTGGCCTGCTCGGCAAGCGCGGCTCCCTGCGGTGCGAATGCCGGCGCGTCGGTCGAGTTCGCGACCCTCGCGGGCCAGAGCTACTACATCCGCATCAGCGCGATCAACGGGCTCGACACGACGGGCACCATCGCAACCATGTGCGAAGCCGTGTGCGGCAGCGGACCGTCGTGCACCGTGGTGCACGGCACCCCCGGCTGCAGCGACGCAAGCTGCTGCGTGAACGTCTGCACCGTCGACCCCTACTGCTGCAACGTGCAGTGGGACAGCCTCTGCGTCGGCGGCGCGCAGGACCTCTGCTTCCGCGACGGCGACCTCAACTATGACGGCGTCGTGAACGCGGCCGACCTCGGCATCCTCCTCAACGGCTGGGGCGGATCGGGCGTCTCCGACATCAACGGAGACGGCACGACCAACGCCGCCGACCTCGCGGTCATGCTCTCGAACTGGGGCTGATCCGAGCCATGCAAGAAACCGCTCGACGCGGGCGAGAAGTCCAGCCCGCGCGAGCGCATACGAGACAACTCCGCGACAACTCCGCGACAAATCCGCGACAACTCCACGACAACTCTTCGAGCCGCCGTACAACAGCCACCCGGCGGCGACGAGCCCACCCCGCGGACAACGCGGGGTGTGGTGTTTTTCGGGGTCATGGCCGCCTCCGCAGCGCAGCAATCCGAGGCAGCCCTTCGCCCGAGGGCGGGGGCTCGCCGTGGCGGGAGAAGCTGGCACGAGCGTTCGAGACAGTACTTGAACTCGGGCTAGAACTCGGCGGGAAGCCGCGCATCGCCAAAGCCCGGGACCCATCGCTGCTGCAACACTCGGCGCCTGCAGCAGTCACAACGCGAGTCAGAGTTCACGGCGCACCCACGCACAACGCCACGCCTGCGGCGATCTCCTCGATCTCGTCCGCGGTCACCACACCCAGCCTCGACCTGAAGCGCCTGAGCGAGAGCGACTTGACCTGAAAGCAGTCCGCTGCAGAGTCTTTCGAGAGGCCATTCCGCGAATGTCGCTTGAGGAGCACCATCCACGGCACGGCTTCCCACTTTGCGTCCCATTCCGTGACTGGCACCACGATGCGAAGCGGCAGGATCCCGACCGAGGCGACGCTCAACACCACTGCGGGCCTGACCTTCGTCAGTTCCGAGCCGATGCTGGGGTCGAACCCGATCCACCACACCTCGCCGCGAACTGGCGCGAGGTCCCGCTGAAACGCTGCCGTCAACCGCTTCTCCTTTCCGCTCCTCGTCCGCGGCATCTACCGCATGCTTCTCCGCCACTTTTCCCATTCGCTCTTCCCGCTCACTCCTCCCCCTCACTCCTCCCCCTACTCCTCCCCGTCATCCACCTCAAACCCATCAAGCGCCCCGCCCTTGCCGTAGTCGCCGCGTGCGTGCGCGGCGGCGCGCTCGAGCAGTCGATCGCGCTCACGGGCGGGCAGCTTCAGCAGCGCGCGCGCGTCGGCGCCACGCCCGGCGCGCGGGGCGCGGTCGACGCAATCCTCCGCCGCATCGGGGCAGATCCGCTTCGCCTGGGCCGAGGTCAGCATCCCCTCGGCGTGCGCGCGCACGGTCAGCTGTCGAAGCCGGATCGGCCGCTCGTGGCCGTCGAAGTCGACGGGCTCGTCCTTCCGCCAGCCCCTCGCGCTGAACGCCGCGAACAGGCTGCGGCTGTGAGCGGGGTCGATGATGCCGAGATCGGTCGCGCGGTAGATCCACGCCTGCATGCTCAGCCCGTGCTTCACCTTCAGGATCGTCAGCTCGCGCATGTCGAGGTGACGGCGCCTCTCGCCAAGCTCGCGCCGCGCCGTCGCGGACGGCACGAGAAACGCCGCGGCGAAACGATGCGCCAGCTTCTCGACAGCCTTCGCGCCAGAATCGCCGTCGGTCCTGGAGTCGACCTCGCCGACATCCATGCAAAGGTGGCCGAGTTCATGCGCCAGGCTGAAGCGCCGGCGGTCGTCGCTTGCCGCCGCGCTCACGACCACGACGGGGGTCGAGCCCTCGGCCCAGCCCGACAGGCCGTCGAAACCGGGCTCGGCCCGAGCGTGGCCCAACGCCTTGCCGCCACTCTTCGCGCCGCCCCCCCGTTTCGCACCCGACCCCTTCACCGCAGCCCGCCTGCGGCCCTGCGCGTCGAGTTCCACCACCACGCCCCCCGCGTCCTCGATCACCCGCGTGACGCTCTCGATCGGCGCGTCGCCAAGCCGCCAACGCTCGCGCAGCCGCTCGGCGGCAGCCTCTGCATCCGCAAGCGAGGCGACCTTGATGCGCGGCACCCTCGGCCAGGTGCGGTTCGGCTCGAGCGCCTGACGAAGCGACACGAACGCCTCGACCTGCGCCGACGCGAGCGTCTTGATCCGCTCCTCCTCCGCCAGCGTCAGCCGCGAAGGCTTGCGGAACGCGAGCCACTCGACCTTGACCCGCTTGGCCTGCCCATCCTCCACGAAGAAGTCTGCCGGCACGCCGAGGATCCTGCCAAGCGCCCGCAGCGTCACGGGCTTCGGCACGCTTCCGCCGCGCTCGTACTTCGAGAGCCCCGCTTTCGTCAGCGTCTGCCCCAACGCCGCCAGCGCAGCGACGACCTCGTCCTGGGTCATCGCCGATGCGATGCGTGCTTGCTTGATTCGGTCGCCGATCATTGCGCTTCCCTCGTTGCTCGTCCCCTACGACTCTGCCTGCAAGGCTGCCTCTTCCGCCTGCTCGTTGACTTCGCCTGTTGCCCCCGGCGGCATCGCCCGATGCCTGCGCAGAGACTCGCCGCGTTCGAGGCGGCCCGACCGCCGCCCGAACCAGCGTTGACAGAATAGGCCGCTTCACTATTCCTGTCAACAACAATTCGCGGATTTCGTCCACAAGGCAACGGATCCTCAACCGCGCGCGCAGCCGCGAGAGCAGCGAACCCGCACATCGACGCACCATGATTTTCGAAAGGTGCACCTTCCACTTTTCATGGTCGAAGGCGACGCGCTCGCGCTCTTCGCGCGCAACCGCCAGGCCAACCCGCGCAGCGTCGACCCGCGCTCCACGCCACCCCCGCTACCCTGCCCACCATGACGCTCCAAGAGCTCGTGGACGAGATCGACCGGCAGCCCGCGTGGGAAATCCAAGGAACGCGCGC
>JBIKWD010000279.1:0-3451 GCA_044356505.1 Phycisphaerales bacterium
ACCGTCGGCGAAGGCCACACCACCGACACCGAACTCTGGATCTACGACAGCGAATTCAACGCGATCAGCGGCTACGGCAACGACGACGAGTCCGCGGCCGTGCACAGCGGTATCCCCGGGCTCCTCGGGACGACGACCCAGAGCGCGCTCCGCCGTGAGTTCGCTCCTGGCATCTATTACGTCGCGGTGTCGAACTTCGGGCTCTCCAACAACCAGCCGAGTCCTTCGGACGACGACTTCCGCAGCGGCAACCTCCTCGACTTCGCGGATGTGATCGCGACCGCGAGCCCGAGCACGGGGCTCGACCTTACGTTCTCCGTCTCGAACGGCGCGACGACCATCACCGTCCCCAACACGAAGGCGGGCGCGTACGACATCAACTTCTTCGAGTTCACGGTCGCGGTCCCGCCGCCCGTCAACGACGAGTGCGCCGGCGCCTTCGTGATCGGCGACGAGACGCTCGCCTTCGACAATACGAACGCCACCGCAAGCGCCGAGCCGCTTCCGGCGGAGTGCGATGGCGGCCTCGGCACGACCATGGCGAACGACGTCTGGTACGTCTATGAGGCGACCTGCTCGGGCGAGGTCACGATCTCGACCTGCGGTTCGGGTGCGGCGGGCGCACGGCTCGCCATCTACGACGGCGACTGCCCGTCTGCAGGCGTGCTCGCGGGATGCGACAACAATTCGGCCGGCTGCGCGGGCGGCGGTGCAAGCGTCACCGTCGATGCCGTGGCTGGCCAGTTCTTCCTCATCCGCGTCGGCTCAAGCGGCGGCGCGGGAGGCGCGGGCTCGTTGACGGTCGGTTGCACCACCGTCGCCGAATGCCCTGCCGACCTGAACAGCGACGGACAGGTGAACGCGCAGGACATTGCGATCCTGCTCGGCAACTTCGGCGGCACGGGCGTCGGCGACATCAATGCCGACGGCGCCGTCGGTGCGCAGGACCTCGCTGCGCTGCTGAGCGCCTTCGGCCCCTGCGCGGCCGCCGTCCCATGCCCTGCCGATCTGAACGGCGACGGACAGGTGAACGCGGAGGATCTCGCGATCCTGCTCAGCAACTTCGGTGGCACGGGCGTCGGCGACATCAACGGCGACGGTGCCGTCGGTGCGCAGGACCTCGCCGCGCTGCTGAACGCGTTCGGCCCCTGCCCGTAAGCGTGACCGGCTTCGATCGAAGCCACCTGCGACAACCAACCATCCCCACACCGACGGCCTCTGGCCGTCGGTGTGTCTTTAGGCTTGGTTGCCGCGCGCTATGTTGCCGTGATGACCAGGCCCATCCCATCGATCCGCCGATCCGCCGCAGCTGTGGCAGCCACAGCGACGCTCGTGCTGCCCGCCTGCGGCGAACGCACCCCGCCGCCGCATGTCGGCAAGGTCACGCCGGCGGGCCGCGTCTTCGAGAAAGAGGACTTCGGCATCACGGTGCCGCTCCGATTCACCGGCTTCACGCCGTCGGCCGGTACGGACCGCGTTCACGCAGAGCAGGCCGGGCTCCGCAAGGCACAGACCGAGGTGTTCATGGCCCTGCGCGAGATCGCGATCGAGTCCGGAATGCTGCAGATCGCGCTCTTCGACGGCACGGGCAACGACTACGAGCGTGCGGACCAGATCGTCGTCTACTCGGTCCCGAGCGGCCAGTTTACGCGCGCGGATCAGGTGATCGCGGACCAGCGCACAGCGGTCTGGCTCGATGCAGAGCCGGTGAAGTGGGAGCGACTCATCGTCAGCGGCCGCGAGGTCGACAGGCTCCACACCCGCATGCCGAAGTTCGGCATGGAGTCGGTGTGCTACTACCTCGATGGCGGCGAGACGACCTACATGGTCGTGTTCGCGACCACACCCCAGCACGCGGACAAGATCTTCGCCGAGTCGGAGACGATCATGAAGAGCTTTGAGGTGAAGTGAGCGGCGCTGCGGCGCCCGCGCCCGACCTCGGCTATCGGAAATCCGTGGAAATCGCGCATCGGCACTGCGAGGAGCCGCGCGCCTCCGGATCCCTGCGGTGACTTCACCGTCAAAAGCCCGGCGCGGCGGGATCGATCTCCTGCGCCTCGAGGAACATGGCCTTCGAGAAGGCCGCGAAGAACTGCTGATAGAACTTCGCATCCTCCACGGGAGTCACGTTGTACTGCGCGTTGGCGCGCACGAGCAGCTGCGACTCGCCCCGCTTGCGTGCGGTGACCGTCATCTTGATGACATACTTGTCAAGCTTCGACGCGGTCACGCTCCCGAGTTCAGCATCGGCGTTGTCGATGACAAAGCCGAGATCCTGCAGCGTCGCCATCGCCGTGCGAATCGTCCTGTTGACGTCGGTCGTGTCGAACGCGCGGGTTTGGATCGCGCGCAGCTTCAGCTCGACCGCGCCATCCGTCGCCTTGGGTGTCGCCGCGCATCCGCCGACCGTGGCTGCGGCGCCGGAGATGAAAACACAGGCAGCAAGCCTCCAAGTCATCGACCTCATCATCCAACCTCCTGCGCTTCGAGGAAGAGCGCCTTCGAGAGCTTCTCGTAGAATTCGGTGTAGAGTTCCGGCTCATCGAGGCGCTCGACCTTGTAGAGGGCGCCCAAGTCGTTCCAGACGAGCCTTTGGAAAGTGACGCGAACGACGATCCCTGAAGTATCGGCCGTCGGCGAAGTGACGACGGATGCGCGAATCTTCTGGTCCTTGTCGATGGGGATTCGAACTCCGAGAACCGCGGCAGCGAAGATCTGCCCTGCAACCTGCCCACCGTCTACCGCGGTGCGGTCCTTGCTTGCGACAAGCAGGCCGACATCGCGGCTTGACTCCTCGAGGTTGAAGCCGAGATCCTGCAAGAGCTGGTTTGAGGCGATGAGAATCGCCTTCTCGTCAGTCGTCGCATACTTCCTTGATTGACGAAGACGGATCTCGGTCGTGGGTTCCTGAAGGAGCAAGGCGTCCTTCGGAATCGTCGTCTGGCCGCAGCCGAGCCATGAGCAGAAGCCCAGGCAAAGCCAAAGCGCGGTCACGCCTGCCATCGAAGCGGTGATACGCATGTCCTTCCCCTCTCATTAGAACTTCGACTGGTGATACGCCACATCGGCGACCTTCTTCTCGGCGTCGAACTTGATCACCACGGTCAAGGTCGACTGAGATGACCGAGCGACACCGGCGTTCTGTCCGGTCGTTCCGACAACGAACCACACGCCAGTCGAAGCCGAAGCCGTCTCCACCTGGCTGAAGGTGCGATCGTAGACCCACACCTCCGTGCCACCCGGGCCACTCGTCACGATGTTCGGACTTCCGAGCACGGTCGCGACCTCGCCTCCCGTCATGCCCTTGCGGATCTCGCGCTGGACAACGCCGACCGACATGTTCGTCTTCGAGTTGTCGGTATCTGAGGGAAGCTTCGGAACACTGCAACCGCCGATCAAGACCGTCGTGACCAATCCCGCCAATGTTGAGCTCTTGTGCATTCTCGTAACA
>JBIKWD010000280.1:0-3447 GCA_044356505.1 Phycisphaerales bacterium
GCGTGGGGCGGCGCCGGAGGCGACCTCAACGGCGACGGCGCCACCAACGCAGCCGACCTCGCTGCGCTCCTCAACGCATGGGGACCGTGCTGACGGTCCCTGTTTCACGTTCGACAGACACAGCGAACTCGCGCATCAGCGCAGACCAGACGGAAGACGGCACGATTCGTAGGTTGCCACGGCACTCGAAGGACGAACACATGAAGAACAGCAACTCCCTGACCCTCTCCCTTGGCTGCACGACCGCCGTCGTCGCCGCCGCCATCGCCGCGCCCGCCCTCGGCCAGTGGGTGACCTACGAGAACCAGACCTCGACCCGCCTCGTCGCCGCGTCGAGCCTCCTCGTGAACGACAACCTCGAGAAGGACTTCTCCTTCGGCGACTTCGACCAGGACGGGGACATGGACGTCGTCTGCATGCGCAAGTTCCCCGGCTCGATCCAGGGCGGCTTCCGCGACATCCTGTTCATGAACGAGAGCGGCGTCCTCGTCGACCGCACCCTCGAGTACGGCTCGGCTGCCGACGCCGCGGGTTCGCAGGGCATGCTCGACCCCGTGAACGACCGCGACGTCAAGGCCTTCGACGTCGACAACGACGGCTGGCTCGACCTCGTGACCGCGACCACCATGAGCGACCACGTGAACGCGATGCTCGGCCAGCCGCGCGTCTACCGAAACCTCGGCGACGACGCCAACGGCAACTGGCTTGGCTTCCGCTTCGAGGACGCGCGCATTCCGCAGCTCTTCGCCGCGAATGGCTCGACTGCGAACCCGCGCTTCTGCGACATGGCGATCGGCGACTTCACGGGCGACGGCTTCGTCGACATCTTCTACACCGACTACGACACGCCCGAGACGAGCGGCACGATCTGCATCGACCTCAACGCCGACGGCGACACCAACGACGCGGGCGAGTGCCAGCAGAGCCCGGGCGAGACGGCCTCGCTCGACTACCAGAACAAGTTCCTCGTCAACCAGGGCGCGGCGAACCCCGGGTTCTTCGTCGACACGGGCACCACCCGCATGACCGCGGCGCAGCTGTCGGCCGGCTTCGGCAACGCAGCGCTCGCCGCCGACATGAACGGCGACAGCAAACTCGACATCGTGCGCGTCAACACGCTCACCGGCGGCCAGGATGTCGCAGGCATCTACTCGCGTCCCGACGGCCTCGGCAACAGCTTCCTCGGCCCCGACAGCATCGTCGGCGGCGCGCCGTACAACATCGACCACGGCGACCTCAACAACGACGGCCGGATGGACCTCATCATCGTCGACGACGGCCAGGACAAGGTCCTCATCAACAACGGCAATGGCGCCGACGGCTACGCGAACTTCACGTCGTACACGATCGCCGACAGCCTCGGCGAGTTCGGCAACACCCCGCGCGTCGCCGACCTCAACAACGACGGTCGCCTCGACGTGATCATCTGCGACGTCGACGCCGACCTCGGCCCCTTCTGCCCGAGCTCGGGCCGCCGCACCAAGATCTACACCAACACGGGCGTCATCGGCACCTCGCTCCTCGACGAGCAGGGCACCGTGCTCCCGATCGCGAACCTGTCCTCGGTGTTCGACATCGCGCCGGTCGACATCAACGGCGACGGCTGGCTCGACCTCGTCGTCGGCCGCTGCGGCGGCATCGAGGTGTTCATCAACAAGCCGCCGTTCTTCGTGACCTTCGGCTATCCGAGCGGCCGCCCGAGCACCCTGGTGCCCGGCCAGACCAACTCGTTCCCGGTGTCGACGACCATCGTCGGCGGCGGCTCGATCGTCGCGGGCAGCGCGAACCTCAACGTCTCGGTGAACGGCGGCACGAGCTACACCGCCTACCCGCTGGCGCTGACCGCGCCGAACACCTACCTCGCGACCTTCCCGCCGATCTCGTGCGGCGACAGCGTGCGCTACTACATCTCGGCAAACCTCTCGAACGGCGGGTTGAACATCGATCCGCCGTCAGCCCCGAGCTCGACCTTCTCGGCGCTCGTCGCGACCGGCTCGTCCGGCATCGTCGCCGAGTCCTTCGAGGCAAGCGTCGTCGGCTGGACCGTCACGAACGACACCTCGCTGACCGCGGGCGCGTGGATCTCCGGTACTCCGATCGGCACGGTGACCGGCTCCAACCAGGCCTCGCCCGCCAGCGACGCGACCTCCGGTTCGGGCGTCCGCGCCTTCGTGACGGGGCTCGGCACCGCTGGCGGCACCGCGGGCTCGCAGGACGTCGACGGCGGCCCGACCACGCTGACGTCGCCCGCCTTCGACCTGAGCTCTGCATCGAGCGCGGTCCTCAACGTCTCGCTCTGGTTCTTCTGCGACGACATCGTGTCGGGCACGACCGCCCAGGCCGACAGCCTGCGGGTCGAGGTCTCGAACGGCGGCCCGTGGGTCCTCATGGAGCAGATCGGGGTGAACCTCAACACGGGGTGGAGCCCGCGAACCTACACGCTCGACAACTTCGTGAGCCTGAACTCCACGGTCCGCGTCCGCTTCATCACGAGCGACGTCGCCAACAACTCGATCACCGAGGCAGGCGTCGACGAGTTCATCATCACCGCGATCGAGTGCGACGTGGCTGCGTGCGACGCCGACCTCAACGGCGACGGCTCGGTCGACAGCTCGGATCTCGCCACGATCCTCAACTCGTGGGGCGGCCCGAAGAACGACCTCGACGGCGACGGGGTGGTCGGCAGTTCGGACCTCGCCACGCTGCTGAACGCGTGGGGCGCCTGCCCGTAAGGCCCGATTCCTACAGCCAACTCGACAGGCCGTCCCGAAGGGGGCGGCCTGTTTCTTTCCGCGGGCGCTGCGCCCCGCTGTACCATCCGCCGCGATGGCCGACCTCTCCGTCTCGCTCGCAGGCGTGCGCCTCGCGAACCCCGTGGTGCTCGCAGCGGGCACCTGCGGTTACGTCCGCGAGATGGCGGATGCGTTCGCGCTCGACCGGATCGGCGCCATCACCACGAAGTCCATCACGGCCGAGTCGCGCGAAGGCAACGCGCCGTGGCGCATCATCGATAGCCCGGCGGGCATGCTGAACGCGATAGGCCTCGCGAACGTCGGAATCGACCGCTTCATGCGCGAGAAGCTGCCCGAGGCGCGCGGGCTCCCGTGCAAGCTGTTCGGTTCGGTCGCGGGCCATTCGGTCGCCGAGTACCTCGCCGTCGCGAGCGCGTTCGATGCCGCGGCCGACATCGCCGCGGTCGAGCTCAATGTCTCCTGCCCGAACACGGCCGACGGCCTCCAGTTCGGCGAGCACCCCGAGGCGCTGCGCGCGCTCTTGCGCGAGGTGAAGCCCGCGGTCCGCACCAAGCCGCTCTTCGTCAAGCTCTCGCCGAATGTCGGCGACATCGTGGCGATGGCCACGGCCGCGATCGACGGCGGCGCGCAGGCGCTCGTCGTCGCGAACACCTTCTCGGCGATGGCGATCGATGTCGACACGCGCGCCCCGCGG